>NZ_DASXJD010000206.1:0-6414 GCF_036497585.1 Actinomycetospora sp. | reverse complement strand
ACGGCGTCGGCCCGCAGCGCGCCGTCGGAATCCCGAGCGTCGCAGGTCGACGTGGGCGCCGTCGCCCGTGCCGTCAGCACCGGGTTCATGATCCTGGTCTTCGGCGGGCTCATCCAGCCGATCGTCAGCACCTACGTGCCGGTGCTGGGCATGTTCTGGCTGATCCTCGTCGCCGTCGTGGCCTTCGCCTCCGCCGGCGCCCGCGTCGGGATCGCCTGCCCCAACCCGCCGTTGCACGGGGCCGGCGCGGGGGTGATCAGCTACCTCCTCGTGGTGCCGCTGATGTTCCTGCAGGGCACGTTCAACCCGCTGTACTGCGTGTACTCGTTCGTGGCGGCCGCCGTCGTCGGCGGGCTCGCGGGCCGCATCGCCGCCCGCTCGAAGACGTCCTCGGACTGATCCGGCCCCGGCCGGTCCCGGCGACCGACGAGCGCCGTCGGACCCTCGCCCGTTACCTCGCCGAGACCCGGCGATAGCATGCCGGGGCCAGGCACGCCACTCCTCGACAGGAGGACCTCGGTCTCATGCTTATCGGTGCTCTCGTGATCGTGGCCGCGGCGCTCCTCATCAGCGCCTTCCTGACGGGCACGACGATGCTGGCCGGGGTGGCGCTCGCGGTCAGCGTGGTCGCCGCGGTCCTCTACGTGATCCTGCTGCGCCGGGGGCCGGCGAAGGCCGAGGAGTCGGCGACGGCCGAGCCCGTCGAGACCGAGCCCGCGGCGGAGACCACCACCGCCGAGCCGGCCACGGCCGAGGCCCCGGAGGCGGAGCCGGTGGATGCGAAGGCCGAGCCCGCGAAGACCGAGCCCGCGAAGACCGAGCCCGTGGCCGCGAAGGCCGAGCCCGTGGCCGCCGAGGCGGAGCCCGCGGAGGCGGAGCCGGTCGCCGCGAAGGCCGAGCCGGTGACGCCGGCGGCTCACATCGCGACGGCGCCGGGGATCGACGGGACCACCGTGGTGCACATCGTCCCCGGCCGAATGCGCTACCACGTCGACGGCTGCCAGGTGCTCGACGGCCAGGAGGCGGAGGCCCTCACCGTCGACGACGCGCGCGACGAGGGCTTCACCGCGTGCAGCCGGTGTGCGGTGCGCGGGCGGACGACCGCGAAAGCCTGAGGACGGGCGGTCACCGTTGACCCGTCTGGCACGCTGACTGTCGCTGTCGGGGTAATGCCGCCCCCCGAAGGAGTCATGCGTCGATGACGAAGGTGAACCGGACGACCGGTACCGATCTGTTGACCTCCGCCCCGGAGGTCGTGATCGACGACGTCAGCAAGTCCTTCGAGGGCACCCGCGTGCTCGACGGGATCTCGCTGAGCGTGGCCCCCGGGCGGACGCTCGTCGTCATGGGTCCCTCGGGCGTCGGGAAGACGACCCTGATCCGGATCCTGCTGGGACTCGAGACACCGGACGACGGGTCCGGCGACGTCACCGTCGACGGGCACGCCGTCCACGACCTCGGCCCCGCGGAGCTCCGCGACCTCCGTCGCGGGATGGGGGTGCTGCTCGGGGGTGCGTCCATCTACGACAGCTCGCTGTTCGCGTCGATGACGGCGTGGGCGAACCTGCGCTACCCGCTCGAGGTGCGCGGTTACGACGAGGCGGTCGTCGAGGAACGGGCGTGGCGACGGATGGTCGAGTTCGAGCTGACCGACGTCGCCCACCTGATGCCGTCGGCGCTCTCGGCGGGGACCCGGCGCCGGCTGGCGCTCGCGAAGTCGTTCGTCGACGACCCGTACCTGCTCGTCCTGGACGACCCCGGCGACGCGATCGACGCCACCAACCGGACGTCGGTCATCGAGTCGATCCGCCGCGCCCGGGCGGTCACGGACGCGACGATGGTCCTCACCTGCCACGACATCGAGATGGCCCGCGCACTGGGCGACGACCTCGTGGTGATCCTCGCGGGCCGGGTCGTCGCCCAGGGGCCGGTGGCCGAGCTCCTCGAGGGCGTCGTCGATGCCGACACCTGGGACGAGCGGTTCGCGTTCCGCGCCTCCTTCGCGGTGACCGACGACCGGAGCCGCAGCACCCTCGCCCAGGTGGAGGACGCCCGGCGTGAGACCAGCACGTGGCAGTGGGCGACCTATCTCCTGCTCGGACTGATGGGCCTGGCGACCCTGATCGCGCTGCTGTCCGGGGTGATCGACAACGTGTTCACCTTCCTCTGAACCCGTCGCCGGTCAGGCCGCCTCGTACTCGCTGCCCGGAGTCCGCCGGCGCAGCCCGCGGTAGGCCTCCTCGGCCGTGCGCCCCTCGTTGACCACGCCGTCGACCTCGGCGCAGATGGGCACGTCGACGCCGAGCTCCCCAGCGAGCTCCACGACGCTGCGGGCGGTCTTGACCCCTTCCGCGACCTGCGTCATCTCCTCGAGCACCTGGTCGATCGACTTGCCACTCGCGATCTCCTCGCCCACCCGCCGGTTGCGCGACGCGGGGCTCATGCAGGTCGCCATGAGGTCGCCGAGGCCGGTCAGGCCGGCGAAGGTCCGCGGGTCGGCACCCATCGCCTCGCCGAGCCGGGTGATCTCGGCGAGGCCGCGGGCGATGACGAGGGCACGGGTGTTGACGCCGACCCCGAGGCCGTCGCCCATTCCGGCGGCGATCGCGATGATGTTCTTGAGGATGCCGCCGAGCTCGCAGCCGGTGACATCGTGGTTGCGGTACACGCGGAACACCGACGAGGCGAACAGCGGCTGGAGCGCCGAAGCCACCGCGTTGTCCGGGGTCGCGACGACGGCGGCGGCGGCGTAGCCCGCGAGGACCTCGCCGGCGATGTTGGGGCCGGCCAACAGGCCCACCGAGTGCCCCGGCAGGCACTCGCCGATCACCTGGGTCGGTCGCAGTCGGCTCTCCGGTTCGAGTCCCTTGGCCAGCGAGATCACCGGGATCCAGGCCCGGACGTGCGGGGAGGCCTCGGACAGCACGTCCCGCATGCTGTGCGACGGGACCCCGACCACCAGGACGTCCGCCCGCGACGAGGCTTCCTCGAGGTCCGCCGTGGCGCGCAGCTCCGTGGGCAGGACGTGCCCGTCGAGGTAGCGCCCGTTCGTCCGCTGCTCGTTGATCTCCTCGGCCACGGCAGGGTCGCGCGCCCAGAGCAGCGTGGGCGTGTTGCGCGCCGCCAGGGCCGCGACGCCCGTGCCCCAGGAGCCCGCGCCGAGGACCGTGATCTGGACCGGGCGGGTCATCGGGTGGTCCCAGCGCGGCCGGCGGGCGGCCCCGAGTTCGTCGACATGGTGAGCCTCCTGGCGTCGGACGGCAGGACGTTCGGCCGTCCGGCCCATCCTCGCGTGAGTGTGCCACGCCACTAGCTCGGGTCCCCAAAGGTTGAGGACGCGAATAGGCTTGGTACCGTGACCCACGTCATGGGCTGTCGATCTGGCGACAGCCGAGGCCGGTCGCGGCCTCGTGTGCGGAGGTGCAGATGGCGAGCAATGCGGCGCGTCAGTTGGTGGGGCTGGACGGCTCCGGCGCTCCGACGGAGGTCCGTTCGGCGTACGCCGCCACGGATGACGACGAGTCGGCGGACGCCCTGGAAGCCGCTCTCGTCGTCATCGAGCAGGCGCGGAACCTCCTGGGCTGGGCCCCCGGCGACGACGAGGTCCCGGTGGTCGGTCATGCGGGCGGAGCGCGGGCCCTGGCCCGCGCCTGGGACGAGGCGGGGGCCGAGATCGGGGCCCTTGCAGTCTCCGGCGCCGATCCCCGCCGGCTGCAGGCGCTGGTCGGGTTGCTCAGCGACATCCGTGACGCGGAGCAGCAGCTGGAGACCTCGGCCTCGGCCGCGACCGGTGGGCTGATATCACGTGTCCGCGACGGGCTGCAGACCCTGCGCCGGGCGGGCTCGCTCACCGAGATGATCGACCAGGCGCCGATCGTCGCGGCGGGGATCGGCTTCGACCGGGTGCTCCTGTCGCGGGTGGACGAGTCGGCGTGGGTCCCCGAGCGCATGTACGTCAAGGGTGACGGACGCTGGGCCGAGGAGATCCTCGAGGCGGGGCGTCAGCAGTACCGGCTGCTCGACTCGTCGTTGCTCGAGACCCGCATGGTCCGGCGGGCGACGCCGCTGCGGGTCACCGATCCCCTCAACCGCCCGCTCATGCACCAGGAGCTGGTCACGAGCTCGCGCACCCGGGGGTACGTCGCCGCGCCGATCTCGGACAACGGCACGGTGATCGGCTTCCTGCACGCCGACTGCTACGGCCAGCGGCGGATGCCGGCTCATCTCGAGCTCGAGGCGCTCTGGGTCTTCTCCCAGTCGCTGGGCACGCTTCTCGCCCGGCAGAGCATCGCCGACCGACTCGAGTCGGTGCGCCGCGAGGCGGACCACGCACCGTCGTCGCTGCTGGTCGCGTGCTCGCGGCGGGACGAGGGCGCACCGGACCGCTCGCGCCGCCCGGAGGGCCACGCCGGATGGTCGCTCCGCGAGAGCAGTGGCGCGGCCGGGGCCCGCTCCGCTCGTCACCACGCCCTCCTCGACGTGGTTACCCGTCGGGAGATCGAGGTGCTGCAGCTGATGGCGGACGGCGCCAGCAACGAGCAGATCGCCCGTCGTCTGGTCATCTCCGTGGGCACGGTGAAGTCGCACGTGAAGCGGATCCTGCGCAAGCTCGATGCCTCGAACCGCGCCGAGGCGGTCTCGTGCTGGCTGCGCAGCGAGTACGGAAGGACGTCCGCCGGCGCCTCCGGGCCCACGTGAGTCCGGATCCCGGCCTCGAAGGGGTACCTCACAGACCCCCACGGGGAGACGTCGAGGGAACACGCTCCGTCTACGGTGGTCGGCGTCTCGCGGACGAGACGAGGAAGGAGACGACATGCGAATCGTGGTCGACCGCTCCAAGTGCACCGGCCTGGGGATGTGCGAGGCGGAAGCACCCGATCTCTTCGAGATCGACGACGAGGGGACGCTCGAGGTTCTCGACGAGCGTCCGGCCGAGGATCAGCGCGCCGCGCTCAAGGCCGCCGTCGAGGCGTGCCCGACCGAGGCCCTGAGCATCGCCGAGGACTGACGCAACCCGCCGACGACCTGCCCGTCGATCCACACCAGGGCCGGGCCGGTCGTCGGGACGCTCGAGGACCTCGGCCAGCCAGTAGTGTGAACGGGCGCCTGCGATAGGCGACCCGGTGTAACGACGGTTCCCCTGCTCCGATGCACACGGCGAGGAGCCGGGACATCCACCCGGCCCGTTCGTCGGGGATGATCGTCGTGAGTCGCTGCCGTTGCGGGGCCGCCCTGCTTCCGGACCTGCACTTCTGCGTGGCGTGCGGTGCCCGCCAGGAGCTGGGCGCGCGGGTGCCGGTGGTTGCGGGCGCATCGATGGCCCAGGGCCCGGTGCGCCAGGACCCGATGCCGCTGGGCTCGATGCCGCGGGGCTCGATGCCGCAGGGCTCGATGTCGTGGCGGTCGTCCTCGTCGCCGTCGGGGTCCTCGCCGCCCGACCCGCAGTGATCTTCGGGGCGGCAGCTCCGACCCCGGTCGTGACCCCGACCGTCACTGTCGGCGTGCCGGTGCCCGCAGCCGCGTCCTCCGACCCGGGCTCGTCGTCGTCCTCGTCACCCGTCCCGTCGTCGGGTTCGTCGGAGACCTCGGCGTCGGCGGCGCTGGCGGCCCAGGTCGCGTTGGACCGCTCGACGGTGGAGCGGCTCGCCGGACGGTGGGTGCCGCAGCTGTCCGTTCCAGCGAGCCGCGGCTGGGCTCGTCGTGGTGATTCTGAACGACAGTGTGGCGGGGCGGCCGCAATCGGCCGCGACAAGACGGGCCCCGACACGACGACGCCGGCCCTCCCGGAGCGGGTGGACCGGCGTCGTCGTGGTTCCGAGTGCGGACCTCAGATGCTGAAGCCGCTGAGGATGCCGCCTGCGTCCTTGGCGCCGTCCTTCATGGAGTGGCCGTCCTTCTTGGCGTCGGCCTTGAACGAACCGGCCTTCTTGTCGGTGTCCGTCTTCGCGTGGGACGTCTTCGAATCGGCCTTCTTCGCGGCGCCGTCCGTCTTGGGGGCGTCCGTCTTGGGGGCGTCGACCTTGGGGGCGTCGAGCTTCGGGGCGGCGGGCGCCGGAGCGGCGGGCGCCGGAGCGGCCGTCGAGGACGACGGGGCGGCTCCGAGCATCCGGGCGATGAGGCCCTGCTGCGGCGCGGGCTGGGCCGGCTGCGCGTAGGTGGGCTGGGCGTACGCGGGCTGCGCGTAGGCCGGCTGGGCGTACGCGGGCTGCGCGTACGCGGGCTGGGCGTAGGTCGGCTGGGCCGCGGCGGGCTGCGCGTAGGCGGGCTGCGCGGTAGCGGGCTGGGCGTAAGCCGGCTGAGCGGTAGCGGGCTGGGCGTAAGCCGGCTGAGCGGCGGCGGGCTGAGCCGCGGCCGGCTGAGCGGCGGCCGGCTGAGCGGCAGCCGGCTGCGCAGCAGCGGGCTGAGCAGAGGCCG
>NZ_DASXJD010000205.1:0-2959 GCF_036497585.1 Actinomycetospora sp. | reverse complement strand
CGGGTCACCGGGCGCGGCACGCGTCGGCGAACCGCGCGACGGCCTCCGGGCGTCCGGCGGGGTGGGTGTGCAGGTAGGACGCGTGGACGTTGCCGGCGACGAAGCCCTCGGTGACCGGCTCGCCCGACGCCGACCAGCGCCACGCCGGCGTCGACCCGGCCCGCGGCGTGGTGACGGTGCGGTGGAACTCGTGCCCGGTCACCGACTCCCCCGCGGCGGCGACCGGCGAGTCGGCGGCCGCGGTCGCGGTGCGGTAGCCGAGCTGCAGCCGGGGGCCCATCGCGGCGTCGGCGTCGAGCACCCCGCACATCGCGGCACCGTCGAGTCGCCGCCCCAGGTAGAGCAGGCCGCCGCACTCCGCGTGCACCGGACCGCCGTCGCGGGCGAACCGGCGGACGGCCGCGCGCAGCGGCTCGTTGGCGGCGAGCGGGTCGAGGTGCTCCTCGGGGAAGCCGCCGGGGAGCACGAGCCCGGCGGTCCCGTCCGGCAGCGCCTCGTCACGCAGCGGGTCCACGACGGCCACCTCGCACCCCGCCGCCGTGAGCAGCTCGGCGTGCTCGGGATAGCCGAAGGTGAACGCGGGACCGCCGGCCACCGCGACGACCGGGGCGCTCCGCCCGTCGGGGACCCAGGGCCGGCGGCCGTCGGCCACCTCGCGCGCCGGGTCCCAGGGCGTCGCGGGGGTCGCCGGGGCGCGGCGGGCGAGGGCCTCGATCGCGTCGAGGTCGACGTGGGCCGCGACCAGCGCCGTCATCGCCTCGACGGCCGCGCGGGCGGCGTCGCCGTGCTCGGCGGCGGTGACCAGGCCGAGGTGGCGGGAGGGCACGGCGAGCTCGGCCCGGCGCGGCACCACGCCCAGGACCGGCATCCCGACCTCGGCGCACGCCGCCCGCAGCGCCCCCGCGTGCCGCTCGGTGCCGACCCGGTTGAGCACGACGCCCGCCGGGCGCACCCGCGGGTCGAAGTGCGCGAACCCGTGGAGCAGCGCGGCGATCGAGCGGTGCTGACCGCGCGCGTCGACGACGAGCACCACGGGCGCGTCGAGCACGCGCGCGACGTGGGCCGTCGATCCGCTATCGGCGTGCTCCCCGTCTTCGTCACCACCGGAGGCCAGCCGGCCGTCGAACAGGCCCATGACGCCCTCGACGACGGCGAGCTCCGCCCCCGCGGTGCCGTGCACGACGAGGCCGGGCAGTCGGTCGGCGCCGACGAGCACCGGGTCGAGGTTGCGGCCGGGCCGGCCGGCGGCGAGCGCGTGGTAGCCGGGGTCGACGTAGTCCGGGCCGATCTTGAACGGTGCCGGGCGGGTGCCGCGGGCGGCGAACGCGCCGAGGAGCCCGGTCGCGATCGTCGTCTTCCCGCTGCCCGACGACGGCGCCGCCACCACGACCCGGGGCGGCAGGGTGGTCACCACTCGATGCCCTTCTGGCCCTTCTGGCCGGCGTCCATCGGGTGCTTGATCTTGGTCATCTCGGTGACGAGGTCGGCGACGTCGACGAGCGCCTCCGGCGCGTCCCGCCCGGTGATGACGACGTGCTGGAACCCCGGACGGTCACGCAGCACCGCGACGACCTCGTCGACGTCGATCCACCCCCACTTCAGCGGGTACGTGAACTCGTCGAGCACGTAGAAGTCGTGCGCCCCGGCCTCCAGCCGGCGCCGGATCTCCGCCCAGCCCTCCCGCGCGGCCTCGGCGTGGTCCTCCTCGGTGCCCGCCTTGCGCGACCAGGACCAGCCCTCGCCCATCTTGTGCCACTCGACCGGGCCGCCCTGCCCGGTGCTCGCGTGCAGCTCGCCGAGAGCCTTGAGCGCGGTCTCCTCGCCGACGCGCCACTTCGCCGACTTCACGAACTGGAACACCGCGATGCTCGAGCCCGCCGTCCACTGCCGCAGCGCCAGCCCGAACGCGGCGGTCGACTTGCCCTTGTTCGGCCCGGTGTGCACGACGACGAGCGGGCGACGACGGCGCTGGCGGGTGGTGAGCCCGTCGTCGGGAACGGTGGTGGGGACGCCCTGCGGCATGGTTCAGCCCTCTCCGACGGCGGCGCGCGCGACGGCGGCCACCGTGTCGCCGGTCAGCTCGTCGAGGCTGACGATCGCACCCGCGGCCGCTCCCGCGACCCGTCCGGCGAGCCCGAGCCGCACCGGCCCCGACTCGCAGTCGACGACGACGGTGCTCATCGCCGCGCCGCCCGTTCGGCCCCGTCCCGGCCCGGCCTCGCGGGCGAGCCCGCGGGCGGCCTCGAGGGCCGCGTCGAGCGGCTTCGCTCCCCCGACGGTGGCCCGCCCGTCGGTGAGCACGATCAGCAGGCCACGCCGGCGCGGGTCGCGCACCCGTTCGGCCCGCAGCACCCGGCGCGCCGTGCGCAGCCCGTCGGCGAGCGGGGTGCGGCCGCCGGTGCGCAGGTCGGTGAGGCGGTGGTGCGCGGTGTGCACCGAGGTGGTCGGCGGGAGCGTGACGGTGGCCCCGGGCCCGCGGAAGGTCACCACCCCGACCTTGTCCCGCCGTTGGTAGGCGTCGCGCAACAGGGCGACGACGGCCCCGGCGACGGCGTTCATCCGTCGCCGCGCGGCCATCGACCCGGACGCGTCGACGCAGAACAGCACGAGGTTGCCCTCGCGGCCCTCGCGCTGGGCGTGCCGCAGATCCTCCGGCGCCGGACGGCCACGCCGCCCCCCGCGGACCGACGCGAGCACCGTCGCCGGCAGGTGCAGTGTCGTGTCCTCGCGGGGCTCGGGCACCGCGCGCACCGTGCGCCCCTGCCGGCCCCGGGCCCGCGAGCGCCGGCCCGGGGCCCCCTCGCCGGTGCCCCGCACCTCGAACCGGCGGGTGCGCAGTCGCGTCGGGGTGGGCGCACCGACGGGTCGACCCGCGGCCTCGTCGCCACCCCCCGAGGGCAGCGGGGCGTCGTGGCCGGCATCCGGCGGCAGGGGTGTCCCGTCGTCACGGCCGCCGGAC
>NZ_DASXJD010000204.1:0-77041 GCF_036497585.1 Actinomycetospora sp. | reverse complement strand
CACGCGGGCGGCGCGCAGTTCGCCCTGGACTTCTGCGACATGGGCTCGACCCGGTACTCGCCGATGCTCGACACCATCCGCAAGGTCCACCTCTCCGCCGCCGAGCAGGTCGGGAAGGACAAGGCCGCGGGGCGCTCCTCGTTCACCCCGGAGGGCGGGATCGGGGACGCGACGCTCGCGCCGGGCACCGACGCCCAGGTCGACTCCGGCCCGGTCGGGTGAGCACGCCCCCGGACCGGCGGTTCGCGGCCGACGCCGAGGCGCACCGTCGCGACGCCCCGCGCTTCTGCCCGGCCTGCGCGGCGGCCGTCGACCTGGCCTCGGAGTTCTGGGAGGGCGACGACCGGCGGTTCTACTGCTGGTGTGCCGCGTGCGGCTGGACCGGCGAGATCGCCCCGACCGGCGAGACCGCGATCGGGCACGAGCCGCCGCACTGAGCCCGCCCCCTGCGCCTTGATCGACGGGACGGCGCCGGCGGAGGACACTGAGGCCCGTGGACGGGTTCGAGCTCGGCACCGACGGCCCGAAGCTGATCCTGGCGGCGGTCGACGGGTCGACGACGTCGCTGCGGGCCGGCGCCTACGCCGTCGGCCTCGCCCGGCGGCAACGTTCCGAGCTCGTCGTCATCACCGTGACGACGACGCCCGCGATGTCCTCGCTGTCCGCCGACGCGGTCACGGTGCTGGCCGAGTCCGCGCACGAGCTCGCCGCCGAGCTCCACGAGCAGGCCAAGGAGTACCTGCGCCTGCTCGAGATGGAGGCACGGCTGGTGACGGTTCACGGCGACCCGTACCTCGAGATCGTCCGGGCCGCCGACGACCTGCGGGCCGACGCCGTCGTCGTCGGCGCCTCGATGAAGGCCGGGCACCGCTTCGTCGGCTCGCTCGCCGGCCGGTTGATCAAGGCCGGGAAGTGGCCGGTGACGGTCGTTCCATAGAGGTGCGCGGCAGGCTGCGCATCCCGTAGACTAACGTGCCCTCGCGGAAGTCGGCCCGCTCGACGTCGGTCGGGCCAGCGTGGGGAAGCGCTGCAGCAGGGCCGGGAACGCCGTCGCCATCTCCGTGCGGGCCAGCGGCACGCCCAGGCAGTGGTGACGCCGGTACACGTGAAGTGGGAGTGATTTCCCGCTTACTGCCGAGCGGTGGGGTCCCCATCACCGGTGAGGGCGTGGGCGGCCGTCCGCGCCAGAGCCTCGACCAGCGCGATCCCGGACGCCTCGCTCGGCTGGTGCTCGGTGAGCACCGAGAGCGCCACCGGGTCACCGGCGACCGTGGTCACCCCGACGCTGCCGACCACCCAGCGACCGCCGTCGTCGTCGCGGGGCAGCCAGCCGTTCTTGAGGCCGGTCACCGCGCCCGGGTCGGCTGCCGCGGAGACGCCCCAGCTCTGGTCGTCCTCGACGTGGGTGAGCAGGCCCGTCGCGTAGGAGCGGGCAGCCGGCCCGAGGGGACCGGGGCGGACGAGGTCGCCGAGCAGCGCGATCTGGTCCGCGGCACACGTGGTGCTCTCGCCCCAGTGGGCGTCGTCGAGATGCGTGTCGTGCACGCCGAGACGGACGTTCGCCCTGGCCAGCCCCGCCGCGCCGCCGGCCAGGTCCCACAGCCGGGTCGCCGCGTCGTTGTCGCTGTCCTCGATCATCGCGGTCGCCAGGTGGTCGACGGCGGGCGAGAGCCGGCGGTGACCGTCCTGGGCCTGCAGGAGGAGCGCCTCCAGCACGTCGAGCTTGACGACGCTCGCCGTGTGCACCGGGGCCTGGGGCGCGGCGGCGAACGAGCGGCCGGTCGCGAGGTCGACGGCGGCGAGCGAGACGTGACCGCGCGAGGCGGGGCCGAGGAGCGACGCGATCGCGGCCGACGGGCCGGGCAGGGCGGCACGATCGGGCCCCGGCACCGGAGCGGGGACCGGAGGACCGGACGGTCGGGCGGGCGGCGGCCCGGACGGAGGACCGGAGGTGCACACGGCCACCACTGCGAGGAGCAGGCCCAGCCGGAGCAGCGGCAGGACGACGCGCCGGGCGGAGCGCGCGCGACGCTTCCGGTTCGGCTCGGAGGGCGCGAGCGGGTCCTCGGGAGTCGGCAGCACCCGCCGGTGGGGCGCCGAGGCCGCTCGCGGCACGGGCGGGTCCAGGACCGGCGGCGGGGCATCAGCAGGGCCGAGGCGCCTCAGGGGGACGGTGGGCCGGACGGAGAGCGGGACGACGGTCACGGCTCTCGGGCCGCCCCACACGCCCGGCAGCGCCGGACGGTGCCGAGGTTCGGTGGTCGTCACGAGGCCGGGTCCCGTTCGGAGAGCCCCTCGACCCGTGCGGATCCGCCCATCGCGCCGCCCCCTCCCGACCCCCGGTGATCGATCCGGCACCAGTAAGACGGATCACGATCCGGAGATCAAGAGGTACAGGAGTGACAGGTGTGGCGGAAGTCGGATTTCTTCCCGTCGTCAGGCGTCGCGGGCGTGCGCGCGCAGCCGCTCCGACCAGGACAGCGTCGGCGGGGCGTCGCCGACGTCCGCGTGCGGCCGGCCGTCGACGTCGAGCACGGGGTAGACGGTGAGGGCGAAGAGGTTCGTGGTCCGGCAGGCCCCGGTGTCGAGGTCGAAGCGGTACCAGTGCCACGGGCAGCGCACCTCACCGGCGCGGACCTGCCCCTCGACGAGCGGGCCCGCGTTGTGGGGACAGGCGGCGTCGGACACCCGCAACGACCCGTCGTCGAGGACGAAGACGGCGAACGCCCGGCCGTCGTCGGCGCTCACCGTCCAGGCGGAGCGGCCTGCCGGGTCCCCGAGGTCGACGAGCACGTCGTCACCGCCGGCCCGACGCCCGCAGCTCGGCCAGCGACTCGCCGCCGACGAACCAGTGCTCGGGCTCGCACTCGGTGACGACGACGCGGACGTTGCCCGCCGGGGCGCCCACCGCCTCCGACACCGCCGCGGTGACCTTCTCCCCGAGCGCGGCGAGCTGCTCGGGGGTCCGCCCGCGGGCGAGGGTGATCTGGACCAGGGGCATGACAGGCGCCCTCCTTCGTCGGGCGCCATGTGAACGGATGTGGTCGTCAGGACGGCCAATTCCGCTCACATGGCGACAGCCATCTCGATGGTGCCGAGCCGGTCGATCGACACCGTCACCACGTCGCCGGGGGCGACCGGGGTCGCCGCTGTCAGCCCGCCGGAGAGCACGACCTCCCCAGCACGCAGCCCCTCCCCGGACGCCGCGAGCCGGCGCACCAGCCACGCCACGGCAGCCGCCGGGTGCCCCAGCGAGGCGGCCCCGGACGCCGTCGCGACCAGCTCGCCGTTCTTCTCGAGCACCACGCCCACCAGCCGCACGTCGATCCCGGCGGGTGGGACCGGGGCACCGACGAGGTACCGCGCTGCCGAGGTGTTGTCCGCGACGACGTCGGCCATGGTGAACCGGTAGTCGCGGAACCGGGAGTCGAGGACCTCGATGCCCACCGCCAGGCCCGACGTCGCGGAGAGCACGTCCACCGCGGTGCAGTGCGGCCCGGACAGGTCGCGGCCGAGGACGAACACGATCTCCGGCTCCGCCCGCGGTTGGATGAGCGAGGACACCGACAGCGGCTCGCCCAGGTCCAGCGCCGCCGACGCCGGCAGGAAGCCGCACACCGGCGCGGACACCCCGACCTGCGCCTGCTTGGCCCGCGAGGTCACCCCGAGCTTCCACCCGGCGAGCGGGCCGGCCTGGTCGCGCAGCACCCGCTGCACGGCGTAGCCCGTCTCGAGGTCCAGGTCGGGCACCTCGTCGGTCAGCGGCTCGATCGCCGTCCGCTCCGCGACCGCCTTCGACAGCCGCGCCGCCAACTGCTGCACATCGGCATGCATGGTCGAGCTCCGCTCCGCTGCGTCTCCGGCGGCACCCATCAGGCCGCCACCTCACCCTCGGAACCGGCGGCACCCGCCGTCACCCGCAGCGACACCGGCCCGAGCCGGTCGAACTCCGCCCGGTACACCTCGCCCGCGGCCAGCGGCACCGCCGCGTGCAGCGCCCCGGTCATCACCAGGTGCCCCGGCTCCAGCGCCACCCCGTGCTCGCCGAGCACGTTCGCGAGCCACGCGACCACAGCCAGCGGGTCCCCGAGCGCCGCCGCGCCCGCCCCGGTGTCGATCAGCTCGCCGTTGCGGGTCAGCGTCATCCCGATCAGCCGGGTGTCCAGCCCCTCGAGCGGCACCACCCGCGACGAGACCGCGACGGCGCCGTTGGAGGCCAGGTCCGCGACGGTGTCGGCGAGCTTGATCCGCCAGTCCGCGATGCGGGAGTCGACGATCTCCATCGACGCCGCCGCTCCCGCGACGGCCCCGGTGGCGTCGGTCGGGCCCACGCCCGGCCCGAGCAGCCGCTCCCCCATCACGAAGACGATCTCGGCCTCCACCTTGGGGGCGATGAAGCGGTCGAGCGGGAGGGCGTCGCCGTCGCGGTAGACCGTGGACGCGAGCACCGGGCCGTGATCGGGTGAGTCGACGCCGACCAAGCGCTGCATCGCCGTCGACGTGAGCCCGACCTTGTACCCGACGACGCGGTCGCCGTCGGCGAGCAGCAGCGGCAGCAGCTCGCGCTGGATCGCGTAGCCCTCGGCCATCCCCAACGACGGGTCGGCGTCGGTGAACGGCGCGATCGGGACGCGGGTCCCGCGCGCCTCGTACAGCGCGCGGGCCTTGCCCGGGGCGTCGAGTCCGACGCGCTCGGAGCCGGCGGGGTCAGACATGCGCGGCCTCCCGGCCGTTCGTGCGGACGGTGGACGACGACGAACCTGCTCCCGACGACGGGCCTCGGCTGCGGTCGCGCTCGTCCTCGGGCACCCATCCCAGCCGACGCGACACCGCTTCCCCGGCCTCGACCACGCACCGGGCCAGACGCTGCCGGGGGATGGCGCGGAAGCGGGTGATCGGGGCCCCGACGCTGATCGCCGCGACGACGGCTCCGCCGGGTCCCCGCACCGGGGCGGCCAGGGAGGCGACCCCGAGCTCGCGCTCGTTGACCGCGTCGGCCCATCCCCGCTCCCGGACGGCGGCCAGCTCGGCACGCAGGGCCCCGGGCTCGACGATCGTGTGCGGGGTGTGCGCCCGGAGCCCGCGGGCGAGGATCCGCTCGAGGTGCTCCTCGCCCAGCTCCGCGAGCAGGATCTTGCCCGAGCTGGTGCAGTGCAGCGGGACGCGGCGCCCGGCATCGTGCATCAGCCGCAGCGAGTGGCTGCTCTCGAGGCGGTCGACATAGACCACCGCGTCGTCGTCGAGCACCCCGACCTGCGAGGACTCCCCGGTCTGCTCGCGCAGCTCGACGAGCACCGGGCCGGCCGCCCCGTGCAGGTCCATGTGGGCCCGCACCGCCTCGCCCAGCTCGAACACGACCAGGCCGAGCCGGTACCCGCCGTCGGAATCCCGGGCGACGAGGCCCTCGGCGGCGAGCGTGGTGAGCAGCCGGTGCACCGCGCTCTTGCCGAGCCCGAGCCGGCGGGCCAGCTCCGAGACCCCGAGCGTCTCCTCGCGGGAGAGGAACGCCTTGAGCAGGCGGGCGGCGTTGCTGACCGACTGCAGCGTCGCGTCCACTCAGAACGCCCCCACCGTGCTCGCGGCCGTGCCGCCGAGCGCCCCGACGAGGACGCGGCGCACGCCGTCGGGGTCGAGGTCGGCGCCGGGACGCAGCGCGGCGTCCACCGCCTCGCCCACCGCGGCGTTGTGCGGGGCGATGGCGCGGGCGAGCAGCATCTGGGCGCGGGCGAGGCCGGCGACCGCGGCGCCCTGCATCTCGTCGACCAGCGCCTCCCGGCCGCGGGCCCGGGAACGCAGCGTGTCGAAGTCCCGGGCCGCCGCGGAGTGCCCGCTGGCCAGGCCCGACCCGACGTGGCCCGCGTGGTGCGGCGACAGACCGGAGCCGGGCTGGGTGACCAGGTGGTAGAGGACCGTGGAGATGCCCAGGCAGCCCCGGACCTCGGCGGGCCGGGGGGCCTCGCCCTCGTCGATCAGGCCGAGCGCGGGCAGGACCACCGGATCGTAGAACCGGACGGTCCAGTCCATCCCGTCGAGCGCGCCCGGCAGCTCGACCTCCTCGCCGCGCAGCGGGCCGAGGGCCTCCGTCGTCGCGAGCACGTGCAGGTTGCGGGCGCCGGCGGCGACGACGGTGAAGCGGCCCGCCGCCAGCAGCGGCATCCGGCCCCGGACGGCGGGAGGGAAGGTCGAGGCCTGCTGGACGTACGCGCGGTGGATGCCCTCGACGTAGCCGGCGACGGCGCGCCGCATCGCCATCGGGTCGGCCACGTCCACCTCCTTGGTCTTCGACGTGTGCGTGCGTTTCCGCGTCTGGGCACGGAAACACACGCACACGCGCTCCGCGCCAACCGTTCCGGAGACCGGAACCGAGGCTCTTCTCTCCGGAACGCTAGGGCGGCTAGCGTCGTGACGTCAAGCACACCGGCGCTCCCGCCGGCACCCCCTGGCGAGAGGACCGGACGTGGGCATCCTGCGGCTCGCGCACGTGGACGTGCGGACCCCCGACCTGGACCTGTCGACCGCGTACTACACCGAGGTCATGGGCCTCCAGCAGGTCGCCCGGACCGAGGACGCGGTCTACCTCAAGTGCTGGGACGAGGAGGACCACCACTCGCTGCGGATGCGCTACAACCCACGCACCGGCCTGGACTCGTTCACCTTCCGCGTCGAGGCCGAGGACGACCTCGCGGAGTTCGAGTCCAGGGTCGAGGCCTACGGCTGCCCCACGGCGCGGGTCAGCCGCGGCGAGGCGGTCGGGCAGGGCGAGTCCCTGCGCTTCGAGGTCCCGTCGGGCCAGGTCATGGAACTGGTCTGGGACATCGAGAAGACCGGGAATCTGCTCGGCAAGCACAACCCGAGCCCCACCCCACCGCCCGACCTGCCCGGCATCGCGCCCCCGCGGATCGACCACATGCTGGTCAACGCCGAGGAGGTCGCCGAGTCGGCCCGGTTCTTCACCGAGATCCTGGGCCTGCGGATGACCGAGCAGGTCCTCGACGGCAACGGCCACCAGCTCGGCGTCTGGCTCGCCGGGCGCACGAACTCCCCGCACGACATCGCGATCGTCAACGGCCCCAACGGCGCCCTGCACCACTGGGCCTACTGGCTCGACGACTGGGACCACATCCGGCAGGCCGCCGACACCCTCGCCTACAACGGCGTCCAGATCGACCAGGGCCCGACGCGCCACGGCGTCACCCGCGGCAACACCATCTACTTCTTCGACCCGCTCGGGATCCGCAACGAGGTCTTCACCGGCGGCTACTGGGTCGACCCCGACACCGAGATCCTCACCTGGACCGAGGACAACTTCGGCAAGGGCCTCTTCTACTACGAGAACGTCGTCAGCCAGCGCTTCCTGCGCATGCACACCTGAGGAGACGCTCGATGCCGAACAACTCATCGTCCGATCGGATCCTCAGGCTGCAGCACGTCGAGGTCCGGGTCCCCGATCTCGAGCTCGCCACCGCCTACTACACCGAGGTCCTCGGCCTGATCGAGACCGCCCGCGACGAGCGCGACGGCGCCGAGCGGGTGTTCCTCAAGTGCTGGGACGAGCGCGAGCACCACTCGGTGATCCTGCGCGCCGCGCCCACCTACGGCCTGGACCACATGTCGTTCAAGCTGCACGCCCCCGAGGACCTCGACCACTTCACCGGCAAGCTCGAGGCGGCGGGGGTGCCCGTGAAGCGGTTCGCCCCCCGCGAGCTCGGACCGGGCTGGGGCGAGGCCATCCGGTTCGAGGCGCCGAGCGGGCACCTCATCGAGCTGACCCACGGCACCGAGCGCGTGGGGAACATGCTCCCGATGACGAACCCGCCGCCCCGTCCGCAGGACCTCGTCGGGATCGCGCCGCCCCGGCTGGACCACCTGTTCGTCATGGCCGAGGACGTCGAGGCGTTCACCGCGTTCTTCTGCGAGCTGCTCGAGTTCCGGCTCACCGAGCAGATCCTCGCCAACGACGGCCACCAGCTGGCGACCTTCCTCGAGCACTCCCACACCCCGCACGACATCGCCGTGATCACCGGGCCGAACGGGGCGCTGCACCACTTCGCGTTCTGGATGGACGACTGGAACGGCATCCGCGACGCGGCCGACACGCTCGCCTACCACGGCGTGAACATCGACGTCGCCCCGACGCGGCACGGCGTGACCCGCGGCTACACCACCTACTTCTTCGACCCGGCCGGCAACCGCAACGAGCTCTTCACCGGCGGCTACTGGGTGGACCCGGATTTCGAGCCGATCACCTGGACCGAGGAGGAGATGGGCCGGGCGATCTTCTACTACCACCGCCAGGTCAACGAGCGCTTCTTCACGGTGCACTCCTGATGGGCCGCGACCCGCGGTCCGTCGACCGCTACGAGACCCCGGACTACCTGTCGAAGTACCGGTCGCGCCGGCAGGCGGTTCCCGACAGGAATTCAGGACAGCACGCCGATAGGGAAGCGGCGCACGACGACGACGGGACGCCGCTGTACCTCCGGCGCTTCCGGGAGCGGGCGACGACTCCGCCGTCGTCGTCGGCACCTGCTGTGGACACGAGCGTCAGCTACGACGGCGCCCGGTTCACCCCCGCGCTCGCCGAGGCGAGCCGCGGCAAGGAGATCGCGGCGCCGCTCGAGCGCCGGGCGAGCGAGAAGATCGTCTGCGAGATCTCGATCATCCGCCACGGCATCACCCAGGGATACTCGACCGACGCCGGACTGACCCCGATGGGCGCCTGGCAGGCCCACCGGCGCGGGCACGAGCTCGCGCGGCGCTTCGACCACGGCGACCAGGTCCGGCTGGTGTGCGCGGACACCAACCGGGCCCGCCAGACCGCCGACCAGCTCTTCCGCGGCGCCAAGGACGGGCTGTCGATGTGGGGCATCGACGCCGACGTCACCAACCCCGAGCCCATCGCCGAGCTGCGCAACTTCGGGGTGTGGACCCCCGACGGGCTGCGCGACGTCACCTCGGCGTTCCGGCAGTACCAGGCCACCAACGAGACCCTGGAGCGGTTGGCGGTCGGCGACCGGCCGCGCTGGCTCGTCGAGATCGACCGCTTCTACCGGACGCAGCTGGGCGGGGCCGACCCGATCCAGGAGTGGCTGACGGTCCCGATGATGTACTTCGAGCCGCCGGCGATGTGCGTGCGGCGGTTCTGGCGCGGCTTCCACCGGCTGACGGACGAGTCCCGTCGCGCGGACGGCTCGCTGACCCACCGCCGCATCCTCGCCGCGACGCACTCCGGCCCGATGCGCGCCTTCGCCACCTGGGCCCACGGCTACGACCCGGGCGAACCCCTCAACACCGAGGAGATCCGGGTGAAGATGCGTGAGGGCGGCCGGTCCGCCTTCGTCTCGTACCGCAACCGCGTCACCGAGGTGAACGTTCCCCCGGCCAACGAGTTCCCCGACTGGGAGGCGTGATGACCGTCCTGCCCTTCTCGGCGGTGCTGCCTTCCCAAGCGAGCGGAGCGACGGGGGAAAGCGAGGACGCCGAGGACTCTCCGCTGCGGTCGGTGTCGACCGCCGTCGCGGTGCTGGACTGCTTCGCCGCCGAGCCCGAGCTGGGGGCGACGAAGGTGGCGGCGCGGCTGGGGATCGCGAAGTCGACGGCCTGCCGGATGCTGGCCGCGCTCGCGGCGGGAGGACTGCTCGAGAAGGCGGGCTCCGGTCGCTATCGCCTCGGACTGCGGCTCTTCGAGTACGGCCAGCTCGCCGTCGACCGGCTGCTGCTGCGCGAGGTCGCGATGCCGGTGCTCGGGGAGCTGCGCGAGACCGTCCGGGAGACCGTGCAGCTCGGGATGGCCGTCGGGACCGACGTGCTCTACCTCGAGCGGCTGGAGACCGCCGGTGCGGGGCTACGGTTCCGGACCGACTACCGGCGCAACCCGGCGCACTCCTCGTCGATCGGGCGGGTGCTCGCAGCCTCGGACCGGGAGCTCACCGCGGCGATCCTCGAGCGGGGGCTGGAGCGGCGGACGCCCTTCACCATCGTCGACCCGCAGCGCTGGCACCGGACGCTGATCCAGACCCGCGAGCAGGGGTACGCGACCTGCCGCGACGAGTACGACCTGGGCTGGTCGTCGATCGCCGCGCCGATCCTCGGCGGGAGCGGGCGGTCGGGGCGGCGGGCGGTGGCGGCGGTGTCGATCGTGGGTTCGACGTCCCGGGTCCTCGGCCCCCGCAAGCCGGCGGTGGTGCAGGGCGTCCGGCGGGCCGCGGAGCGGATCACGGTCGCGTTGGATCGCGCGAGCGCGTAGCCCGGGCCCGGCCGCCGATGCCAGCAACGGCACGATCCTGGCGTCCGACGCCAGAACGGCGCCGCTCACTCATCGAGCTCCGGGCGCCCGGGATGCCAGCAACGGCACGATCCTGGCATCTGACGCCAGAACGGCGCCGCTCACTCATCGAGCTCCGGGTGCGCTCAGCTCCCCGACCGGGCCAGCCCGACGCCGGCCCCGAGCGCCGCCAGGCACGCCGTCGCGACGAACAGGTTCGGGTCGAGGCCGAGCACCTTCGGGGTGTCGAACTCCTCGTCGACCAGCGCCGTCCCCGGGAACGCCGCCGCGCCGTACATGCCCAGCCACGGGGTGGCGGAGATCGCCGCGGCCGCGAGGAGGTTGCGGTCCGGGTCGCCGCGCCGCGACGTCACGAGCCGCAAGGAGTAGCCGCCCAGCAGCACGCTCATGACGATGTACTGCGCGTCGTGGAACTTCGCGTGCCCCGGCCAGCGGGGATTGCGCAGGTGCTGGCGCGCCGTCGTCGGGACGAGGGCGTCGGCCGCCAGTCCACCGCCCGTCGTCATCGCGCCGACCAGCCCCACCAGCGCCCGCCCCGCGAGCTCCCGCGTCCTCACCCTCGAATCCCTACACCCGCGCCGCCAGCGCCGGGACGGCCACCCCGATGAGGCAGTCGCGGGTGACGAGGTCGAGCTGCTCGGCCTCGGTGAGCGCCTCGAGACCGTCGGGCCGCTCGGGCACCACGAGGTACCGCGCCTCGGCGCTTGCGTCCCACACCCGGACCTCGGTCGACTCCGGCAGCACCAGCCCGAACTCGGCCAGCACGCCGCGCGGGTCCCGCACCACCCTCGAGCGGTAGGCCTCGCTCTTGTACCAGGGCGGCGGCGGGCCCAGCCACGCCAATGGGTAGCACGAGCACAGCGTGCAGACGACGACGTTGTGCACGCCGGGCGTGTTCGCCACCGCGTGCAGCCCGATGTCCGAGCTGTAGCCACCCCCGGCGTGCCCGAGCTCCGCGGCGGCCGCGCCGGCGTCGGCGAGCAGCCGCTCCCGGTACTCCGGGGAGTGCCACGCCCGCACCACCATCTCGGCTCCGTTGCGGGCCGTGACCCGGTCACCGAACGCCTCGATGCGCTGGTCGACCTCGGCGCGGGTGATCACCCCGCGCGCCTCGGCGAGGTCGAGCAGGCGATTCACCCGGGCCTGCAGCTCGGCGTTGCGGTGGTGGCCGGCGCCGCTCACGGCGTCGTCCCCCCGTCGCTCCGCTCGCCCGGCTGCTCCAGGTAGCTCACGAAGAGGTCGACGTGCACCCGGTCGGCGGGATGACCGTCCGGGCCCCACAGCTCCGGGGCGGCGAAGGCGACGGTGACGATCTCCTCCCGGCGCGCCGCGTCGCCGACGACCGCGGACTCGTCGGGGAAGCGCCCGTCGCCGACGAGCCGCACGACCTCGCCGACGTGCCCCCGCACGTAGCGCGGCGCCCGGTTGTGGCCCGGCGGATTCATCGTCCGCACCCGCACCCGGTCGCCGACCTTCACGACGACTCCCCCACCAGCGCCTCCAGCGCGGTGAGCCAGCGCTCGAAGTACGGCATCGCGTAGTACTCCGCCGGCGGGATCCGCTCCATCGTCGCCCGGAACTCGTCGAGGGTGTATGCGCCGGCCGCGACGAACGCCTGGTTCAGCACGAACGTCTGCGCCTCCCACACCGACCCGAAGGTCGGCCCGCCGCCCTCCGGCAGCTCCCCGAAGCCGTGCATCCCACCGACGTCGTTCGCGTAGGCCACGCCCCGGAGGATGACAGCCCGGCGAGTGGACCGACAGGGCTGCGCGGCCGGCCACGGACGCCCGGTTCGAGACTGACTGATCGATCAGTCAGCTCCTTGCGATCCACGCAGGAGGCGGATCTTCGGGCTGAGGACCCCGTGACCGGCCACGTCGCGTGCATCGGCGCCGGCGTGATCGGCGGCGGGTGGGCCGCGCACTTCCTGGCCCGCGGGTTCGACGTCGTGGCGTGGGATCCGGCTCCCGACGCCGAGGCGACGCTGCGGCGCACCGTCGACGCGGCCCGGCCGGCCCTGGTGGAGCCGGGTCTCGACGACGGCGCCGACCGGTCGCGGTTGCGGGTGGCGGGATCGGTGGCGGAGGCCTGCGACGGGGCCGGGTTCGTCCAGGAGAGCGCGCCGGAGGATCTCGAGCTCAAGCGCGCGCTCCTCGCCGACCTCGTGGCCGCGACCGGCGAGGACATGGTGGTCGCCGCCTCCACCTCGGGCTTCCCGTTGGGCGAGATGGCGACGACGACGCCCGATCCGTCCCGCCTCGTCGTCGGGCACCCGTTCAACCCGCCCTACCTGATCCCGCTGGTCGAGCAGATCGACGCCGCGATCACCGAGGGGCCCCGGCCTGCGCTGGCCGGTCCACGGGCCCTGCCTGACCTTCCACCTCGCGGGCGGCGAGGGCGGGATGGCGCACATGCTCGATCGCGATCCGGCGGGCCGTCGAGGGCGCGCGCCGGGGCCGGTGATCACCGGGACACCACGGTTCCGCGTCCGGGGTCCGGACGGCGATGCTGTCCCGGTGATCACGCCCGCGCCCCGACGACGGGTCAGCGTCGCCCTCACCCGCGACACGCCGGACGGCCCGGAGCTGCTCGTCTTCGACCACCGCGACTACCCCGAGGCCGGCACCCAGCTCCCGGGCGGCGGGATCGACGACGGCGAGTCGCTCGAGGAGGCGGCCGCGCGGGAGGTCGCGGAGGAGACCGGGGTGACCGACGTCGTCGTCGGCCGCCGGCTGGGCGAGCACGACTTCCCGACGCCCGATGGGACGCCGCAGCACACCGTCGTCGTCCACGCCACCACCGCCGAGACCGGCGACCGGTGGGAGCACGTCGTGGTCGGCGACGGCGACGACCACGGCTTGGTCTACCTCTGCCGGTTCGTCCGCTGCGCGAGGCCGTCGGCACCCTCGTCGACCGGCAGGGGGAGTTCCTCCCTGCCCTGGACGGCCGTTCCGGTGCCGCGAACACCACGGTGCCCCCGGAGAGGCCGGCTTCCTAGCGTCGGGTCCATGCAGCGCAGCAGCGAGCGGATCCTCACCACCCACGTCGGCAGCCTCGCCCGTCCGGAGGCCCTGCTCGACACCATGCGCGAGAAGGAGCACGGCCGTCCCTACGACGTGGCCGGCTTCGCGAAGCAGGTCACCGAGGCCGTGCGGGACGTCGTCGCGAGGCAGGCCGAGGTGGGCCTCGACGTCGTCACCGACGGCGAGATGGGCAAGGTCAGCTTCGCGACCTACGTCCAGGACCGCCTCGACGGGTTCTCGCCGAGCTCCGGGGAGAAGCTGCTGCCGCCGTCGTGGAAGCTCGAGATCGACGCCTTCCCCGAGTACTACGAGCAGTACCTGGGGAAGTACTCGAAGACCGTCGCGCCGATGGTCACCGTCGCCTGTGTCGGGCCCGTCTCCTACACCGGCCAGGACCAGGTGCGCACCGACATCGAGAACCTGCGCGCGGCCCTCGTCGGGGTGGACCACACCGAGGCGTTCCTGCCCTCGACCTCACCGCGCGGGTTCGGCCGCAACGAGTACTACGCCACCGACACCGAGTACTACACGGCCGTCGCCGAGGCGCTGCGCGAGGAGTACCTGGCGATCGTCGACGCCGGGTTCCTGCTGCAGATCGACGACCCGTGGCTCATCGAGATCCTGTCGGACCCGGCCCTGGAGCCCGAGGAGCGGCAGCGGACCGCGGCCGAGCACGCCGAGATCGTCAACCACGCGCTGCGCGACATCCCGACCGAGCGGATCCGCCTGCACACCTGCTACGGCCTCAACCACGGTCCGCGCGTCCACGACATCACGATGGCCGAGGTGGCGGGGCCGATGCTCGCGATCCGGGCGGGCGCGTACTCGTTCGAGGTCGCGAACCCGCGGCACATGCACGAGTGGACGATCTGGCAGGACGCCGGGCTGAAGGCGAAGCTCGGCGACGCGATCCTGATCCCCGGCCTGCTCGGGCACGCCCAGAACTACGTCGAGCACCCGGACCTCGTCGTCGAGATGCTGCGCCACTACGTCGACGCCGTGGGACGCGAGCAGGTCATCGCCGGCGCCGACTGCGGGTTCTCCTCTCGGGCGAGCTACCAGCCCGAGGTGCATCCGAGCGTCGTCTGGGAGAAGTTCCGGGCGCTGCGGGCGGGTGCCGACCGGGTCTGAACCGAGTCCGACGGGAGGTGACGTCCGACCGGCCAGGTGGGGAAGGCCCCGGCGTCGGGAAAGCACGGGTTCGTGACCTGGAGTCGGAAGAACCTCGAGGGCGTCGAGACGATCGCGCCGACCACGAGCGTGTACCTCACCCCCGAGCGGCGGGAGATCCAGCGCACGGCGCGGGCGTTCGCCATGGAAGACGTGCTCCCGCTCGCCGACGAGCTCGACCCGCAGCGCGGCGAGATCCCCGACGCGCTGCTCGAGCGGCTCGCCGAGCTCGGCTACTTCGGGATCATGGTCGACCGCGAGCACGGCGGGCTCGGGCTCGGCGTCTTCGAGTACGCCCTGATCTGCGAGGAGCTCGCGCGCGGATGGATGAGCGTCGCCAGCATCATCGCACGCGGCAACGGGACCGGCTGCGCCTCCCCGGACCCGGGCCGGCACGCCGAGCTGCTCCGGCTCTCGGCGTCGGGCCGGTGGATCGGCGGGATCGCGTTCTCGGAGCCGTCGGCGGGGTCGGACCTCGCCAACGTCGAGTGCTCGGCCGAGCGCGACGGCGAGGACTGGGTGATCACCGGGACGAAGCGCTGGGTCGGCCACGCGCTGCGCGCCGACTTCCTGCACCTGCTCGCCCGCACCCGGCCGCCGCGCGAGGGCGAGGGCCGCTCGGACGGGCTGGAGCTCTTCCTCGTCGAGAAGAACCGCGGCTCCTTCCCCGATGGCGTCTCCGGCACCCCCATCGACAAGATCGGCTACTACGGGCTCACCACCTGGGAGCTGCGGTTCGACGGCCTGCGCCTGCCCGCCGACGCCCTGCAGGACACCGGCCAGGAGGAGGGCCAGGGGTTCAAGGACAGCCTGCGCTGGCTCGGCCCGGCCCGGGTGCAGACGGCGGCGCGGGCGGTCGGCCTGGCACGGGGTGCCCTGGAGGACGCGGTCGCCTACTGCCGGCAGCGGGTGCAGTTCGGGCACCCGATCGGTGAGCAGCAGGTGATCCGGCACGCGATCGCCGACATGTCCGCGCAGGTCGAGGCGGCCCGCCAGCTGTGGATGCACGCGGCGTGGCTGGTCGACTCGGGTGAGTCCGCGGATGTCGAGACCTCGCAGGCCAAGCTGGTCGCCTCGGAGACCGCGGAGCAGGTGACGAGCCAGGCGCTTCAGATTTTCGGGGGCAACGGCTACACCACGGAGTACTCGGTGGAGCGGTACTGGCGCGACGCACGGCTCACCAAGATCTTCGAGGGCACGTCGGAGATCCAGCGCAAGATCGTCTCGGATGCGCTGGTCGGCCACGCCTGATCCACGGCGCGTCCGGCGACACCCGGTGGAAGATGGAGACCGATGCGCCCGCCCGCCTCGCTCCCGCCCCGGTTCGGGCTCGACCCGGCCCGGATGCGGCTGCCGGTGTCGGACCGCTGGCGCACGATCCGCGAGCACCTCGTCACCCGCGTCCCGCTGCCCGCCGACCGGATCGACGCGATGTTCGCCGCCGGCCGCTTCCACGACGCCGAAGGCCCCCTCGACACCGACGCGCCGTACGTCAGTGGCGGATCGGTCTGGTTCCACCGGGACCTCCCCGACGAGGCCCCGGTGCCGTTCGCGATCGACGTGGCGTACCGCGACGACGACGTCCTCGTCGCCGACAAGCCCCACTTCCTCGCGACGATCCCGCGCGGGCGCCACGTCCGCGAGACCGCCCTGGTGCGGCTGCGCGACGAGCACGGCCTGCCCGACCTCTCCCCCGCCCACCGGCTCGACCGGGTGACCGCCGGGCTGGTGCTCTTCGTGATCCGCCGCGAGGCGCGCGGCTCCTACCAGAACCTGTTCCGCGACCGCCGCGTCGAGAAGACCTACACCGCGGTCACCCGGTACGACCCCACGCTTCCCCCGACGACGACGGTGCGCTCGCGCATCACCAAGGAGCGCGGCGTCGTCACCGCGCGGGAGGTCCCCGGGGAGCCGAACGCCGAGACCCTGGTCGAGCTCCTCCAGCACCGCGACGACCCGCTGCTCGGCCCGATCGCGCGCCACCGCCTCACCCCGCGCACCGGCCGGACCCACCAGCTGCGGCTGCACCTGGCCTCGCTCGGGATCCCGATCCTCGGCGACCCGTTCTACCCGGAGCTCCGCGACGTGCCGCTCGACGACTTCCGCGCCCCGCTGCAGCTGCTCGCCGCGACGTTGACCTGGCCGGACCCGCGCACCGGGGAGCGCCGCACCGTCCACACCCGCCGCGCCCTGACCGCCTGGGACGACCCGGCGGGGTGGCTCGGGTGACCGACCCGCGGAGACCCGCGCGGAGATCGCCGGCGCCGAGCAGCAGCGGGAGTGCCGTTCGTTCCGGAGTCGGCGCCGTGAGGGCCGAGACGCTGCCGATGGTCGCCGCGGGCCGGATTCCACCGCGCGACGCGCTCGAGGCGGGCGTGGTGGCCGTGCAGCTGCGCACCGCGCTGCCGCGCTCTCCCGAGGCGGGGACGTCCACCACCGCAAGGCCGGCGCGACGTCGGCCGCGGCGGTGGCGCGCGGCCTCGTCTGACGCGGCGGCGAGGGGCGTGCTCGCCCGTCCCCCTCGCCGGGGACGGGCGGAGCGGCGCCCTGGAGGAAGTCCTAGAAGTACGTCTTGCGACCACCCACACCACGGCCGACGGCACCGAGGATGGTCAGTACGAGACCGACGACAGCGAGGATCGCGCCGATCGTGTACAGGATCGAGATGCCGGTGATGGCCCCGATGATGATCAGGATGACCCCGAGGATGATCATGAAACTCCCTCGTCTCTCTCCGACCGAGGTGGTCGGGACTGCTTGATACCCGAGCGTGACTTCGTGAACACACATGGGCCCCACGACATCACCGGTTAAGGTGACTTTTTCGATCACAAGTCGTTGCATCGTGAGACAGAAGTTACGGACGTGACACCGGCCGACTCGTGGATCACCCACGCGACCACCACGGTGTGGCCGCCGTCCGACTCTTCGGCCCAGCCCGGCGTGCGCCTCGAGGTGCACGAGGTCACCGCACCGGAGGGCGACCGGTTCGACTACCCCGTCGTCCATCTGCCCCGGGTGGCGGTGGCCCTCGTCCTCCGGGACGGGGAGGCGGGCGAGGAGGTGCTGATGCTGCGCACCTACCGGTACCCGGTGAACCGCTACGGCTGGGAACTGCCCGGCGGCGCGATCGACGACGGCGAGGAGGCCCGGGTGGCCGCGGCGCGGGAGACGGCCGAGGAGACCGGGTGGCGACCCCACGGGCCGGGGCGGCCGCTCCTCGACTTCGAGCCGCTGCCCGGGGGCGTCTCGACGACGGTGCACGTCCACCTCTGGCGCGACGCGCGGCGCAGCGACGAGCCCCTCGACCGCCACGAGCCGGGGCGGGCGCGCTGGGTGCCGGTGTCCGACGTCGTCCGGCTCGCCGGATCGGGTGAACTGCTGGGCTCCGGCACGCTGGTCGGGCTGCTCGCCTACGTGGCGGAGAGCACCACCCCTCCACAATAGTCGGACGTCCTACTATATTGGTGGGCGGGCGTCACCCGGCGCCGGTGTCGAGCAGCGAGGACGATCCGCCCCATGGCGCAGGAAGCGACGACGCAGAGCGACCTCTACGTGGCGAGCAACCCGATCCGCGTGGTCACCGCGGCCAGCCTGTTCGACGGGCACGACGCCGCGATCAACATCATGCGGCGGATCCTCCAGCGCCAGGGCGCCGAGGTGATCCACCTCGGGCACGACCGCTCGGTGGACGACGTGGTCTCCGCCGCCGTGGAGGAGGACGCGCACGCCGTCGCGATCAGCTCCTACCAGGGCGGGCACGTCGAGTACTTCACCTACCTGGTCGACCTGCTGCGCGAGCGCGGGGCCGGCCACGTGCGCGTGTACGGCGGGGGCGGCGGCGTCATCGTCCAGCGCGAGATCGACCAGCTGCACGCCCACGGGGTGTCGCGGATCTTCTCCCCGCAGGACGGCCAGTCCCTCGGCCTGCCCGGTATGATCAACACGATCATCCGGAAGTGCGACGAGGACC
Organism: Actinomycetospora sp.; assembly: GCF_036497585.1. Lineage (GTDB taxonomy): Bacteria > Actinomycetota > Actinomycetes > Mycobacteriales > Pseudonocardiaceae > Actinomycetospora. The sequence continues at coordinate 58,590 of NZ_DASXJD010000204.1, read as the reverse complement.
TCGCCGCGCGTGCCCCGTCGTCGTGGGAGGGGCTGTTCACCGGCGAGCGCGCGGTCGTGGCGCGGGCGGTGACGATGGCCGAGTCCGGGGCGCTGCCCGACGACGTCCGCGAGCGGGTCGACGCCGCGAACGCCGACCACCACGTGCCCGTCCTCGGGATCACCGGCACCGGCGGCTCCGGGAAGTCCTCGCTCACCGACGAGCTGGTGCGCCGCGCCCGGCTGGACCGCGAGGACAAGCTCAAGGTGGCGGTGCTCGCCGTCGACCCGACCCGCCGTCGCGGGGGTGGCGCGCTGCTCGGCGACCGCATCCGCATGAACGCGCTCGGCGGCCCGATCTCCTTCCGCTCGATGGCCAACCGGGGCTCGGGTACCGCGCTGCCCGAGCGGCTCGCCGACGTCATCGCCGTGCTGCGCGCCTCGGGCGCCGACCTCGTCGTCGTCGAGACCCCCGGGATCGGGCAGGGCGACGCGGGCATCGTCGAGTTCGCCGACGTCTCGCTCTACGTGATGACGCCGGAGTTCGGCGCCGCGTCGCAGCTCGAGAAGATCGACATGCTGGACTTCGCCGACGTCGTCGCCATCAACAAGTTCGAGCGCCGCGGCGGCGACGACGCCCGGCGCGACGTCGCCCGCCAGCTGCTGCGCAACCGCGACGCGTTCGGCCAGAGCTGGGAGGACATGCCGGTCTACGGGACCAGCGCCGCCACCTTCCACGACGAGGGCGTCACCGCCCTCTACGGCAAGCTGATCTCGCTGCTCGCCGAGCACGGCCTGGCCCAGGGCGAGGGTCGGCTCGAGATCCCCGACACCGCCGTCTCCACGTTCGCTGGCTCGGCGATCCCCGCCGACCGCGAGCGTTACCTCGCCGACATCGCCGCGACGGTGCGCGCATACCACGACGAGACCGAGTCGATGGTCGCCGCCGCCCGCCGCCGCTCCGCGCTGCGCCAGGCCCGCGAGGCCCTCGGCGACCGCGACGCCGGCGAGCTGCCCGCGGTGCTCGAGGCGGCCGAGCGCGATCTGCCCCGCGAAGCCGCGGAGCTGCTCGACGGCTGGGAGCAGACCAAGGAGGACTACGCCGGCGACGAGCTCGTGGTCAACGTCCGCGACAAGGAGCTGCGCACGCAGCTCACCCGCGAGACGCTCTCGGGCTCGAAGGTGAACCGGGTGTCGCTGCCGCGCTTCGGCGCCGACGAGGAGGTGCTGCGGTTCCTGCGGGTCGAGAACCTGCCCGGGCACTTCCCGTTCACCGCCGGGGTGTTCGCGTTCAAGCGCGAGGGCGAGGACCCCGCCCGCATGTTCGCCGGCGAGGGCGACCCGTTCCGCACCAACCGGCGGTTCCACTACCTCTCCGAGGACTCGCCGGCCAAGCGCCTCTCGACGGCCTTTGACTCGGTCACGCTCTACGGCCGCGACCCCGCCACTCCCCCGGACGTCTACGGCAAGGTCGGCACCTCCGGCGTCTCGATCGCGACGCTCGACGACATGAAGGTGCTCTACTCCGGCTTCGACCTGTCCTCACCGACGACGTCGGTCTCGATGACGATCAACGGCCCGGCCCCGACGATGCTGGCGTTCTTCCTCAACACCGCGATCGACCAGGTCGTCCACGCGTTCGTCGAGAAGGAGGGCCGCGACCCGTCGTCGGAGGAGCGCGAGGACCTCGTCGCGCACGCGGTCGCGAACGTCCGCGGTACGGTGCAGGCCGACATCCTCAAGGAGGACCAGGGCCAGAACACCTGCATCTTCTCCACCGAGTTCTCGCTGCGCATGATGGCCGACATCCAGGAATGGTTCATCGCGCACAAGGTCCGGAACTTCTACTCGGTCTCGATCTCCGGCTACCACATCGCCGAGGCCGGGGCGAACCCGATCTCGCAGTTGGCGTTCACGCTCTCCAACGGGTTCACCTACGTCGAGTCCTACCTCGCCCGCGGGATGGACATCGACGACTTCGCCCCGAACCTCTCGTTCTTCTTCTCGAACGGGATGGACGCCGAGTACTCGGTGATCGGGCGGGTCGCGCGCCGGATCTGGGCCGTCGCGATGCGCGAGCGCTACGGCGCGAACGAGCGGTCGCAGAAGCTGAAGTACCACGTGCAGACCTCGGGTCGCTCGCTGCACGCGCAGGAGATGCAGTTCAACGACATCCGCACCACGCTGCAGGCCCTCTGCGCGCTCTACGACAACGCCAACTCGCTGCACACCAACGCCTACGACGAGGCCGTGACGACGCCGTCGCAGGAGTCGGTCCGTCGGGCGCTCGCGATCCAGCTGATCATCAACCGGGAGTGGGGCCTCTCGCTCAACGAGAACCCGCTGCAGGGCTCGTTCGTCATCGAGGAGCTCACCGACCTCGTCGAGGAGGCGGTGCTCGCCGAGTTCGACCGCATCGCCGAGCGCGGCGGGGTGCTGGGCGCCATGGAGACCGGCTACCAGCGCGGCAAGATCCAGGACGAGTCGATGCTCTACGAGGGCCGCAAGCACGACGGCTCGCTGCCGATCGTCGGCGTCAACACCTTCCTGCCGCCTCCCGACGCCGACGGCGAGGAGCCCCAGGAGATCGAGCTCTCCCGGGCGACCGAGGAGGAGAAGACCTCGCAGCTCGCGCGCCTCGACGACTTCCAGGCCCGGCACGCCTCGGAGTCCACGGAGGCGATCCGGCGGCTGCAGGACGCGGCGACCAACGGCGACAACGTCTTCACCGAGCTGATGAACGCAGCGCGGGTGTGCTCGCTCGGTCAGCTCACCGACGCGTTCTTCGGGGTCGGTGGGCAGTACCGGCGTTCCATGTAGGTGGGCGGAGCCCAGGTGAGCACTTTCCGGGGCTATGGCCCCGGAAAGTGCTCACGTGCGCGGCAGCGCACCTATTTCGTCCACGGGGCCGAGGTGAAGGCCGTGGCCCGGCTCGGGCAGGAGTCGGACACCGTCTGCAGGTTCAGGGCCGACCCGTTGACCGTCACCCGGTAGAGCCCGGGCTGGCCGGCGCACGGCGCGCCCGCGGCGCTCGTGAACGTCACGCGGTCCGCGGCGTTCTGGGCGAGCGTTCCCTGCCAGCTCTGTCCGCTGTTCGTGACCAGCTGGGTGTAACTGGCCCCGGGCCCGATGATCAGCGTCTGCGGCCCGTCGGGCGTGATCTGGTTGCGGTAGGTGCCCTGCGGGATGGCGCTGACGGGTGGCGCCATGGCGGCCGAGGCCACGGCGGGGTCCTGCGTCGTCGAGGTGGGGGCGCCCGGCGACGGCGGTGCGGCGGGGGTCGTCGTCGCCCCCGAGGTGTAACCCCCCGTGCTCATGCACGCGGCGGTCCCGAGGCCGAGCAACGCGCCGAGCAGCAGGAGCAGGAGCCCTCGGGCGAGGCCGCTCACGACCGGTTCCGCGGCGTCATCCCCGGCTCCCAGGGATCGTCGGTGATCATGCGGGCACCCCTCCTCCGCGACGTTGCCAGCACGAGTGTGACGACGTGCAACATCACCGGCACCACCCTCCTCCGTTCGGCCTACGTCAGAGCACCCGGTCGGCGCCGTGCAGGTGACCGCGCGTCCCCCCTGGGTCCACTCGTGTGACCGTCGCTCACTGTTTCCTGGCAGGACGTGTCACGAGGACGGGAGGGGCCATGGCGGGTCGGGTCGCGGGGAAGGTCACTCGATCCGCGTGAACAGCGTGCACCCCACCGGGATGGCGACCGGCATGGGCAGCGCGGCGATGCAGACCGCCCTCGGGGAGGCGATGACCGAGAACCCGCGGCCGGCCGGGATGTTCACCACGATGCTGCCGGTCGAGATCACCGCGCCCGAGGACGTCGCCGACACCGTGCTCTTCCTCGCCTCCGACGAGTCCCGCTACGTCACCGCACACGAGATCGCGCCCGACGCCGGCGTGACGGAGTACTGACCCGACCCGCCCACGCGCGAACGCCGTGTGCGATTCGTCCGGTCCGGGTAGTGCCCGGCGTCCCCGATCGTCGGTCGGCGGCGCACCGGAACGGGCGAGGAGGTCGGGTTGCACCACACCGTCGAGATTGTCCTGCCATCGGTTGCCACTGACGAGACGTTGGCGGCCCTCGAGAAGATCGACGGGGTGCTCGCGCTGTCGGTGGAGCGCGACGCCGGCATCAAGCCGCCCGGGGACGTCGTCACCGTCCACGCCCTCAACCGGTCGATCGACGACGTCCTCGCCGCCGCCTCGCACGCCCAGGACCACGGCCGCATCGCCGTCGCGACCGGCGGGATCTCGAGCATGGTCGCCACCGGCGCGCAGTCGGCGATCGACGACGACGCGGACGAGACCCCCTGGGAGGAGTTCGAGCGCTCCCTGCGCCACCACGGCCGGCTCTCGGTGAACTTCCTCGTGCTCATGGTCCTGGGCGGGGCGATCAGCGTCGCGGGCCTGCTCTCCCCACCCGTCCCCCAGGCGCTCGCCCTGGCTGCGTGCGCGGTGCTCGCGCCCGCCTTCGAGCCGGTGGCGATGCTCGGCGTCGCTCTCGTCCGGCGCAGCGCGTACGCGATCCGGCGGGCCGTCGTCTCGATCGTCGTCGGCTACCTGCTGATGGCGACGGGCGGCGGGCTCGCCTTCGTCGTGCTGCGCGCGCTCGGACTGGCCTCCCCGAAGACGCTCGCGAGCAGCGAGGGCATGCACCTGATCATCGACCCGACCGCCGCGGACTGGCTCGTCGCCGCGGCCGGCGCCGTGGCCGGCCTCGTGATCGTGACGTCGTTCCGCGAGGCGGTCCTCGCGGGCGCGCTCATCGCCCTGGCCCTCGTGCCGGCCGCGGGCGTGCTCGGCATGGGGGTGGTGAGCCTGGACGCCGGGCTGGCCCTCGAGGGGCTGCAGCGGCTCGGGGGCGACATGGCGCTCGTCGTGGTGCTCGGCGGGCTCGTCGTGCTCGGCAAGGACCGGATCGTGCACCGCGGCCGCAAGCCGCTCGCCTGAGGCCCGCTACAGGCGCGTGAGCTCGGCGTCGAGGGCGTCGGTGAACCGGTCCATCCCCTCCTGACCCCCGATGAGACCGAGGTCGGCGTCGACGCCGAGGCGCACCCGCCCGGCGTAGGAGAGCACCGAGACCCCGAGTCCGAGGTTGCCCGAGCACGGCACCCAGAACATCAGGTCGCGGACGCGCACGTCGCCGACCACCAGCTCCTCGAGCGGGCCGGGGACGTTGGAGATGATCAGGGACGCGGCGCGGGCGTAGCGGCCCACCAGGTTCTGGGTGTGCCCCGGCGTCCCGAGCCCGGCGACCGCGATCCCGGAGAAGCTCGCCAGCGCCTGGTTGGTCCGCTTGATCGTCGCCATCGCGTGGTGCATCCGCTCGACGCGACGCACCGGGTCGGGCTCGTCGGTGGGCAACGGGGGCAGGACGAGCCCGAACTCGTTGCCGAGCTCGGCGGAGACCGGCTGGTCGAGCGGGCGCAGGTTGGTCGGCATCACCGCGCGCAGCCGCGGGACGTCGGCGCCGTCGAGGTGGGTCCGCAGCGCGCCGGCGATCGACGCGCAGACGACGTCGTTGACGCTGCCGCCCGCGGCCTTCCCCGCCGCCTTCACCGCGTCCAGGGAGACGTCGGAGGTCCAGCGGGCGGCCTTCGCCACGCCGGGCCGGCCCTGCAGCGGGGACGGCTTCTCGCGCGGGGGGTTCGCCAGGAGCATGGCCGAGGACTTCACGGCCCGGCCGGTCGCGAGGAGCTCCGAGGCGCCCTCGGGGGTCCCGGAGTGCTTGATCGTCCGCCACAGCGACGACGCCCGGTCGCGGAGCTCCCGACGCATCAGCCGCAGGTCGTGCACCGGCCTCGGCTCGCGGGGCGGCCGGCCGTACGCAGCGGGCGTCCGCGGGTCGGTCACGGGGTCGGCCAACGCGTGGAAGAGGTGGCTCAGCGCGACGCCGTCGGCGAGCCCGTGGTGGATGGCGACGTGCACCGCGGAGCCGCCCGCGTACCCCGTCACCAGCTCGATCCGCCACCACGGCCGGTCGGCGGGCAGCGGCCGGGACATCAGCTCACCGACGCGGCCCGCGAGGGCGGCGTCGTCGCCGGGCTCGGGGAGCGCGAGCGTGGTGACGTGCGCCGCCAGGTCCGGTGGGGCGTCGACCCAGCGGGCCGGCCCGACGGGCCCGGTCGGCCAGGTGGGCCGCTGGCGGAAGCCGGGGTAGACCTCGACCCACCGCTCCCGCACCCGCGCGCGGAGCGTCTCGAGGTCCACCGGGCCGTCGCAGAACAGCACCCCGTGGACCACCATCCGGTTGGTCTCCTGCTCGAGCTGCAGCCACGCGGTGTCGATCCCGGATGCCCAGCGGTCCATTCGCGCCCCCTCGAAGTGTGAGGGACGCACGGTACCGGGTGACCTCGGTCATCGTGCTCCGCAGGGTCGGCGGGCCTGGCACGATCGGACCCATGGCCGACCCGACGACCGCCGAGACCGTCCGCGACGACCTGGGGAACGAGGTGGCGCTCCCGGCCCGCGTCCGGCGCGTGGTGAGCCTCGTCCCCTCGCTGACCGAGGCGATCGGGGTGACCGAGCCCGGCCTGCTCGTCGGGGTCACCGACTGGTGCACCCATCCGCTCGACCTCGACGACGCCGGCAGCGCTCCCCCGGCCCGGGTGCGCGGGACGAAGAACCCGGACGTCGAGTCGATCGTCGCCCTGGCACCGGACCTCGTCGTCGCCAACGACGAGGAGAACCGTCCCGCTGACCTCGCGGCCCTGCGCGACGCCGGCCTCGCGGTCTACGTGACCGACGTGCGCACCGTCGATGGCGCCTTCGCGAGCCTCGACGGGATGCTCGCGGCGTGCGGGCTGGAGCGCCCGGCCTGGCTCGAGGGCGCCGAGAAGGCGTGGGCCGACCTGCCGCGGGTGCCCGCCGCCGAGCGGCGCACCGCGATCGTCCCGATCTGGCGCAAGCCGTGGATGGTGGTCGGCCGCGACACCTTCACCGGGGCGATCCTCGACCGGCTCGGCATCGACAACGCCTTCGCCGACGGCGGGCCGGGCGCCGAGCGCTACCCGCGCGTCGACGTCGCCGACCTCCCCCCGCACGACCTCGTCGTCCTGCCCGACGAGCCCTACCGGTTCACCGCCGACGACGGCCCGGAGGCGTTCGACGCGCCGTCCGCGCTGGTCAGCGGGCGCCTGCTGACCTGGTACGGGCCGAGCCTGCTGGAGGCGGCGCAGGTGCTCCGCACCATGTGAACGAATGTGGTCGTCCTGACGACCACATCCGTCCTACCTGCGTCAGCTGGTGAGCAGCCCGCCCTCGACCGGCAGCGTGATCCCGGTGACGTAGGACCCGGCGTCGGAGCACAGGAAGACCAGCGCGGCGGCGAGCTCGTCGGGATCCCCGATCCGGCCGGCGAGGATCCGCGGCAGCTGGGAATCCAGGTAGCCCTCCGGGTAGCTGTCGGTCATCTCCGAGGTGAAGAAGCCCGGGGCGAGCGCGTTGACCCGGATGCCCTTGCGCGGGGTCCACTGCTGCGCGAGGTCCCGGGTGAGCCCGATGAGCCCCGCCTTCGACGCGGAGTACGCCGCCTGCGGCAGCCCCGCCGTCGTGAGGCCCAGCACCGAGGAGATGTTGACGATGACGCTGCCCGGCGCCATGACCTTCGCCGCCGCCTGCGCCATCCAGTAGCAGCCGTTGAGGTTGATGTCGATCACCTCCCGGAACTGCTCGGGGGGCTCGCGGGTCGCGGGCGCCCCGGTCCCGATCCCGGCGTTGTTGACCAGCACGTCGACGTGGTCGAACTCGGTCATCGCCGCGTCGATCAGCGTCTGGCAGTCCTCGGGCACGGCGACGTCGGTGCGCACGGCCACCGCGCGCCGGCCGAGCTTCTCGACCTCGGCCCGGGTGTCGTCGAGCTTCTCGATACGCCGGGCGCCGAGCACGACGTCGGCCCCGGCCTCGGCCAGCGTGCGCGCGAAGACGGCGCCCAGGCCGGAGGAGGCGCCGGTGACGACCGCCACGCGGTCGTCGAGACGGAAGCGATCGAGGATGCCCACGCCGCGCACCCTCTCAGGTCTGGGCCTCGACGACGACGGGAACCGTCCCGGACCCCGAACCCTCGGACTCCTCCTCGCGCGGCTCCGGGTCCAGCGCCCCGGGCTCCGGTTCCGGCTCGGGCTCCGGCCAGACCCTGGCTCCGAGACGGCCGAGCTGGGTCTCGCTGGGGTCGGCGAAGATGTGCAGGCCGAAGCGGTCGGAGAGCTCGCGGCAGACGTTGACCCCGCGCACCGAGTTGCCGTGCATGTCCAGGCCCGGCGAGAACACCCCGAGCCCGACCTGGTTGGGGATCGTCGCCAGGATCCCGCCCGAGACGCCGCTCTTGGCCGGAATGCCGACGTCGTTGGCCCACTGGCCGGCCGCGTCGTACATGCCGCAGGTGAACATCACGCCGATGACGTCGCGGACGTAGGTGCGCGGCATCGCGCGCTCCTCGGTGCGGGGGTTCACCCCGCCGTGCGCGAGGGTGGCGGCCGCGACCGAGAGCTCGGCCGTCGTCACCATCACCGAGCAGACCGAGAGGTAGACGGTGAGGATGTCGGCCACCTCGCCGACCAGCATGCCCAGCGAGCGCATGTAGTAGCTGATCCCGAGGTTGCGGTCGGCGTCCGCGAGCTGGGCCTCGAGCAGCTCCTGGTCGACCTCCAGCTCGGGGTTGCCGGTGTAGAGCCGCAGCCGCTCGAGCAGCCGACCGATCTTCTCCTCCACATCGACCCCGCCGATGATGTCGGCCGCGACGAGGGCGCCCGCGTTGACCATCGGGTTGTGCGGGCGGCGGAGGATCTCGTCGAAGGCCAGCGAGTTGAACGGGTCGCCGGAGGGCTCGACGCCGACGCGGGTCAGCGTCGCCTCCCGGCCGTTGTCCTCCAGCGCGAGCGCGTAGGTGAACACCTTGGAGATCGACTGGAGCGGGAAGCGGTGGTCGCAGTCCCCGACGGTCCACTGGGTGCCGTCGACGTGCGTGCCCGCCAGCGCGAAGAGGTCGCGCTGGGCGATCGCCTCCGGGGGGTGGTAGGTGACGACGTCCGCCGTCCCCATCCGCGCCTGGCGTTCGAGGAGCTGTTCCAGCTGGTCGTGGGCGCGTCGTACTTCCTGCTCGGTGAGGGTCTCTTCCCAGGCCACGCGCGCATGATGGACCACCGGGGCGCGCTCGCGCGCGGGCCGTGTGGTCCCGGCCGGGTCGGGGGAACCTCAGCCACGTGGATCACGGCATCATGATGTTCCCGACCGACTACGCGATCGACCCGCCGACCCTGGCCAAGGAGGTGGAGGACCGCGGCTTCGACTCGCTGTGGTTCCCCGAGCACTCCCACATCCCGGTCTCGCGGGAGTCGCCGTACCCCGGCGGCGGTGACCTGCCCCGGATGTACGCGCACACCTACGACCCGTTCGTCGGCCTCATGGCCGCGGCGGCCGCGACGACGACGCTCAAGGTCGGCACCGGCATCGCCCTGGTCATCCAGCGCGACACGATCCACACCGCCAAGGAGGTCGCCTCGCTCGACCGGCTCTCCGGCGGCCGGTTCCTGTTCGGCGTCGGCGCGGGGTGGAACCGGGAGGAGATGGCCGACCACGGCACCAACCCCAAGACCCGCATGCGCCTGCTCGGCGAGCAGATCCAGGCCATGAAGGAGCTGTGGACCCAGGAGGAGGCCGAGTTCCACGGCGAGTTCGTGGACTTCGACCGCTCCTGGGCGTGGCCCAAGCCGCTGACCCAGCCGCACCCGCCGGTGCTGATCGGCGGCATGGGGCCGGGCGTGGAGGACCGCATCCTCGACTTCGGCGACGAGTGGATGCCCCAGCGCGTCGGGCCGGACAACATCGACGAGTTCGCCGAACGGGCCGACAAGCTCCAGGCGCGGGCCGCCGACGCCGGGCGGGGCCGGATCCCGATGTCAATGTTCGGCGGGGAGACCTCGCCCGAGGCCATCGAGGGCTACCACCGGGTCGGGATGGACCGGGTGATCTACGGCGTGAGCTCGGCCGACCGCGACACGGTGCTCAAGGAGCTCGACGAGCTGGCACCGCTGGTCGGGAGCTGAGGACGGTGCCGACACTGGGGCCGGACGACGCGCGCGCACGGTTCACCGCCGCCCGCGTCGCCCGGCTCGCCACGGTCTCGGGCTCCGGGGTACCGCACCTGGTGCCCGTGGTGTTCGCGGTCGTGGCCGACCGGGTGCTCGTCGCGATCGACGGCAAGCCCAAGCGGACCCGGTCGCTGCGGCGGCTGGCGAACATCACGGCGAACCCCGCGGTCTGTCTGCTCGCCGACGAGTACTCCGAGGACTGGTCGGCGCTGTGGTGGGTCCGGGTCGACGCACGCGCGGTGGTGCGTGACGACGACGAGGCGCTGACGGAGGCCCGGGCGGCGCTCGGGGCGCGGTATCCGCAGCACGTGGCCGATCCCCCGGAGGGTCCGGTCATCGAGGTGGCCGTGACCCGGTGGTCGGGCTGGACGGCGTCGTAGCGGGGTTCCGGGGTTTTCGAGTGAAGGGCACCTTCGGTCGGATAGATCGACCGAAGGTGCCCTTCGCTCGAGAAAGGGGCGGGGCCGGCGGATCAGGCCGGGACCAGCTCCGCGGCGAAGGTCTCCTCGCGACGGCGGACCCGGCGGGTGTGCACCTGCAGGCCGCCGCTGACCACCAGCACGGCCAGGCCGGCGACGGCGAGCACGGCCCCGACCAGCGCGGGCGCCAGCAGCCCGAACCCGGCCGCGATCACCATGCCGCCGAGCCACGCGCCGAGCGAGTTCGCGACGTTCGACGCCGACTGGATCGCGGCCGAGGCCATCGTCGGGGCCTCCCCCACGATGTCCATGATCCGCGTCTGGATCGCCGGGCCGAGGGCGAGCGAGAACATGCCGGCCCCGAACAGCGAGGCGACCGCGAGCAGCGGGGTCCCGACGGTCATCGGGAACGTCGCGAGCACCACCGCGAGCGCGACGAGGCAGCCGCAGAGCGTCTTGAGCGGCGCGCGGTCGGCGAATCGGCCGCCCAGCACCGAGCCCGCCGTCATACCGAGCCCGACGACGGCCAGCAGCAGCGTCACCACCGACGGGGAGAACCCGCCGACCTGGGTGAGCATCGGGGTCACGTAGGAGTAGCAGGCGAACATCGCGCCGAACCCGAACACGACGGCGCCGAGGGAGAGCAGCACCTGCGGGTGGCGCAGGGCGCCGATCTCACCGCGCAGCGCGGCGCGGCCGCCCTCGGCGGGGGCGAAGTCCGGGACGAAGGCCCACACCGCGGCGACCGCGAGGAGCCCGATGACGCCGATGAGCACGAACGTCGCGCGCCACCCGGCGGCCTGGCCGAGCAACGTGCCGAGCGGGACACCGGCGACGTTGGCGACGGTCAGTCCGAGGAACACCTTCGACACGGCGCGCGCACGGTGCGAGTGCCCGACCATCGAGGCGCCGGCCACGGACGCGGCGCCGAAGAACGCCCCGTGCGGCAGCCCGGTGACGAAGCGGATGGCCATCAGCGAGTCCATGCCGGGAGCGAGTGCGGAGAGCAGGTTCCCGACGGCGAACGTGCCCATGAGCGCCATGAGCACGGCGCGGCGGCGCAGGGTGACGGAGAGGCCGGCGAGCAGCGGGGCGCCGACGACGACGCCGAGCGCGTAGGCCGAGATCAGGTGACCGGCCTCGGGCTCGGTGACACCGAGACCGGTGGCGACCTGCGGGAGCAGGCCCATGATGACGAACTCGGTAGTACCGATGCCGAACGTGCCGACGGCGAGGGCGAACAGCGAGAGGCCCACGGGGAAGCGGCGGAGGGGGAGCACGGCAAATCCTTCGGGATCGATCCAGCAACAGCGCGATCCAGGCTTGTCCCCACCTCGCCATAAGTCGAAGAACCCTCGCTCTAGACTTCATAAGCTGAGCTTGTCCATGCTGGACACGTGCCGACGCTGCGCCAGTTCGAGGCCTACCTCACGGTCGTCGATGAGGGCTCGTTCACACGGGCCGCCCAGCGACTGGGGGTCTCCCAGCCCGGGTTGTCCCAGCAGGTCGCCGCCCTGGAGCGCGAACTGGGGGCCTCGTTGTTCAGCCGCCTGCCCCGCTCGGTGGCCCTCACCCCCACCGGGCGCGCGCTGCTGCCGCACGCCCGCGCCTGCGTCGACGCGGCCGCCCGGGCCACCACCGCCGCGCGCTCGGTGGCCGGGACCTCCGCCGGGGAGCTGCGGATCGCGGTGGTCTACTCCGTCGGGCTCGGCCTGCTCCCGGGCGTGCTGACCCGGTGGCGCGCCGACCACCCCGGCGTCGGCGTGCGCCTGCTCGAGCAGAACAGCACGGAGAGCCTCACGGCGGCCATGACCGACGGGCAGGCCGACGTCGGGATCGGCCCGACGCCGAGCGGGTGGCGGGGCCGGGTCCGCGTCCTGGGGACCGAGGAGCTCGTCGTGCTGCTGCCGCCGGACGGCCCGCCCGACGTCCGCGGCGGGGAGATCGCACTCTCGCGGCTCGCCGACGTCGCGTGGGTCCAGTACGGGGCCGGGCACGAGCTCGCGGGCCAGCTCGAGGCGGCCGCGGACGCCGTGGGCTTCCGCCCGAAGGTGGCGGTGCGCACCGAGCAGATCGCCATGGCCCCGCAGCTGGTCGCCGCGGGCATCGGGCCCGCCCTGGTGCCCGCGGGCATCGTGCCCGCGTCGTTCACGGGTCGGATCGTGCGCCCGGTCCCGCGCGCGGAGCGCGAGCTCGCGGCCACCACCGGCCCCGAGCCCGACACGCTCACCTCACGCTTCGTGGCCCTGCTGGCGCGACGCGCCGTCCTCATGCCCCCGCACGTCGCCGAGCGCCTGTCCTGAGCCCCGGAGAGTGCGCTGCACAGGATCGACCACCGAACAGGCGGTCCACGGTCGACGCCGGCACCCCCTCGGGCACCGTCAACGGTGGCAGCTCCCCCACCGCCCGGGTGAGCAGCAGGTCGGCGAGCGCCGGGTTGCGGGCGAGGACCGGCCCGTGCAGGTAGGTCCCGACGACGCTGCCGCGCCCGCGCCCCGAGACCGCGCCCTCGAGCCGGTCACCGGTCCCGTTGCCCGCCCCCACCGGGCCGCGCCCGGGGTCGCGCAGGCGCGCCAGCGGGGCGGCGTCCGGGCCCAGCTCGGTGATGCCGCCGTGGTTCTCGAAGCCCTCCAACGGTCCGTCGAGCCCGGGCAGGAGCGGATCCGCGACGACGTCGCCGATCCGGCGGGGCCCGCCGCCGGGCCGGGTCTCCAGGTCGAGCGCGCCCAACCCCGCGACGCGGGTGCCGTCGGCGACGGTGAACGCGGTCCCGAGCACCTGCAGGCCGGCGCACACCGCGAGGGTCGGTGCGCCACGGTCGAGGGCGCGGTGCAGGCCGATCGAGTCGCGCAGCCGGTCGGCGGCCAGCACCTGGGCGGCGTCCTCGCCGCCGCCGAGGACGTAGAGGTCGCCGTCGGCCGGGACGGCGTCGGTCCAGCCGACGGACAGGACCCGGGCGGGGATCCCGCGCCAGCGCAGCCGCGTGGCGAGCACGGCGGCGTTGCCTGCGTCCCCGTAGGTGCCGAGCACCTCGGGCAGCAGCAGGACGACGGTGACGGGCTCGCTCATGTCAGCACCCGGGCCGCGTCGTGGAAGGCGGTGTAGTTGCCGACCAGGTCGATCTCGCCGACGGTGTCGCGGGTGGCGGCGACGGCGTCGTCGGCGAGCCGGTGGGCGACCCCGGCGTAGGCCAGGCGCACCGACAGGTCCTGGGCCCGGTCGCCGGCCGCGATCAGCGGGTGGCGGGCGAGCCGCTCGAACTCCACGTCCCAGAGCCAGGAGACGTCGCGGCCGTCGGCCTCGCGGGAGTTGACTGCGACGACGACGGGCCGCACCGGCCCCTCGTCGAGCAGGTCGAGGACCTGCGCCCAGCCGGCGGGGTTCTTCGCGAGCAGCAGCCGGGTGGTGCCGCCGGGCCGGACGACCGTGCGGTACCGGCCGCCGACCTGCTCGAGGCCGCGCAGCCGCGCCGCGGCGACCGCGGGCGCCACGCCCAGCTCCGCCCCGACCGCCAGCGCGAACGCCGCGTTGAGCCGGTTCGCGTGCCCGGGCAGCGCCAGGTCGAGGGAGGTGGTCGTGCCGCCGGGGCCGTGCACGGTCGCGGTGCGGGCGTCCCCGGTGAGCGTCCAGTCGCCGTCCGGGCGGGCGAGCCCGCACACCGAGCACTCCCAACGCACCCCGGCGTGCCCGACCGCGCCGTCGCAGCGAGGGCACACCCCGGCGTCACCGGTCCAGCGGGTCGGTGAGGAGACCCACACCGGAGCCCGACCGCCGGCCCCGGAGGCGGCGAGGCCCGCCCCCGCGCACAGGACGTCGTCGGCGAACGCCACCACCCGGGCCCGCGGGTGCGCCGCGACCGTCTCCCCGACCCGGCGGGCGACGGTGCGCACCTCGCCGACGCGGTCGAGCTGGTCGCGGCTGAAGTTCAGCAGGACGATCACCCGCGGGTCGGTCGCCGCCGCCACCTCGCCGAGGTAGGACTCGTCGACCTCCATCACCGCCACGCCCTGATCGGACCCCGACGTCGCTCCGCCGCGCGCGAGGTCGTCCAGCAGTGCGGTCGTGATCCCGTCGGGCATGTTGGCGCCGAGGTGGTTGGTGGCGACCTCCTGGTCCGCCCCGCCCAGGACCCGGGCGATCATCGAGGTGGTGGTGGTCTTGCCGTTGGTGCCGGTGACGAGCACGACGGTCCGCCCGGCAGCGAGCCGGGCGAGCACGCGGCGGTCGACCACCGTGGCCACGCGCCCGCCGATCACCGAGCCGTGCCGGCCCACGCGGCGTGCCGCCCCGCTCACGAGCCGGGCCGCCACCACGGCAGCCCACGCCCGCACCGGAAGCCGCCCTCGAGGCAGAGTCACGCCACGACTCTGCCCCGCTACGGGTTAACGGTCGGCAAGACGTACCGCAACAATATGGTGGAGCGCTGTGGCGCAGCTGTGGGTCATCGAGGACGACGAGACCATTAGGGGGGTGCTCGCCTCGCGGTTCGAGGCCGAGGGTCACCGGGTGCGGTCGTTCGCCGACGGCGCGTCGTCGCTCGACCGCTCGCTGCCGGGGCCGGACCTCGTCCTGCTCGACCTCGGCCTGCCCGACCTCGAGGGCGCCGAGGTGTGCCGTCGGCTGCGCCTCGGCCACCCGGACGCGGTCATCGTCGTGCTCACCGCCCGGACCGACGAGATGGACGTCGTGGTGGCTCTGGAGGCGGGGGCGGACGACTACCTGGTCAAGCCGGTCCGCTACACCGAGCTCGCCGCGCGGGTGCGCGCCCACCTGCGACGGGCGGGGGCACCGCTGCCCGAGGGCTCCACCCGCGGCGGGCGGCTCGCCGTCGGCGACCTCACCGTCGACCTCGCGGCCCGCACCGTCACCCGCGGCGGCGCGGCGGTCGCGCTGCGGGCCAAGGAGTTCGACCTGCTGGCGCGGCTGGCGGCCGAGGCCGGCGCCGTCGTCACCCGCGAGACGCTGATGAGCGACGTGTGGGACGAGCACTGGTCGGGATCGACGAAGACCCTCGACGTCCACATCGCGGCGCTGCGCCGCAAGCTCGGCGGGCAGCCTGCGATCGCCACGGTCCGCGGCCACGGCTACCGCCTCGAGCGGCCGGGGGCCTGAAGCGTGCAGGCGCGGATCATCCGGTTCGCCGTCGTGGTGTCGATGGTCGCCATCACCGTGTTCGGGCTGCCGCTGGCGGCCGGCGCGGCGCGCTACTACGTGGTCGACGAGCAGAGCGACCTCGAGGGCGACGCGCAGGTCGCCGCCGACGGCATCGCGCCCGTGCTCGCCGCTGGTCACGTCCCGTTCGACGTCTCCCCCGTCTCGGCCGCGAGCCCCGCCGCGGTCTACGGCCTCGACGGGCACAAGATCACCGGGGACGGCCCCGCGCGCCTGTCCCCGGCGCTGGGCGGAGCACTGACCGGCCGGGTGGTGCGCTCCAGTGCCGACGGCGACTTCCTCGTGGCGGTCCCGGTCCTCGACGGCGACCGCCGCGTCGGCGTCCTGCGGGCCTCGCGGCGGCAGGCGGAGTCCGTCGAGCGGACCGGGGTGACGTGGGCGGTGATGCTCGTGCTCGGGGTCGCGGCCGTGGCGGGCTCCCGGCTGGTCGCCCGGCGGCTGGCGGTCCGGCTCTCCGCGCCGCTCGAGGTGCTCGCCGCCGACGCGGCCCGCCTCGGCGAGGGCGACTTCACCGTCTCCGAGCCGACCGGGGCGGGGCGCCCGGAGCCGGTGCCCGAGATCGCAGCCGTGCACCACTCGCTGGCGGTGACCGCGACCCGGCTCGACGAGCTGGTCACCCGGGAACGGGCGTTCTCCGCCGAGACGTCCCACCAGCTGCGCACTCCGCTCGCCGGGCTGCGGCTGCGGCTCGAGGAGGCCGCGAGCCTCCCGCCGGACTCGCCGCGGGTCCGCGAGGCCGTCGACTCCGCGCTCGAGGCCGCCGACCGCCTGCATCGCACCGTCGAGGAGCTCCTGCGCCTCGCCCGGGAGCCGGCGGGGGGACACCGCGAGGAGCTCGCGGTGGCCGACCTGGTGGAGCGGGTGGTCGGGGAGGTGCGGGCGGACGTCGCCGAGGGGCGCACGGTCACGGTGCGCATCGACGACGGCGACCTGCACGCCCGCGCCTCGGCGGCCGCCGTGCGCCAGATCCTCACGGTCCTCGTCGAGAACGCGCTGGTCCACGGCACCGGGGCGGTGACCGTCACCGCCCGGGACGCGGGCCCCGCCGTCGCGGTGGACGTCTCAGACGAGGGCACCCTCGCCCTCGACGAGGCGGCCCTGTTCGCCGGCCGCCCGGGCGACCGGTCCGCTCCGGGTAGGGAGGGCGGCGACCGGGCGGGCCACGGCATCGGCCTCGCGCTGGCCCGCCGCCTGGCCGAGGCGCAGGGCGGCCGGCTGCGGCTGCGCTCGTCGGCGCCGACCACGGTCACGCTGCTGCTGCCCGGGGTGGCCGACACCCCGGACGACGGGGCGTGAGCCGGACCCCGGCCGGGAAGGCCGGGCCCATGGACCTCGGACTGGCCGGTGCACGCGCGATCGTCACCGGAGCCTCACGTGGGATCGGCCTGGCGTGCACCCGGGCGCTAGTGGCGGAGGGCGCCTCCGTCGCGCTCGTCGCGCGCTCCGCGGACGACCTGGAGGCCGCCGCCGCGTCGGTGGACGGCACGACCCTCGCCCTCGTCGCCGACACCACCGACGACGACGCCGTGCGGGCGATGGTGGCCCAGGTGGTGGACGCGTGGGGCGGCGTCGACGTGCTCGTGAACGCCGCCGCGCGGCCGGCCGGCGGGGGTGGCGTCCCGTCGCTCACCGAGCTCACCGACGACGCCGTCACCGGCGAGTTCGACACCAAGGTGATGGGCTACCTGCGCTGTGCTCGCGCCGTCGCACCCGCGATGATCGCGCAGGGCGCCGGGAGCATCGTCAACATCAGCGGGCTCAACGCCCGCCGGACGGGCTCGATCGCGGGGACGATCCGCAACGTGGCGGTCGCGGCCCTCACGGCGAACCTCGCCGACGAGCTCGGCCCGCACGGCATCACCGCGACGTGCGTGCACCCGGGGATGACCGAGACCGAGCGGATCCCGCAGCTGCTCGCCGACCAGGCGGCAGCGCGCGGGGTGTCCGAGGCGGAGGTGCGGCGCGGGCTGGAGTCGACGACGAGCCTGCGGCGACTGATCACGGCCGACGAGGTGGCCGACGTCGTGGTGTTCCTCGCGTCGCCGCGGTCGGTCGCGGTCACCGGCGACGCGATCGGTGCCGGCGGCGGCCAGCGAGGCGTCGTGCACTACTGAGAAGGGGCCGGACATGCCGGGACGGCGCCTCCCCGCGTGGGGGTGACGCCGTCCCGGGCTCGGAGGAACGTTCGGATTCGGGACCCGCTCCAGGTCTCCCGGCGCACCGCTCGTGGGGTTGCGCTCTCGTGGGCGTGCCGCGCCGTGCCTCGAGGAGCTACGGCCGGCCGTGATCCGACGAGCGATGGGGGCCGGTCCAGTGCGGGTTGTTCCCTGCGATCAATGGATCACCTGCCTCCTCGTCGGGGCTTGCGGCACGCCGTTGCGGTCGATCCAGCGGACTCTCGGGTATTGTTCAAACCGTGTGATCGGGACCACATCGACCACTCCGACCGTACTCGCCCGCGGGACCCCGTCAAGGGTTACCGACCGGTGAACAGCACTCCTCGGCGCATCGTCGTCACAGGGTGTCGGCGAGGTGCGCTCCGCGCAGGTGAGCACTTTCCGGGGTCATGGCCCCGGAAAGTGCTCACAGGGCCGAAGGCCACCTCACGGGCGGGCCGTGGCCGGGGAAGAGCCGGTCGGCGTCGAGGGAACGGAACACGGCGAGGGAGGCCTCGGCGGCCTCCGGGTCGTGGTGGAACATCTCCTCGAGCAGCTGCGGGCCGGTCAGCCTGCTCGTGGGGTGCGCCGTGACCAGCGCGTCGCCCGAGGCGACCACGCCGTCGTCGGGGAAGTGCCAGGCGACGTGCCCGCTGGTGTGGCCCGGGGTCGGGACCGCGACCGGGCGGCCCGGCAGGTCGAGGCGCTCCCCCGTGTCGACGCCCACCGCACGCGTGTCCCGGACGTCGCGCAGGCCGCCCGCGCGGAGCACGCCCACTGCCCAGCGCGCCACCCGCGGCCGCCACAACCGGGCGGCGATCGCCGCGGGCGAGACCTGCTCGAGGAACTCCCGCCGCAGGTGCGCGGCCTCTCCCTGCGAGCACAGCACCGGCAGGTGGGTCGGCAGCGCGGCCAGGCCGCCCACGTGGTCGACGTGGGCGTGGGTGACGAGCACCGCGACGACGTCGGCGACCGACCGCCCGGCGGCGGCGACCGAGGCGACGAGGGCCTCGGCGTCGTCGGGGAAGCCGGTGTCGACGAGGAGGACGTCGGTGCCCTCGACGACCACGGTCCAGGCGGCGTAGCCGGTCCCCCGGCGCGAGCCGTGATGGCGCAGCACGTCCCGCATCCTCTCAGCGTCGTCGGCACGTCGACCCCGCCGAGTGGACCACCAGGGCTGATGCGGCAACCGTGGAGGTCCGCTCGGTGCCTCAGGACCCCTGGTGCGCCGGCGCCGCGAGGTCGTAGACGGTGTCCGCGCCGACCGTCGTGGCCGTGTAGTGCGCCTGCACCCACGACTGGATCGGCGCGATCGCGGCCCCACGCCCACCGAAGCCCCCGAAGCGGCGGCCGCCGACCGCACCCGTCGTCGTCGGGGTCACGTAGTAGCGCACGAGGTGGGCGCCGACGTCGGCCCGGAACTGATCGAGGCTCGGCGTCGGGTCGGAGCCGGAGAACCCGCCGAGTCCCATCACCGAGGTGTCGCTGGCGAGCTCGAGCCCGGCCGCGGCCATCGTGGTCGGGGTCGCGGCCGCCCACTGCGTCCCGGCTCCACGCAGGAGGGCGGCGACCCGCGGGTCCGCCGAGCCGAACCCGCCCGGGCCGCCCCGCCCCGCGACGCCCCGCCCCGGCCGGGCGGTCCGACCAGCCGCCGCGAACCGGGCGCCGCGCTGGTCCCGGACCGCCGGTCCGGCGCTGGCCTCCGTCCCGGCGTGCGGGGTGACGACGGTGTCGACGGCGTAGGCGCTCGCCCCGCCGAGGGTCGCGACGAGACCGAGGACGAGCGCGGTGACGACGCCGGCGCGCCGGGCGAGCAGCGTCGGGAGCACGACGAGGAGCGCGGCGAGCACCCCGGCCGCGAGCACCGTGTCCGGCAGCCACGGCAGGAACGTCGGGCTGCGCCACAGCAGCACCGCCGACCACGCCGCGGTCCCGAGGACCCCGACGGCGAGCAGCACCCGGGCGGCCGGCTCCCCGCGGCGCGGCCACGCCTCGCGGGCCCCGATCGCGACGAGCGCGGCGATCGCCGGCGCCATGACGATCGTGTAGTACGAATGGACGATCCCCGCCATGAAGGAGAAGACCGCGCCGCTGACGAGGAGCCAGCCGCCCCAGAGCAGCGTCGCGGCGCGCAGGTGATCGGTGGCGGGCGCCCGGCGCGTGACCCACAGCAGCGCGACGAGCACCAGCAGCGCCGCCGGGAGCAACCAGGCGATCTGACCCCCGAACTCCGCGGAGAACATCCGTGCGAGCCCGGCCTGTCCACCGAACCCGCCGAAGCCCCCGGGCGGGCCGCCGGGGCCGCCTCCCCCGGGACCGCCCGGCCCGCCTCCGGAGCGGCCGACGATGCGCGAGAGCCCGTTGTAGCCGACGGCGAGCTGGAGCAGCGAGTCGTCGGTCGAGCCGCCGATCCAGGGCCGCGCCGAGGCCGGCCACGCGGCCGCGAGCGCGAGGAACCAGCCCGCGCCCACGACGATCCCGAGGAGGCCCCCGGCCAGCTGCCCGATCCGGCGGCGCCACGGCACCCCGGCGGCAACCAGGTACACCAGCGCGAAGGCGGGGACGACGAGCATCGCCACGCCCATCTTCGCCAGGAACCCGAGCCCGACGAACAGCCCGCACGCCACCAGCCACCCGGTGCCGGCCCGCCGATCCGCCGCGTCGACCGCACGGACGAGCGCGTAGGCAGCGGCGACCAGCAGGAAGGTCAGCATCGGGTCGGGGTCGTCGAAGCGGAACATGATGACCGCGACGGGGGTCAGGGCCAGCACGACGCCGGCCACGAGCGCCGCGCCCGGCCCGGACCAGCGCCTGACCGTGAGCACCACCAGCAGCGCCACGGTGGCGATCCCGAGCACCGCTTGCGGGACCAGCATCGACCACGGCGAGAACCCGAACAGGTTCGCCCAGAGCCCCATCCACCAGTTGTCGGCGGGCGGCTTGTCGACGGTGATGAACCCCGGGGCGTCGACCGCGGCGAAGAGCCAGGCGACCGGGTTGCGGGTCGAGGCCTGGACCGCGGCGGCGTAGAAGGCGTTCGCGTCGCCGTTGGCCCCGAGGTCCCAGAGGTCGAGGAGGCCCGCGAGCACGAGGACGCCCGCGAGGCCCGGGCGGAACCAGCGGGCCGTGGTGCGCGGCTCCGGTCCGGACTCCGGACCGGCGGGCGGTGCCGTGATGACGGAGGTGGTCACGGGGCACGACGATCAGCCGGATTCCTCGCCGGGTGCTGGGCATTCCCTGTGCGGCGGCTGTGCGGGAGCCCAGCGGTGTGGGGGTCCGGTGTGGCGCCGGCGGCGGGCGGTCGTCGCTCAGCCGAAGGCCGCGGCGAGCGGTTGCGGGGCCCGGGCGAGGCGTCGGGCCACCGCCAGCACGACGACGACGGCCGCCACGATCGCCGCGACCGTGACGGAGACCCCGCTGCCGGCCAGCGCCACCCCGCCGAGGGCCCACAGGGTGCTCGCGCCGTACGCGACGGGGGCGGGACCCGCCGTCGCCACCCCGGCGGCGATGACGCCGGTCGCCAGCAGCACGACCACGCCCAGCACCAGCGCGACGGTGCCCTCCCCGGGCAGCCCCGCCCACCGGCCGGTGGCCGCCGTCCCGACGACCGTGGCCACGCTGACCCATCCCGCGTAGAAGGCGACCGGCGCGTACAGGGTCCAGCGGTCGACGACGGCCACGGGCACCCGGTCGCTCCTCGGGGCGAGGGCCCGCAGGACCGCGGCCAGGCACACCAGCAGGGCGACGATCACGACCTCCGACCAGCCGACCAGCCGCTGGGAGAACACGACCACCCAGGCGGCGTTCGCCACCGCCGCCCCGACGAGCCACCAGCCGGTGGCCCGGTGCTCCGGGCGCGCCCACTGCGAGGGCAGGGCCTGCCGGACGGCCAGGACGAGCACCCAGGCGTAGATGACGCCCCAGATCGCGAACGCCCCGGGCACCGGGACGATCGGCGTGGAGTTCTCCGCGGAGACCACGCGCATCGACTCGCCGAACGCCCCGGACCCGCCCACCGCGCCGACGACCAGCTGGCCCAGGGCGGTGAGCAGCACGGCGGCCGCCCGGACGCGGTCCGTCGTCGTCCCCGGTGGGGTGGTCGTCCGGGTCACGGGCTGGTCGTGCCCCACCTCGCACCGGACGAAACCGGCGCCGGTGCGACACTCGGGGTGAAGCGCCACGACGGCCCCGGGGCGGTGAAGTGAGGGAGACGGTGCGACGCCTCGTCGTCGGTGACGGACGGCCAGGCTGGCTCGTCCCCGCGGCCCTGGGGGTGGTGGTCGTCCTGGCCCTGGTGGTGCTCGTCCTGGTGGTCGTGAACTCCGGCGTGACCCGCGTCCCGCAGTGCACCGTCACCGCCCCGCCCGACTCCCCCGGGCTGCGGCCGACCTGGAGCGGCACCCCCGAGCAGATGGACAACGCCGCGACGATCGCCGGGGTCGGGCGCAAGCTCGGCGTGCCGGACCGCGCGGTGACCATCGCGCTGGCCACGGCGATCCAGGAGTCCGGGCTCGCGAACCTGCAGAGCGGCGACCGCGACTCGGTCGGCCTCTTCCAGCAGCGCCCCAGCCAGGGCTGGGGCACCGAGGCCCAGCTGACCGACACCGTGACGTCGACGACCAAGTTCTACGACGCCCTGCTCACGATCCCCGGGTGGGCCGGCATGGACGTCACCCAGGCCGCGCAGCGCGTGCAGCGCAGCGGCTACCCCGAGGCCTACGCCGACCACGAGCCGGAGGCCCGGACCCTCGCGCTCGCCTTCCTCGGCCAGGCACCCGGCGCGCTGACCTGCACCGACCTCGACCTGGGCGCGCCGGCCCAGGAGACGGTGGTGCGGCTGGCCACCGAGGAGCTCGGCACCGCCCGGCTCTCCGGCCCCCAGTCCCCCGCGGCGGGGTGGGCGATCGCCTCCTGGCTCGTCGGCCACGCCACCCGCCTGACCCTCGACCGGGTCACCTTCGACGGCCGGACCTGGACCGCCGCGTCCGGCACCTGGGCGCCGACCGGCCCGGCCGACTCGGTGCTGGCGCTGCACCGCGCCGGCACGCCCTGATCAGGGCAGCATCCAGCCCAGCACCGGGGTCGACTGCAGGAACACCAGCAGGCACATGCCGGCGAGGAAGATCAGGCTCCACAGGAGCACCCGCCGGAAGATCTCCCCCTCGCGTCCGGCCATCCCGACCGCCGCGGCGGCGATCGCGAGGTTCTGCGGCGAGATCATCTTCCCGAGGACGCCGCCCGAGGAGTTCGCGGACGCGAGCAGCACCGGGTCGAGCCCGGACTTCTGCGCCGCCGCCACCTGCAGGGCCCCGAACAGCGAGTTCGACGACGTGTCCGAGCCGGTCACGGCCGTCCCGAGCCAGCCCAGCACCGGGGAGAGCACGGCGAAGAAGCCGCCGGTCGCGGCCAGCCACTGCCCGATCGTGATGGTCTGGCCCGAGAGGTTCATGACGTAGGCCAGCGCCAGCACCGCCATCACGGTGGCGATGGCGGTGCGCAACTCGCGCAGGGTCTCGCCGTAGGCGCGCAGCGCGTCGCCGGGCCGGATCGCGAGGACCAGCGCCGTCAGCACGCCCGCGATCAGCAGGATCGTCCCGGCGGCGGCGAGCCAGTTGAACGTGAACGAGGTCGAGGAGGCCTGCGTCCCCGACGGCGAGCGCACGTCGAGCCCCGGCCAGCGGAACTTCACGGTCACCGCGTTGAGGGCCTTGGTGATCGGCGGGATCTGCTGCACGGAGAACAGCACGATGATGATCACGTAGGGCATGTAGGCGAGGACGACGTCGCGCCGGGAGTCCGGGGGCGCGTCGGCGCGGTCCGGGGTGCCACCGCCCCCGAACGCCCCGTTGGACGGCGGGCCGTCGGGGGACCCGACGTCGGGCCCGCCCGCGGGGACCGGGACGGGGGCGCGCGACGTCGTCGCACCGGCCCGTGCCCGCACCAGCAGCACGACGGCGCCGGCGGACACCAGCGCGGCGACGATGTCGGTGAGCGGCACGGAGAGGTAGTTGGACACGGCGAACTGGGCGATCGCGAACGTCAGACCGCCGGTCAGCGCGACCGGCCAGGCCTCCCGCAGCCCCCGCGTCCCGTCGACCAGCGCCACCAGCACGAACGGCACGAAGAGCGCGAGGACGGGCGTCTGGCGGCCGACGACGGCGCCCAGCGCCGCCTCGGGCAGGTTGGTGACCTGGGCCAGCGTCGTGATCGGCACCGCGATGGCGCCGAAGGCCACGGGCGCGGTGTTCGCCACGAGGGCGACGACGGCGGCCCGCAGCGGCCGGAAGCCCAGCCCGATGAGCATGATCGTGCAGATCGCCACCGGGGCACCGAACCCGGCGAGCGCCTCGAGCAGGGCGCCGAACGAGAAGGCGATGATCACCGCCTGGACCCGTTGGTCCGACGACACCGACCCGAAGGAGCGCCGGAGCACGTCGAAGTGCCCGCTCCGCACCGTCATCCGGTAGATCCACAGGGCGTTGATGACGATCCAAAGGATCGGGAAGAAGCCGAAGGCCGCGCCCTCGGTGCCGGCCAGGACGGCCATCCCCACCGGCATCCCGTAGACGACCACGGCGACCACCAGGGCCGCCGCCAGCGCGATCAGCGAGGCGAGCCAGGCGCGGACGCGCAGACCTCCCAGCAGGACGAACAGCACGAGCAGCGGCACGGCCGCCACCAGCGAGCTCCAGGCCAGCGACCCCAGTACCGGGGCGTACTGCTGGACATATACCCCGCCCATGGACGGCCTCCGTCTCGACGTCACACCCGTGTGATGTGCGACGCATCGTGACGGAACGGTCGCAGGACGTCGAGTCCTGTTCCCCTCGCCGGAATTCCGCCTCCGACGCGTGATGAACGGCGAGCGACCGGACACGGAGCGTCAAGTTGCGGTGAGGTACTGGTGCGGACCTCTCGGATGCGACACCCTGTCCGGCCGTGACCACGACCCCCGGTTCCCCGGACGACCCCGCGGCGGCGGACCCCGCCGACGGCGCCGTCTCCACCACCACGCCCGACGCCGGCGAGGACTTCTCCGCCGACCGCCGCTTCTTCGGCCACCCGCTCGCGCTGGCCAACCTGTTCTCGGTCGAGCTGTGGGAGCGCTTCAGCTTCTACGGCATGCAGGCCGTGATGACGCTCTACCTCTACTACACGACGCAGGGCGGGCTCGGCCTCGACAAGGGCGAGGCGACGAGCATCATCGGCGCCTACGGCGGGATGGTGTACCTCGCGTGCGTCGGGGGCGCCTGGGTCGCGGACCGGGTGCTCGGCGCCGAGCGGACGCTGTTCCTCTCGGCGTGCGTCGTCATGCTCGGCCACATCGCCCTGGCGGTGCTCCCGGGGCTCGGCGGCGTCGCGGTGGGCCTCGTGCTCGTGGCGTTCGGCTCCGGCGGGGTGAAGACGGCGGCGACCTCCGTCGTCGGGTCGCTCTACCGGCGCGACGACCCGCGCGCCGACGCCGGGTTCTCGATCTTCTACATGGGCGTCAACATCGGCGCCCTCGTCGGCCCGCTCCTCACCGGTCTGACCCGGGCCGGGCTGGAGTCGTTCCACCTCGCGTTCGGCCTCGCCGCGGTCGGGATGGCGCTGGGCCTGGCCATCTACGTCACCGGCCGGAAGAACCTGCCGGCGTCGGCCTCGGCGGTGCCCAACCCCCTGGCGCCGGGTGCCTGGGTGCGCCCGGTCGCCGGCGTGGTGGCGGCGGCCGTGGTCGTGGTGCTCCTGTTCGTGTTCGACGTCCTGACCCCGGACAATCTCTCCACCGCCGTCGCGATCGTCGTCGCGCTGATCGCGATCGCGCTCTTCGCGCTGCTGCTGACGAGCCACCGGGTCACCTCCGACGAGCGCAGCCGGGTGCGGTCGTTCATCCCGATGTGGCTCGCGAGCGTCGTGTTCTGGTCGCTGTTCCAGCAGCAGTTCTCGGTCGTGGAGATCTACGCCGACGAGCGCCTGAACCGGGTGCTGGGCGGCTGGGAGATGCCCACGGAGTTCGTCAACTCCCTCGAGCCGTTCTTCGTCATCGTCCTGGCGCCGATCTTCGCGGTGCTGTGGACCAAGCTCGGGGAGCGGGCGCCGTCGACCCCGGTGAAGTTCGCCCTCGGGGCGGGCGGGATGGGCATCGCGTTCCTGCTGTTCCTGCCCTGGGCGGGCGGCTCGGGGAACTCCACCCCGGTGCTCGCGCTCGTGCTGATCCTGCTGGTCTTCGCGCTGGCCGAGATGTGCCTCTCGCCCGTCGGGCTCTCGCTCTCGACCCGGATCGGACCGTCGCTGTTCCGCTCGCAGACCGTGGCGCTGTTCTACCTCTCGGTCTCGCTCGGCTCGGCCCTCGCCGGGACGCTCGCCGGCTTCTACGACCCGTCGGTGGAGGGCGCCTACTTCGCCAGTCTCGGCGTCGTGGCCCTGGTGCTCGGCGGGCTCCTGTTCGGCCTGTCGCCGTGGATCCGGAAGGCGATGCGCGGGGTGCGGTAGGCGGACCGCCGCGTGGCCGGGAATGTGCCGGTCACGCGGCGCTCAGTCCCGCGGCCCGACGTACCGGCCGTCGGGGCCGATCTTCGGGTAGCCCCCGCCGTCCGGCGTCAACCGAGGTCGTTCGTCGAGAAGGTGTCGCAGCGGGTCGCGTCGCCGGTGGTGAAGCCGGTCGTGAGCCATTTCTTGCGCTGGGCGGACGTGCCGTGGGTGAACGAGTCGGGGTTGACCGTCCCGCCGCCGAGCTTGCCCTGGATGTAGTCGTCCCCGATGCGCTGGGCGGCGTCGATCGTGCTGGCGAGGTCGGCCGGGGTGATGCCGGTGATCAGGGCCGGCTTCCCGTTCGCGGGCTGCGAGGCGTGGTCCATCCAGACCCCCGCGTAGCAGTCGGCCTGCAGCTCGAGGCGCACCGAGTCCGACGACGCGCCCTGCCGGCTGCGGACCTTCGCCTCGGTGCCGAGCAGGTCCTGCACGTGGTGGCCGTACTCGTGGGCGAGCACGTAGGCGTTCACGAGCGGCCCGCCCTCGGCCCCGAACTGGGACTTGAGCTGGTCGTAGAAGCTCAGGTCGATGTAGACGAGGTCGTCGCCGGGACAGTAGAAGGGCCCGGCGCTGGAGTCGGCGCTGCCGCAGCGGGTGGTGGTCGAGCCGGTGAAGAACACGGTGTCGACGTTCTGGTAGCGCGGCGCGGCGCCCCGGACGGTCCGCGCGACGGACTGGTAGCCCCCACCCGACCAGTACGCCTGGATGGAGTTGATGTCGGCGACGATCGCGCAGTCGAGCTTGGAGTTCGCGTCCGCGCCGGTGCGGCACTCGCTCGCGAGGTCCGAGGTGCCCGCCCGCCCCGGGCCGCCCGGGTCCCCGAACCGGCCGGCCACCGACGACGAGGTCCCGGCGCCGCCACCCAGGTACTGGACGGCGAAGAACCCGATCACCGCGACGACGATGACGATCCAGCTCGCCTTGCCGCTGCGTCCCCGGAACAGGAAGCCGAGCAGCAGCGGCAGCAGCCCACCGCCCAGCCCTCCCCCGCCGAGACCGACCGGCCCGCCGCCACCCTCGCCGCGGTCGTCGGTGACCTGGGAGGTGTCGAGCTGGGCGTCGTCGTCGTAGCGCATCGGCTGCCCCTCGGGTCCGTGGACGGATCGGGACGATCCTGACGTAGTCCGGCACGGCCCGGGACGGCGGGCGGCGGAATCCTCGGCGACCGCACCGCGAGGGGGCGGACTCGGCTCATGATCACGACCTCTGCGGCGAGTCCTGGCGGCCGTTGGGTGTGTCGCCACTGAAGTCATGATCACGGAGGCGGAGCTACGGAGGCGGAGCTACGGAGGCGGAGCCGCCGCGGTGGGGCGCGTCGTCGTCGGGGTCGCCGAGGACGGCGGCCCATCCGACGACACGGTGGCTGCCGCCGGGGCCACGGCGCTCGAGGAGGTGGGCGCGGCCGTCGTCGTCGGGACCGCTGAGGACGCCGCCGATGCCGCCGACGTCGCCGACGGCAACGGCGGCGCCGAGAGCGAGGGCGACCGGGCGGGCAGCGACTGCGGCTGGCCGGCCGCGGGCACCGTCCCGCCCGCGGGCAGCACCGTCAGCCGGGTCTTCATGAGCTCCACGCGGTAGGTGGTGAACTGCGACATAGTGAACCAGAGGTCGGGCCCGTCGTTCCATCGCGGCGTCAGGTAGGGCGCGTAGGCCTTCGGGAAGTCCTTGGTGGTGGTGACGACCTGGGCGGCGCTCCACGGTCCGGTGGGCGCGGGGGCGGTGCGCAGCACGATCTCGCCGGTGTCGTCGACCAGGTACATCATGATCCACTGCTGGTAGTACGAGGACCAGCGCACGGAGAGCTCGCCGACCGGGCCCTTGACCACCGGCGTCGCGTGGGCCTCGCCCGCCACCCAGGTCGTGCCGTTCCAGTACCGGTAGGCGGAGGCGTCGGTGAGCTGCGCGGCGGGGACCTTGGCCAGCGACAGGTCGCCGTAGCGACCGCCGGGGATGCCGTAGACGTAGACCGTGTCGCCGGGGGCGGAGCCGGCGGGGACAGGGGCCCTCGGGTCGTCGGGGCCCCCGGGGCGCACGTACGCGACCTGCCCGAACTTCGAGTTCGCGGGCCAGCGGGCGCTCGGCTGGTCCTTCCACGTGACGCCACCGTCGGTGGAGGAGGCGATGCCCGAACCGGTGAGTCGCCAGTGGCCGGGCTGGTCGAACGACTGTACGGACATGTACTGGAGGTTCATCGTGGCGTTCTTGGGCCCGTTCGCCATGCCATAGGTCGGGATCACCGTCTCCTGGACGCCCTTGACCTTCTTCGACGCGATCAGTTCCCTCGCGTGCCCGGGACGGTCGGTGATCATCCCGCGGAACCTCAGCCCGAGCGCCGGCGTCACCGGGGGGTCGATCGACGCGATGACGTTGGAGCGCCAGTCGGTGTGGGTGACCGAGTAGAAGTCCTGGACCGCAGGCGTTCCGAAGGTGTCGCCGAAGGTCATCGCCAGGCGCGGTCCGACCATGAACATGTGCCCGAGGTCGGTGCCCTCCACCCCCCAGCGCCGGCCCGTGTCGTTGATCGACCCGGCCCCGATGAGGTCGGCGACCTTGGCGGTGGCCGACCGCTGCACCGCGACCGGCCCGCCGGCGGTGCCGAGGCCCGGGACGACCGGCAGGACCGGCACGGCGGGGGCGGCCGTCGCGGCGTGGCCGACGATGAAGACGACGACCGCCACGACGGCGGCGACGAGCGCGGCGTTGCGGCGGCCAGTGCGCCCGTTCGGCCGAGTTTGAACCCCCATGTGGGCGCACGCTAGGAAGGGACGGCGACACCGCTGCCCCACGCCACGCGTGATCACCCACAGGTGTCCCAGGGACCACCCGGGGATGCGCCCGACCGTCCGGCATGATCACGCTGCGCCGATCCCCGTCCCGCCGCGACCCCCCGGAGCACTCGTCCGTGAACGCTTCCCCGCCACCCGGCACGGAGATCGACGCCTCGGCGCTCGCCGCCCTCGTGCGTCCGGGGGCGCGCATCGCGGTCGCCGACGGCTGCGGGACCCCGCGGGCAGCCTTCGCCGCCCTCTCGGCCCTGGCCCGCGAGCGCGGTGACCTGCGCGCACTGCTGGGCTGGATGCCCGCCGCCCCCGAGGGCCTCGACCTCGCCGCGTTCGCCGACGCGCGCACCGTCATGCCCGGCTGGGGTCTGCGCCCCGCCGTCGCGGAGGGTCACGTGCGGGCGGTGCCGGTGCGGCTGTCGGCCACCCCCGCCCTGGTGACGGGCGTCCTGCGCCCCGACCTGCTGCTCGTGGGCGCGGCTCCCGACCCCGGCGGGCTCGTGCTCGGCAGTGAGGTGTCGTGGGTGCGGGCGGTGATCGACGCCGGGGTGCCGATCGCGGTCGTCGTGGACGAGGCACTCCCCCGCGCCGCCGCCGGCGCGCCGCTGCCCGACGACCGCACCCACGTCGTCGGGCGGACCCGCCTCGGCCCGGAGGAGATCGCCGGGGCCGCTGAGCCCTCCGCGGAGCACCGCGCGATCGGTCACCACGTCGCGGACCTGCTCCCCGCGGGCGCCCGCCTGCAGTGGGCGCCGGGCCAGCTGGGAGCGGCGGTCGTCGCCGCGGTCCTGGAGCGCGGCCGCCCGGTTCACGTCGACTCCGGGCTGCTCGGCGACGGCGTCGTGGACCTCGACGACGCCGGGCTGCTCGCCTCCGACGCTGTCGCCACCTACCTCGTCGGCACGCGGCGGCTCTACGCCTGGGCCGACGCCCGGGGTCGTGCCGGCCGGCCGGTCCTGCACGGCGTCGAGCACACCCACGACCCGGTGCGCCTGGCCTCGGAGCCGCCGCTCGTGGCGGTCAACACCGCCGTCGAGGTGGACCGCGACGGGCAGGTGAACGTCGAGGGCACGGCTCGCGCGATCGTCGGCGGCATCGGCGGCCACCCCGACTACGCCGCGGCGGCCACCCGGTCCCGCCGCGGCCTGTCGGTGATCGCGCTGGCCAGCACCCACCGGGGCACCCCGAACCTCGTCGAGCGGCTCTCCCGCCCGGTGACGACGGCGAGCCACGACGTCGACGTCGTCGTCACCGAGCACGGCACGGCCGACCTGCGGGGCCTCGACCGCGGCGAACGCCGGGATGCCCTGCAGGCGGTGTGGGAGCCCGACGTGTGAAGCCCCGGTGACATCGGGGCCTCGTACGGGGACACGGCGAGTGGACGCCGGGTAGCGTGGCCCGTTCGTCGACCCTGCCGGAGGACCGCATGACCGACCGTGTGCTCATGAGCGTCCCGACGGGGACGGCCGCCGAGGTCGCGCGGACCGACACCGCGCCGGCGCTGCCGCCCGAAGTGCACGGGTCGCCGGAGACCGCGCCGGATCTGCTCGCGGCCCTCGACCGGGGTGACGACGCCGCGGTGTGGGCCTGGATCGAGGCGCACACCCCGGAGCCGGAGAGCCTGCTGCTCTACGGACTCTTCGTCGCGGCCGGCGCGGTGGGCCTCATGGAGTGGCCGATCGTGGCGGTGTCCTGCCTGGGCCAGTACATCGTGGACCGGCGCTTCGGCGGCGTGGAGACCGTCGCGGCGCAGCTGCGCGCGCGGCTCGACGCGCTGACCGGGACGGCCCAGGAGCGCACCAGCTAGGACCGCACGAGCTAGGAGCGCACCAGCCGGGCGATCGCGGCCGAGGCCTCCGCGACCTTCTCCCTGGCCTGCTCGTCGCCCGCCTTCGCGGCGTCGACCACGCAGGAGCCCATGTGCTCCTCGAGCAGGGCCAGGGCAAGGGTCTGCAGCGCGCCCGTGACGGCCGAGACCTGGGTGAGCACGTCGATGCAGTACTTGTCGTCCTCGATCATGCGCGCGATGCCGCGGACCTGACCCTCCACGCGCTTGAGGCGCCGCAGGTGCGCCTCCTTGTGCGGGGAGTAGCCGTGCGGCGCGGCGGGCGCCTCGTCCGGTGTCTCGGTCACGGTGCGATCATACCCGGGTGGGGTATCCGGAAGGTCCGTTGACGTGGGTACCCCCACGGGGTATTGCTGGGGCGGTGGACGAGGAGGGCGCGACGATGACGACGGCCGCGGTACCCGCCGGCGAGCGCGCCACCACCGAGCTCGCCATCACCGGGATGACCTGCGCGTCGTGCGCGATGCGGATCGAGAAGAAGCTCAACCGGCTCGACGGCGTCACGGCGACGGTCAACTTCGCCACCGCCGGGGCCCGCGTCCGCCACCCCGCGTCGGTCGCCCTCGCCGACCTCGTGGACGCCGTCGACGGCCTCGGCTACGGCGCCGCCCTCCCGGCGGCCGACGAGGCGGACGACGAGGCCGGGGCGCTGCGCACCCGGCTGGTGGGCAGCGCGGTGGCCACCGTGCCGGTCGTCGCGCTCGCGATGGTCCCGGCCTGGCAGTTCCCCGGCTGGCAGTGGCTGTCGCTGGTCCTGGCCGTACCAGTGGTGCTGCTCGGCGGCTGGCCCTTCCACCGCGCCGCGGCGGTGAACCTGCGCCACGGCGCCGCGACCATGGACACCCTCATCTCGCTCGGCACGCTGGCCGCGCTCGCATGGTCGGTGTGGGCGCTGGTGTTCGGCGACGCCGGCATGATCGGCATGCGCCACTCCTTCAGCCTCGCCCCGGGCGGCGGCGACGCGATCTACCTCGAGACCGCGGCGGCCGTGACGACGTTCGTACTCGCCGGGCGGTACGCCGAGGCGCGGGCCAAGCGCCGCGCCGGGGCCGCCCTGCGCGCGCTGCTCGACCTCGGCGCGAAGGACGTCGCGGTGCTGCGGGACGGTCCCTCCGGCGACCGCGTCGAGCACCGCGTCCCGGTCGACGAGCTGGTCGTCGGCGACGAGTTCGTCGTGCGCCCCGGGGAGCGGGTGGCCACCGACGGCGTGGTCGTCGACGGCATCGGCGCCGTGGACGCGAGCACCGTGACCGGGGAGTCGGTGCCGGTGGAGGTCGCGCCGGGCGACGAGGTCGTGGGGGCGACGGTGGCCGTCGGGTCCCGGCTCGTCGTGCGCGCGACGCGGGTCGGTGCCGACACCCAGCTCGCCCGGATCACGCGGCGGGTCGCGGAGGCCCAGAACGGCAAGGCCGAGGTGCAGCGCCTCGCCGACCGGGTGTCG
Source organism: Actinomycetospora sp. (assembly GCF_036497585.1). Classification (GTDB taxonomy): domain Bacteria; phylum Actinomycetota; class Actinomycetes; order Mycobacteriales; family Pseudonocardiaceae; genus Actinomycetospora. The sequence continues at coordinate 26,196 of NZ_DASXJD010000204.1, read as the reverse complement.
GCGGTGTTCGTCCCGGTGGTCGTCGTGATCGCGGTGGCGACGTTCCTCGGGTGGCTCGGGTTCGGCGGCGGCCTCACCGCGGGGTTCACCGCGGGGTTCACCGCGGCCGTCGCGGTGCTCGTCATCGCGTGCCCCTGCGCGCTCGGGCTCGCGACCCCGACGGCGCTCATGGTCGGCACCGGGCGCGGGGCGCAGCTGGGCATCCTGCTGCGCGGCCCGGAGGTGCTCGAGTCCACGCGGCGGGTCGACACCGTGGTGCTCGACAAGACCGGCACGTTGACCACCGGGACCATGCGGCTGGCCCACCCCGAGCGGGTCGACCGGACGGCGCTGCGGCTCGCGGGCGCGGTGGAGGACGGCTCGGCCCACCCGCTGGCCCGAGCGATCACCGAGGCGGCGCGGACCACCGGGCTGCTCCCGCCGGTGACCGGGGCGCGCAGCGTCGACGGGCTCGGCGTCACGGGCACGGTGCACGTGGGCGAGGCGGCCCACGACGTCGTCGTCGGGCGGCCGCGCCTGCTCGCCGAGCACGGTATGCCGCTCTCGCCGACCCTCGCCGCGCGCGTGGAGGCGACGCGGGCGGGCGGGGCCACCGCCGTCGTCGTCGGGTGGGACGGCGCCGCCCGCGAGGTCCTCCCCGTCACCGACACCCTGCGGGGCTCGGCACCGGGCGCCGTCGCGGCGCTGCGCGGGCTCGGGGTGCACCCCGTGGTGCTGACCGGGGACCACGAGACGGCGGCCCGGGCGATGGCCGCGCGCGCCGGGATCGACGACGTGCGCGCCGGGGTGCTCCCCGAGGAGAAGGCCGACGCGATCGCCGAGCTGCAGCGGGCGGGCCACGTCGTCGCGATGGTCGGCGACGGGGTCAACGACGCCGCCGCGCTCGCCCAGGCCGACCTCGGGCTCGCGATGGGTGCGGGGACCGACGCCGCGATCGAGGCCGGCGACGTGACGCTGGTGCGCGACGACCTCGCGGCCGTCCCGGACGCCCTGCGGCTGGCCCGCCGGACGCTCGGCACCATCCGCGGGAACCTGTTCTGGGCGTTCGCCTACAACGTCGCGGCACTCCCGCTGGCCGCGTTCGGCCTGCTCAACCCCATGATCGCCGGGGCCGCGATGGCGTTCTCCAGCGTCTTCGTGGTGGCCAACAGCCTGCGCCTGCGCCGCTTCGCCCCCGCGGCCCGGGCGTGAACGCCGCGCTCGGTCTCGCGGTCGTCGCCGGGGCGGCGCTGGTCGGCGTCGGGCTGGTCGTGGCGGTCTCGTGGCTGGTGCGGGGGGCGCGCCGTCCGCTGGTGGCAGCGCCGCACGCGGGCGGGTTACCCCCGGTGGAGCACGCGGTGTCGCGCTTCCACGTCCGCTGGTCCACGATCGCGCTGGTCTTCCTCGCCTTCGACATGGAGATGATCTTCATGTACCCGTGGACGCTCGTGCTCGCGCGCAGCGGGCCGGGGGCCGCGGTGGAGATGTTCGCGTTCCTCGGGGTGCTGCTGGTCGGGGTGCTCTACGCCTGGCGGGAGGGCGCGTTCCGGTGGTCCTAGGCCTGGCGCGCCTCGCCGCCCGCCGTCCCCACGTGCTCACCATCGCCCCGGCCCCGGTCACCGACGAGCGGCTCGCCGTGCGCCTCGCCGCCGAGGCCGAGCTCGCCCGGCGCGGGTGGCCGGCGGCGGACTCCCCCGCCGACACGGACGTGGTCCTGGTCGCGGGCGAGGTCGGGCCGCGGCTGGCGGAGGTGGTGGCGGCGGTGTGGGCGACGGTGCCCGCGCCGCGGGTGCTGGTGCGGGTCGAGTCGCCCGGGGAGCTCCCGGGAGCGCTGGACGCGGCGGTGGCTGACCTCCGCGGTGATGGCAGCAAAGCGTCGTTGCTTGCGTGGAACGGGAGAAGAGCCCCGTCGTCGCGGCACCCCGGGTCGGGAGCGACCGACGACGGTGCGGCCTTCCTGCCACCGGATGCAAGCAACGACGCTCCGCTGGCACCGACGGCCGACCCCGTCATGGCCGGCCTCGCCGACACCGACCGCGACGACCTCGCCCTCGACGTCGTCCACGCCGCGCTCGGGCCGGTCCTCCCCCACTGGCCCGCGGGGCTCGTCGTGCACGCCACCCTCGCCGGTGACCTCGTCACCGACGCCCGCGCCGACGTCCTCGACGTCCCCGGCCCCCGCGAGCCCGCCGGGCGCCGCCGCACACCCCGCGGCCCCGACCACCTCCGCCTCGACGCCCTCGTGCGCGTCCTCGGCCTCGCCGGCGCCGACCGGGCGGCCGCCCGCGCCCGGGCCCTGCGCGACCGGGACCCGGCCCCGGGCGAGCTCACCACGTTCGGCCGCCGGCTCGCCCGCTCGCGCGTCCTCGCCTGGACCCTGCGCGGCATCCCGCTCGCGGCCACCGACCACGTCCCGGTTCCCGAACCCACCGTCGAGGCCCGCGTCCGGGCGCTCGCGGCCGGCCTGGGCGGCAGCCTCGCCCCACCGGTCCGGCCGGCTCCCCACCGCGCCGCCGCCGCGCTCGTCGGGCTCGAGCTCGGCGCCGCCCGGCTCGCCCTCGCCGCGATGGACCCGGACACCGCCCTCGGCGCCGGCCCCGTCGAGCCCTTCACCCCCGCCGCGAGCGGCCACGCGCACCACCACGAGCACCATGGCTGACCCCGCGACCCTCCTCCCGCTGCTGCTGCTCGCCCCGGCCCTCGTCCTCGCCGCCGGGCTCGCCGCCGCCGCCGGCGCCGTCACTGCGGGCGACCGGCCGAGCGCCCCCGCCGTCGAGACCCTCCGTCTGCTCGCGAAGCAGCGCCGCCGCACCCCGGCCGACGACCCGTTCCTCGGACGGATCGGCCTCACGGTGCTCCCGGTCGGCGCCGTGCTCGCCCTCGCGGTCGTGCCCCTCGGGCTCCCGGGCCACCGCGGCGCGCCGGTCGACCTCGACGTCGGGATCGTGTGGTTCAACGCCATGGAGGTGCTGGCCTGGTTCGCGGTGTGGACCGCGGGCTGGGGCCCGAACGCGGTCACGGCGCTCGTCGGGGGCTACCGCGTGCTGCCACTGGGGCTGGCCTACGAGCTGCCGCACATGCTCGCGATCATCACCCCGGCGATCGCCGCGGGTTCGCTCGACCCGGCCGACGTCGCCGCCGCCCAGCACGGCCTCTGGTACGCGGTGTGGATGCCGGTCGCGTTCCTGCTCTACCTCGTCTCCACCGCGGCGATGGCCTTCTGGGGACCCTTCGCGGCGCCGCTGGGCCGGGACCTCGCGGGCGGGGCGGGCGCGGAGCACGCCGGGCTGGACCGGCTGCTGCTGCGGGCCGGCCGCTGGATGCTGCTGGTCGCCGCGGCGGCGATGGCCGTGCCGCTCTTCCTCGGCGGGGGCGCGCCGCCGCCGATCACCGGGCCGGATCCGTTCGGCGGGCCCGCGTGGGCGTGGATCGTGGTCAAGCTCCTCGTCGTCCTCGCGGTGCTGCTCGGGCTGCGCCGGGTGATGCCGGTCCTGCGGATGGAGCGCGTCGCGACGCTGGCGTGGACGGTGCTCATCCCGCTCGCGGTGGCGCAGGCGCTCGTCGTGACGGTGGTGGTGCTCGTATGACGCTGCTGGTGCTGACCGCGGCCCTCGGCGTCGTGGCCGTCGTGACCGGGCTCGGCGTCTTCGTCGTCGACTCGATGGCCCGCGCGACGTTCCTGCTGCTCGCCTCCTTCGTGGCCGTCGCCGTGGTGCTGCTGGCGTTCGGGCTGACCTATCTCGGCATCGTCGTCGTGCTCATGATGACCATCGAGATGATGATCATGGTCGTCTTCATGGTGATGCTGATGATGAACCCCGCGGGCCTCGAGCCGATGACGATGGTCCACAACCGGTGGGGCTCCCGGCTCGTCGCGCTCGGGGTGTTCGCCGCCCTGGCGGCCGGCGCCCTGCTGGTGCCCTGGCCGGTCCGGCCCGGGACGGCGGGAGACCCCACGACCGCGCTCGGCGCCGACCTCATGGGCGCCCAGATGCCGACGATGACGGTGCTCGGGCTGGCGATCCTGGCGACCATCGTCGGGACGGTGGCGCTCTCGGCGAGCAGGGGGAGCCGAGGGAGCCGGCGATGACCGAGGTGACCCTGCGGGTGGTGCTGGTCGTCGCCGCGGCGCTCGTCGCGACCGGCGTGTACGGCGCGCTCTCCCAGCAGTCGATCGTGATGATCATGATGGGGCTGGAGCTCGTCGTGAACGGGCTGATCCTCGCGGCCGGGGGAATCTGGTGGGCCGGCGGCCACCCGGGCAACGCGTCGGTGCTCGTCGTCGTCATGGTGACCGTGATGGCCCTCGAGATGGCGATGGGGTTCGCGGTGGCGCTGGCGCTCTACCGCGCCCGCCGGGTGGATCTCACCGACGACGCCGCGGAACTGGCCGGGTGAGCGCCCCCGCATGACGCTGCTCCTCGCGCTCCTGCTCACCCTGCCCGTGCTCGTCGGGCTCCTGCTCGTCACCGCCTTCCCGCGCGCCCAGGGGGCCCTGGTGGTGGCCGCCGGGTCGGTCACGACCGTGGTCATCGCGGTGCTCGCCGTGGAACTGGCCGCGGTCGTGGTCCGCGCGCCCGTCGCCCCGACGGTGCACGTCCCGCTGCTGGGCGGGATCGCGTTCCGCTACACCGTCGACGGCCTGGGCGCGGTCCTGCTCGTCACCGTCGCGGTGATCGGCGCCCTGGTACTGCTCGCGGCGGCCGGGGAGCCGCGGCTGCGGGAGGGCCGCTTCGTCGGCTCGGTGCTGATCTTCCTCGCGGCGATGCTGGCGACCGTCACCGCCGCGACGCTGCCCGCGCTGCTCGCGCCGTGGGAGGTGATGGGCGCGGCGAGCTGGGTGCTCATCGCCTTCGACCGGCGTGACCCCGCGGTCGGGCCCGCCGCGACCCGCGCCTTCCTGACGACGCGGACCGCCGACGTCGGGCTCTACGTCGCCACCGGGGCCGCGCTGGCCGCGGGCGTGCCGGGCCTGGCGCTCGCCGACACCGCCGCCGCCCCGGAGGGCTGGCGTTCGCTGATCGCGGCGGGCCTCGTGGTGGCGGCGCTGGGCAAGTCGGCCCAGCTCCCGTTCTCGCCGTGGCTCTCCGGGGCGATGGTCGGGCCCAGCCCCGTGTCGGCGCTGCTGCACTCGGCGACGATGGTCGCGGCGGGCGCCGTGCTGCTGGTCCGGGTGAGCCCGTTGCTGCCGGCCACCGGGTGGGCGGCGACGCTGGTGGCCTGGGTCGGGGCGCTCACCGCGGTGGTCCTCGGCGCCGTCGCCGCGACCCAGCGGGACCTCAAGCAGCTGCTGGCGGCGTCGACGTGCGCGCAGGTCGGGCTCATGGTCCTGGGCGCCGGGGTGGGGGCGACGGCGGGTGCGGCCGGGCTGCTCGTCGCGCACGCGGCGGTCAAGGCGCTGCTCTTCCTCGCCGCGGGCGGGTGGCTCGCGGTCCTGCGGAGCCGGTCGCTGCCGGTACTGCGCGGCGCGGCGCGGCGGCACCCGGTGGTCGGGGTGACCTTCACCGTGGGCGCCGCCGCCCTGGCCGGGCTCCCGCCGCTCTCGATCTGGTGGACCAAGGATGCGGTGCTGGCGGGGGTGCCGCTGGGGAGCCCGGATCTCCGAGGAGCGGGCCTGCTGACGGTCGCGGGACTGCTGGCGACGGCGCTGTCGGCGGTGGCCGCCACCCGCGCGGCGTGGTTCGTGTGGCGCCCGACCCGCTCGCCCTCGATCCGCCGCAGCGCCGACCGGCCGCGACGGCGGGTCCCGGTGGCCGTGACCGCGGCGCTGGTCGTGCTCGCGGTGCCCGCCGCCGCCGTGGGCGGGGTCGGCGTCCGGGTCGGGCTCGTTCCGCGGGCGGACGCCGGCGAGCTGGTGACCACCGGCGTCGTCGTGGTGTTCGCGGCGGCGGCGACCTGGGCGCTGCACACCCGCCCGATCCGGCTGCGCTCCGCCGTGCTCCCCCGCCTCGCCGCGACCGCGCGGGGATGGTTCGGGATGGAGGCGGCGACCCGCGCCGTCGTCGTGCGCCCGGTCCTCGCCCTCGCGCGGGTCCTCGACCGCGCCGACGGGGCCCTCGGTGCCGCGCTGCCGCGGGCCGCGGCGACGGTGCCGCGGCTGGCCCGGGCGGTCGAGGAGCGCGGCGAGCGACCGGTGGCGGATGCGGTGACCGGGCTCGGCGTCGGGGTACGGCGTCTCGGTGGCCTGGCCCGACGCCCGCAGACGGGGCAGCAGCACCAGTACTACGCGCAGAGTGTGGTGGCGATCGGGACGCTGGGTGTGCTGGTCGCGGTGGTCGTGATCGCGGGGGTGCGCTGATGCTGACGGCGCTGTGGCTCGCCCCGCTGGTCGTCGCGGCGGTCCTCGCCGCGGTGCCGGCCGCGCGCCGGGAGGTCGTGCTCGGCGCGTGGCTGGTGCTCACGGTCGCCGAGGTCGTCGGGGCCGGGTTCGTGTGGACGGCGGTCCCCCGGGCCGGAGGGTTCGCCTCCGAGGTCGCGGCGCCGTGGATCCCGGCGTTCGGGGTGGGCTACCACCTGGGGGCGGACGGGTTCTCCGCACCGCTCGTCGCGATGACGGCGGTGGTGTTCCTCGCCGTGGCACTCGGCTCGCTGCGCCGCCCCGACGTCGAGGACCCGGCCCGCACCCGCGCGTTCGTGCTGCTCTTCCTGGCCCTCGAGGCCGTCGGCATCGGGGTGTTCCTCGCCCTGGACCTCGTGCTGTTCTTCGTGTTCTTCGACCTGTCGATCGTGCTGATGTACTTCGTGATCGCGGGGTGGGGGTCGGGGGCCCGGACGCGGTCGGCGTTGCAGTTCTTCCTCTACACGTTCCTCGGCTCGCTGGTCATGCTCCTGGGGTTCCTCGTGCTCGCCGTCGGCGCGCGCGACCACGGCGGCATCACCTTCGACATCCCGACCCTGGCCGCGCGGAACCCGCTCGCCGGGCAGGGGGTGACCGGGGCGCTCGCCCTGGCCGCGATCGGGATCGGGCTCGCGATCAAGACCCCGGTCTGGCCCGTGCACACCTGGCTGCCGCCGGCGCACACCGACGCCCCCGCCGCCGGGTCGGCGGTGCTCGCCGCGGTGCTGCTGAAGATGGGCACCTACGGGTTCGTCCGCATCGCGATGCCGTTGCTGCCCGGGCCGTGGCGCTCGGCGGCGCTGGTGTTCGTGGTGCTCGGGGTGGTGTCGGTGCTCTGGGGCGCGCTGGTCGCCCTCGCGCAGCGCGACCTCAAGCGGATGGTCGCCTACACCTCGATCACGCACCTCGGCTACGTCGTGCTCGCCGTCGGGGCGGCGGGGTTCGTCGCTGCCGGTCCGGAGGCGCGGATCCTCGCGGTGACGGGTGCGACGGTGCAGATGGTGAGCCACGGGTTGATCACCGCGGCGCTGTTCCTGCTCACCGGGGTGCTGCGCCGGCGCGGGGGCACCTCGGAGATCGCCGCGTGGTCCGGGCTCGCCGGGCCGATGCCGCGCTTCTCCTGGACGTTCGCGCTCGCCGCGTTCGCCTCGCTCGGCCTGCCGGGGCTCTCCGGGTTCGTCGGGGAGTTCTCGCTGCTCGCCGGGTCGCTGCCCGCCGTGCCGGTGTGGACCGTCCTCGCCGCGCTCGGGCTGGCGCTCACTGCTGCCCTGTTCCTGCGGGCGCTGCAGGCGATGCTCCTCGGCGACCGGCACCTCCCGGCCCGGGCGGAGCGGCCCCCGGTGCCGCGGGCGGGCCTGGCCCGGTTCCGGGCGCCGGGGTCGCCGGACCTGCGGGTGGCCGAGACGACGGCGGTCGGGCTGCTGCTCGCGTGCTCGCTGGCCGTCGGGGTGGCGCCCGCGCTGCTGACGACGACGATCGCGCCGGCCGCCGCGCAGGTGGTGGCGCTGGTGAGCCGGTGACCGCCGACGTCGTCACGCTGCTGCCCGAGGTGGTGCTCGCCCTCGGGGCGGTGCTGGGTCTGCTCGTCGGGTCGTTCCTGCCGCCGGGGCGGGAGGCCCCGGTGCGGTGGGTCGGGATCGCGGCGGCGGTCGCGACGATCGTGGTGGCACTCGTCGGGCCCGTGGGCGCGAGCGCGTTCGGCGGGACCTACACCGTGGACGTGGCGACGACGACGGTCCGGGTCCTCGTGGCCGGGGCGGTGGCAGTGACGCTCGTGCTCGCGGGGGATCCCGGGGCCGGCGGTGCCAGCAACGGCACGATCCTGGCGTCCAACGCGAGGACGGCGCCGCTCACGCAGCGGGCCGGCCGGTCCCGGACCGCGTTCGCCGTCCTCGTCCAGCTCTCCGGGGTCGGCGCGATGGTGCTCGGCGGCGCCTCGGACCTGCTGCTGCTCGCGGCCGCCGTCCTCCTCGCCGGGCTGCCCCTCGCCGCGCTGGCCGGACTGGCCCGGGACGGCCGCGCCGCCGAGGCCGCGCTCAAGTACTTCCTGTCCTCGGCGCTGTTCGGGCTGGTCCTGCTGACCGGGGTGACGGTGCTGCTGGGCCTGACGGGCGCGAGGGCCTACGCGGCGCTGGGCCGGGTGGTCCCGCCGGTCGCCGGCGCGGTCGCGCTGCTCCTCGTCCTCGTCGGGCTGCTCATGACGCTCGGCGGCGTCCCGGCGCACTTCTGGGTCCCCGACGCCGTCGACGGCACCCACCCCGTCACCGGGGCCGTGCTCACCACCACCGCCAAGCTCGGCGGGCTCGTCGCGGTCTGGCGGCTGCTCGTCGCGGTCCCGACGGCGACGGTGCCCTGGCCGCTGCTCGTGGCGGTGCTCGGGGTCGGCTCGATGACGCTGGGGAACCTCGCCGCGTTCGCGCAGACGTCATTGCGTCGGCTGCTCGCGTACTCGACGGTGAGCCAGGTCGGCTACCTGCTCGTCCCGGTGGCCGCGGCCGCCCGCAGCCCGCTGGCGCTGCCCGCGCTCCTGGGCTACCTGGCGGCGTACGCGACGACCAACCTCGCGGTGTTCGCGGTCCTGGCCGCCCGCCCGCACGCCCTCGAGATCGCCGACCAGCGCGGCCTCGCCCGGCGCCACCCGCTGCTCGCGGTGGCGCTCGCCGTCGGGCTGCTCGGACTGGTCGGCACCCCGCCGACCGTGGTGTTCGCGGGCAAGCTCGCGGGCTTCACCGCGGCCGTGGACGGCGGCATGACCTGGCTCGCCGTCGTCGCGATCCTCAACTCGATCGCGAGCCTCTTCTACTACCTGCGCTGGATCGCGCCGGTGTTCTCCACGGGCGACCCGGTGCTGCGCGACCCGGTGGCCCCGCGCGCCCGGGTGGTCGCCGTGGTGCTCGCGGCGGCGTCGGTCGTGGGCGGCGTCCTGGTCGCCTTCGTGCGCTGAGCAGGCGTGATCAGTCGACCTGATCCCCCAGCTCCCACCCGACCGGGTCGGCCAGGTGCAGCGCCTCGGTCGGCCCCCAGGAGCCCGGCGGGTAGGAGTACAGCGGCGTGGACCGGTCAAGGGCGGCACCGGCGGCGTGCCAGACCTCCTCGAGCCCGTCGGGCCGGGTGAACAGCGTCCGGTCGCCGAGCAGGATGTCGTGGATGAGCCGCACGTAGGGCGGGAGCGGGTCCCCGCCGGCGTCGTGCAGCGAGATCTCGGTGCACTGCGTCTCCAGCGCCGACCGGGCGCCGGGGATCTCGATGTTCATCGAGATCGCCAGCGCCCCGTCGCCGGCGAGGTCGAAGCGCAGCACGTTGCCGCGTACCGGGATCGCGGCGTCGCCCTCGGACTCCGTCGAGGCGCGGTACGGGCCGCCCTCCGGGTCGCGCATGACGAGGCTGACCTTCTGGTGGCTCTCGGCCATCCGCTTGCCGGTGCGCATGAGGAACGGGACGTCCCGCCACCGCTCGGTGTCCACCCACATCCGGGCGGCGACGAACGTCTCGGTGTCCGAGTCGTCGGCGACCTGGTCGAGGTCGCGGTAGCCGTCGAACTGGCCGCGGACGACGTCGTCGCCGGTCAGCGGCCGGAACGCCTTCACCGCATCGGCGCGGGCCTGCGCGATCTCGTCGGCCGACAGGCTCTTCGGCGGCTCCATCGCGATCTCCGCGGCCACCTGGAACAGGTGGGTGACGAGCATGTCGAGCACGGCGCCGGTGGCGTCGTAGAACTCGGCGCGGTCGGCTACGTCGAGGACCTCCGGCACGTCGATCTGCACCGCGGCGACGTGGTGGCGGTCCCAGGATGACCAGAACAGCCCGTTCGCGAAGCGCAGCGCCCGCAACTGCTGTGTGGCCTCCTTGCCGAGGAAGTGGTCGATCCGGTAGATCGCCGACTCGTCGAAGACCCGGTGCACGGCCTCGTCGAGGGTGCGGAAGGCCTCCAGCGAGGTACCGAACGGCTTCTCGTAGACCACCCGGGAGCGCTCGGCCAGGCCGTGGGCGCCGAGGGCGTTGGTGATCGGCTCGAACGCGGTGGGCGGCACCCCGAGGTAGTGCACCCGCTTCACGGCGGCGCGGTCCCCGTCGCCGAGCTCGTCCTCGCCCTCCGCGACCCGGTCCACGAGCTGCCCCGCGTCGTCGACCGAGAACCCGTCCCCGGCGAAGCGCAGCCGGGCGGCGAACTCGTCCCACGGGCCGTCCTCGGGCTTCGGGCCGAACTCCCCGAGCACGCCGTGCACGTGGTCGCGGAACTCGTCGTCGGAGAGCCGCCGGCGCCCGTTGCCGATCAGCAGCCACCGCTCGGGCAGCAGTCCCTCCTGCGCCAGCCGGTAGAAGGCGGGGAGGACCAGCCGGGCCGCGAGGTCTCCGCTGGCGCCGAACAGCACGAAGACGGTCGGCGGGATGTCGGGCGTTCCGGGGTCGCTCACGCAGGTGAGCTTGCCCTGTCGGGCAAGCGATGACACGTGGGTCAGCCCTGTGTGGCGGCGGCCGAGCGCTCCAGCACAGCCAGGGCCTCGTCGCGCCGCTCCCAGGGCACGAAGAGGTGGTCGTGATGGAACCCGCTCACCGGGTTCGCGCTGATCCCGACGTCGGCCAGCGCACGGGTCACCGCCGCCAGGAACCCGACCGCCGCCAGCGAGGACCGCACCTCGAGCGTGATCCACGCGCACGGGTACTCGGCGTCCAGGCCGTCGGCCGCCGACGCCGGCACCACCACCGTCGTCCCCTCGTCCTCGGCGACCGTCACCACCGCCCCCGGCACCGACCGCGCGTCGGGAACCGTCGCGAACACGTACCGCCCCGGCCGCAGCCGCGGCGACATCCCGGCCAACAGCGCCCCGAGGTCCGTCTCGGGACTCATGGGTCGAGCTCCGCTCCGCTCCGTCTCCCGGGACTCACGACCGCGGGTACTGCTGCGGGCTGCTGACCCCGCAGTGGGCACACTCGGCCAACGGGACCTCCCCGGCGGGCCGTGGCCGCAACGGGCGCAGCAGCAGCCCGGAGAGCACCGCCCCGCCGAGCAGCAGGCACGCGGCGATGACCACGGCGCGGTGGTAGCCGGCCGAGAAGGCCACCGGGTCGGTGTAGTCGGCGCCCGCGATCCCCGCCGCCGCCGGGATCACCGCCACCGCGAGCAGACCCGCCGCCCGGGCCACCGCGTTGTTGACCCCGGACGCGACCCCGGCGTGGCGGTCGTCGGCCGCGTCCAGCACGGCCGCTGTCAGGGGGGCGACCGTCGCGGAGAGCCCGAGGCCGAACAGCACGACGGCGGGCAGCACGTCGAGCAGGTAGGACGCCCCGACCCCCACCCGCAGGAGCAGCAGCATCCCGCCCGCGGCCGTGACGAGGCCGACGGTCATCGGGATGCGTGGCCCGATCCGCGACGACAGGCGCCCGGCCCGCGCCGAGAGCAGCAACATGATCACGGTGATCGGCAGCGTCGACACCCCAGCCTCGAGCGGCGAGAACCCGGCCACGACCTGCAGCTGCAGCACGAGCAGCACGAAGAGGACCCCGAGCGCGGCGTAGACCAGCAGCGTCACAACGTTCAGCGCGCTGAACCGGGAGTTGGCGAACAGGTCGGTCGGCACCAGCGGGGAGCGGGACCGGCGCTCGACGAGCGCGAACGTCACCAGCGCGACCACACCGGCCAGGCCGGTGACGACGACGGCGGGCGAGGCCCCCGCCGTCCCCGCCTCGGTGAGCGACCAGGTCAGCGCGCCGAGACCGAGCAGCGCCAGGACGGTGCCGGGCACGTCCAGGCGTGGGACGGCCTGCGGGTCCCGGGACTCCGGCACGTGGCGCAGCGCCGCGGCGACCACGACGGCGGCCACCGGCAGGTTGATGAGGAACACCGCGCGCCAGGTCCACTCGACCAGCCAGCCGCCGACGAACGGGCCCACCGCCCCGGCCACCCCCGCGAGCCCGGACCACGCCCCGATCGCGGCCGCGCGGTCGCTCCCGTGGAACGACGCCGAGATCAGCGCCAGCGAGCCCGGGGTGAGCAGCGCCCCACCGACGCCCTGCAGCGCCCGGGCCCCGATCAGCACCTCGATCGAGGGCGCGAACCCGCACAGGGCCGAGGCGAGCGCGAACCACACCACGCCGATCAGAAAGATCCGGCGCCGGCCGAACCGGTCCCCCAGCGAGCCGCCGAGCAGGATGAATCCGGCGAGGGTGAGCGTGTAGGCGTTCACCGTCCACTGCAGCCCGGCGAACGCCGACCCGAAGTCCGACCCGATCCGTTCGAGCGCGACGTTGACCACCGTCGAGTCGAGCATCGCGAGACCGGAGCCGAGCACCGTCGTCGCGAGGACCCAGCGACCGGCCGGCGTCCCCATCCGCAGGCCCACCGCGTCGTCCGTGGCCCCGCGGGGCGCGTCGCTGGTCACGCCGCCCAGCATGACGGCCGCCCCACCCCCGCGCGCTACGGTTCGGCGCATCGCCATGACCACCTCGACCGCGCCGAGCCCGCTGCAGCCGATCGGCGAGCTGACTGCCGCGCAGACGCAGGTCGCGCTCGTCGTCGTCGGCGGGCTCGTGGCCCTGGCCGTCGTCGCGGGCGGGGCGACGTGGCGGGTCGCGCGCAGCGTCGTGACGATCGCGCACGAGGGCGGGCACGCGCTGGTCGCGATCGCCTCGGGCCGGACGCTGACCCGGATCCTGCTGCACTCCGACACGTCCGGGGTGACGGTGTCGAAGGGGCGCCGCGACGGGCCGGGGATGGCCGCGACGGCGTTCGCCGGCTACGCCACGCCGCCGCTGCTGGGCCTCGGGGCGGCGGCGCTGGTCGCCGGGGGCGCGGTCCCGACGATGCTCGGGCTCGCGATCATGGTGCTGCTCGGGACGCTCGCGCTCATCCGCAACCTCTACGGCGTCGCGTCCGTGGTGGTGACCGGAGCGGTCGTCGTGGTCGTCATCGCCTTCGGCAGCGCGACGGTGCAGTACGGGTTCGCCTGCTTCGTCACCTGGTTCCTCATCGTCGGCGGGCTGAAGACGGTGCTCGAGGTGCAGCAGAAGCGCTCCCGACGGCGGGCCGCGGACTCCGACCCCGACCAGCTCGAACGGCTCACCGGGGTGCCGGCCGGCATCATCGTGGCGATCTACGTCCTGATCGGCGTGCTCGCGCTGATCTTCTCGGGGAACCTGCTGCTGTCCTGGCCGCCGTTGTCGTGAGGCGCGTCAGCCGTTGAGCACGCAGTCGCCGCAGGTGCCACCGCCGGGGACCCGGTAGAACAGGCAGCAGGTGCGCCGGGCGAACCCGATCCCGGTGGGGTGCGAGGTGTCCTCGACGAAGCGCCCGAGGCCCTGCAGCGGCGGCTGACCGGCGATCGCGACGGCGAGGGCGACGGCCCGCGACGCCGTGTCCGGTCGTTGCGTCAGGAGCATCCGCAGCGCCCCGCCGAGCGACGAGGCGACGTTGCCCCAGGTCACCTGTTCCGAGACCGACGCCTGCGCGCCTGTGGCGTCGAGCACCGGGCGCAGCGTGGCGTCGATCTCGCCGGCGGCGGCCGCGGCGAGGTCGTCGGGTCCCGGGCCGTGCTCGACCGCCTCGGGACGCTCGATCCACAGCGGGGCGGGCCCGCCGGACCACGGCCGCCACTGCAGCCGGTCGTGCAGGCGGGGGACGACGCCGTGCAGCGTGGCGGTGCCGAGGACGAGGGCGGTGACGCGCGCCGAGACCGACAGCGACAGCAACGACGCGGCGATCCGCCGGGGCGCTCCGCCGAGTTGCTCGGCGACCTGGTCGACGCGCCGGTCGAGCACGTCGCCGGTGAACGTGTGGAAGGCCCGCCACGAGGGGTCGACGCCCTGCGCCGGACCGGTGGCGAGGGCGAAGAACCCGTCGAGGGCGGCGACGTCGTCCATCTCCCCGGTGAGGTCCGCGGCCATGTGCTCATCGTCCCGGACACGACGGGCAGTCACCGCGCTCACCCGTTCGGACCCCTTCGAGCGGCCGGGATGCGGTCGTCGGCGTGGCGTTCGTCGGCGTGCGGTCGGTGCTGTCGGGGTGATTCGTTAGGTTCGGCGCATGCTCGACTCAGGTCTGCGCTTCGCCTTCGCCTTCCTGCCGGCCGGCGTGGCGATCGTCGTCGGCCTCGTGCTGGCCGTGCAGCGTCGCCGGGTGCTGCCCGCGGTGTCCACGCCCGCGATCGCCGGCCTCGCCCTGCAGCTGGTGGCCGCGCTGCTGTCCGCCTCCACCGTCGTGGTGCTCCCGGCGCTGATCGGCTCCGGGTCGAGCGCGTCGAGCGTGCTCACCGCGTCGAGCCTCATCGGGGTCGTGACGGCGCTGCTCACGGTGCTCGGGTGGGTGCTGCTGCTGATCGCGCTGTTCCGTCGTCTGCCCGCGTCCGCCCCCACGGCGATGTCCGCGCCCACGCCGGCCGCCGGCCTCCCGGGTGCGCCGGTGCCGCCGGGTCCGCAGCGGCCGCCGTTCGGTCAGCCCCCGGCCGACGACGCGCCGACCGGGCGGCACGCCCTGCTCGACGAGCACGGTCAGGTGGTCGTCGCGCAGGAGGGCGTCCGCCTCTCGCCGCGCTCCGCGGCGCCGGCCGGAGGTGCCGCGGTCGGCGCCGCCGGGGCGGCGGGTGCCGCCGGAGCGGCGGCCGCCGCGGCCGGGCACGACGGAGACGCCCCCGACGACGACTCGACCCCGCCCACCCGGGCCGAGGAACTGCCGACCGAGGCGGTCCCGGTCGTCGGACACGTGAAGCCCGGGGCGACGCCGGAGGCCGACGCGCCCGACGAGGGTCCGGCGGGGGTCGACGAGGGCGCCGTGGGTGGGATGCCCACCGAGGTCCGCGCCGAGAAGGGCGACGCCGCGGGGCCGGTGCCCGACGCCGCCGTCGGTGGTGTCCCGACGGGTCCCGCTCGGCCCGGCGGTCCGGCGGGAGCCGGTGCCGCGGCGGGCCCCGGAGCCAGGGTGGCAGCCGCCGCCCCCGCGGGACCCGACGACGACGCGGCCACGGAGACCTTCCGGACCCACGGACCACGGCCCGCCGAGGGCCGTGCCGGGCCGGGGGCGACGCCCCGGTCCACGTCCCCCGCGGCGCCGGCGCCCGACCCGGGAACCGCCGACGTGGACGAGGCCGCCGTCGGGGGAACGCCCACGGCCGCGTCGGACCCACCGCCCGACCCGAGCGCCGTCAGCGTCGACGAGGGCGCGGTCGGCGGGGTGCCCACCGGCGCGCGGGCGGGCACGAACACCCCGGCCGGGGAGGACACCGCAGCCGAGGAGGACACCGCGGCCGGGGAGGACACCGCGGCCGGGGAGGACACCGCGGCCGACCGGCCCACGGGCAGCGGGCAGTCCCCCGAACCCGCGCACCGGCCCGAGACCGAGGACCCCGCAGCGACCGGACAGGACGCGGCGGGCGAGGGCGATCACGACCCCGCCGCCGGCACCGCGGCCGCCGCGAGCCCTGCCGGGACCGCCGCCCGGCCGGCCTCGGCCGCGCACGGCGGAGCGGGTAGCCTCTTCCGGCCGGCGTCGCCTGCAGTCCCGGAGGAGGCGGTCGACGGCACGCCGACCATCGCGCCCCGGCCCGACGAGGCGGACGAGGACGCCGACGACGAGGAGCCCGGCCCCGTCAGGTCCACCGCAGCGCAGGCGGCGGGCTGGTTCGAGCCGGTCACCAGCAGCCAGGAGGGCGGCTTCAGCGGTCCAGGGTCACCGCCCCCGGAGGCTCCGTCGGACGGTCACCACCAGGGCGACTGAGCAGCGGCCTCGCGGGCCAGGACCCCGGCGACCGCCCGCGTCGCGCCGACGGCCGTCAGCAGGCTCCCGGGCCCGGCGAGGGGCGTGCGGGCCCAGACGACCTCGTCGTCGTCCCCGCACTCCTCGCCGTCCGGGCCGGGATCGCCGAGGACGAGCAGCGACCCGACCGAGCGGGCGCCACCCGTCCCGCCGATGCCGGTCAGGGCGGCGTCGGCCCCGTCGAGCACCGTGGTCGCCGCCAGCACCGGCGCGTCACCGATCGACGCGCGCACCGTGGAGGCGCACCGCCCCCCGGCCTGCCCATTGCGGCCCAGGACCAGCTGCTCGACCACGCGTGCCCGCGTGCCCTCCGCCAGGTCGAGCCGGATCGAGGGCTCCCACACCGCGCCGTCGCAGACGACGGTCGGTTCCGGGTGCCAATCGAGCGCCGACCCGGCGGCCAGCTCGGCCTCGACCTCGAAGGACGCCGCGGCGTCGGGGTCCCGGCCGGGTTGCACCACGGTCGCGGCGGCGCTGCGGATCGCCAGCCGCTCCCCCGGGCCGAGCTCGACGTGCAGCCGCAGCCGGTCGCCGCCGAGGGGTCCGCCGCCGACGGCGACCACGTGCACGCGTCGTGGTCCGGTCCGCCGGAGCACGACCGGCGGCGCGGAGGCCCACGTCAGCCGGCCGTCGACCAGCCGCATCCGGGCCGCGGCCTCGACCGCGGACGTTCCGGGCACGGCCTCGACCACCGACGTCACGCGGGCACCGGCACCTGGGCGCGCACCCAGTCGACGACCTCGGTGATGGGCGCGGTCCGGACCGAGGTCAGCGCGGTCGGCTTCCCGTCGCGCACCCGCGCCGCGTCGGCCGCCATGCGCTCCGTGTCGGCACCGACGAGCGGGCCGAGGTCGACCTTGTTGATCACCAGGAGGTCCGCGCCCGCGACGCCCGGGCCGCCCTTGCGGGGCACGTCGTCGCCGCCCGCGGTGTCGATCACGAAGATCTGCCGGTCGACGAGCCCGTAGCTGAAGGTGGCGGTGAGGTTGTCGCCGCCGGACTCGACGAGCACCAGGTCGGGGTCGAAGCGCTCGACGAGGTCCTCGACGGCGTCGAGGTTGGCGGTGACGTCGTCGCGGATCGCGGTGTGCGGGCAGCAGCCGGTGCGGACGGCGACAATGCGCTCGGGCTCGAGGACGGCCTCGCGGCGCAGGAAGTCGGCGTCCTCGGTGGTGTAGATGTCGTTGGTGACGACGGCGACCGAGAGCTCCTCGCGCAGCACGCGACACAGCGCCGCGACGAGCGCCGTCTTCCCGCACCCCACCGGCCCGCCGATGCCGATCCGGACGGCCCGGCCGGCGTGCGGCGGGTGGTCGGGCGCGCCGCCGCCGAGGTCCTGGTCGTCGAGTCTATGAAGCAAAGAGGGCTCCTTCGGATCGGGCGTGCACCACGGCGAGCACCTCGGGCAGCGGCGTCGTCGCGGTGGGCAGGAGATCGGGCTCGTCCTCGGCGGCGGCGTCCGCTCCGACCCGGGCGGCCCGCTCGACGAGGCCGCTGTGCTCGTCGAGGGCGCGGGCGTGGACCCCAGCGAGCGCGAGCGGGTCGAGCCCGAGCAGCCGGACGCCGGCCGAGCAGACCTGGCCGACGAGGTGGTGGACGGCGAGGGCGGCGGCGGCGTGCGAGGACCCCCCGGCCGCGGCGGTGGCGACCCCGAGCACGAGGGCCTGGTGCGGGCGGGCGCCCAGCCCCTCGACGGGCGCGTGGGGCCAGGCGGCGCGCACGGTGCGCAGCATCGCCCGCCCCTGGGCCCGCGACACCTCCCGGAGCGCGGCGACCGGGGTGCGGGCGGACAGCGCGGCGTCCCAGCGCTCCCAGTCCGGGGCCGCGTCGGGTTTCGGCGAGGGGCGGCCCTTGCCAATAGAGTCGACCGAAGGTGCCCTTCGCTCAGAACCCGGTCGGGCCGGCGATTCCGACGAAGGGCGCCCCTCGCCCATAGAGTCGACCGAACGTGCCCTTCGCTCAGAACCGGGGCGCGCCGCGCCGACCAGGGCGCACGCCGCCGCCGCCCCCGCCGCGGTGACCAGCCCGGCCGTCGGGACCCGGCCCGCCAACCACGCGGCGACGTCGGCGGGGGTGCGCACCAGGCCACGGTGCACCGCGGCCTCGAGCCCCCCGGAGTGGGCGTGCCCGCCCGTGGGCAGGCGGGAGTCGGCGAGCAGCCAGAGCGCGGTCACGGCGCGAACAACACCGGCTCGCCACGCACGACGGCGGCCCCCTCCAGCTCGAGCAGGGCCCGCTTGCGGTCCGTGCCGCCGCCGTACCCGGTCAGCGAGCCGTTCGCCCCGACCACCCGGTGGCAGGGCACGACGATGCTGACCGGGTTCTTGCCGTTCGCCAGGCCCACCGCCCGCACCGCCGTGGGGGAGCCGATCGCGGCGGCCAGTTCGGTGTAGCTGCACGTCTCGCCGAAGGGGATCTCCCGCAGCGCGGCCCAGACCCGCTGCTGGAACTCGGTGCCGCGCAGCGCCACCTCGAGGTCGAAGTCCCGCAGCTCCCCCGCGAAGTACGCCGCCAGCTGCTCCCGTGCCGCGGGCACCGCGTCGGCCACCAGCCCCCCCAGCGCCTCGTCGGACGGGCCGTGCCGGTGCTCGGTCATGTACAACCCGTCCAGCACGCCGTCGAACGCCCGCAGCGTCAACGGCCCCAGCGGGCTGTCGTGCACCGAGTGCCGGACCTGTTCCCTCGTCACACCCGGCACCCTCGCAGACCCCACCGACAAACTCAGAACAGGAAGTAGCGCTGGGCCATCGGCAGCTCGCGCACCGGGTCGGGGTCGACCACGGAGCCGTCGACGCGGACGGTGAACGTCTCGGGGTCGACGGTGATCTCCGGGATGGCGTCGTTGTTCGGCATGTCCGCCTTGGCCACCGCGCGCGCCGAGCCGACGGGCACGAACCGCCGCCTCACGTCCACCCGGTCTGCGAGCCCGCCGTCGAGCGCGGCCTGGGTCACGAAATGCACCGAGGTCGCCGCCGGAGCCGACCCGTACGACCCGAACATCGGCCGGGACAGCTCGGGCTGCGGCGTCGGGATCGAGGCGTTGCCGTCTCCCATCCGCGCCTGGGCGATGACGCCGCCCTTCACGACCGCGTGCGGGCGGACGCCGAAGAACGCCGGGTCCCACAGCACGAGGTCGGCGAGCTTGCCGACCTCCACCGAGCCCACCTCGCCGTCGAGACCGTGCGCGATGGCCGGGCAGATCGTGTACTTGGCGACGTAGCGGCGCGCCCGCTCGTTGTCGTCCCCGCTCGCCTGCACCCCGGAGAGCCCGGTGACCCGCCGCTTGGCCGCGTGCGCGGTCTGCCAGGTCCGCAGCACGACCTCGCCGACCCGGCCCATCGCCTGCGAGTCCGAGCCGATCATCGAGATCGCGCCGAGGTCGTGCAGCAGGTCCTCGGCCGCGATCGTCGAGGCCCGGATGCGCGACTCCGCGAACGCCAGGTCCTCGGGGATCGACGGTGAGAGGTGGTGGCAGACCATGAGCATGTCGAGGTGCTCGTCGACGGTGTTGCCGGTGTGCGGGCGCGTCGGGTTGGTCGACGACGGCAGCACGTGCGGCTGCCCCGCGACGGTGATGATGTCGGGCGCGTGCCCGCCTCCGGCACCCTCGGTGTGGTACGCGTGGATCGACCGACCCGCGATCGCCGCGAGCGTGGAGTCGACGTAGCCCGCCTCGTTCAACGTGTCGGTGTGCAGCGCGACCTGCACCCCGGTCTCGTCGGCGACCCGCAGCGCGGCGTCGATCGCGGCCGGCGTCGCGCCCCAGTCCTCGTGCACCTTGAACCCGGACGCCCCGGCCAGGACCTGCTCGTGCAGCGCGTCCTCGCCGACGGTGTTGCCCTTGCCGAGCAGCGAGAAGTTGATCGGGGTGGAGTCGAGCGCCTCGAACATCCGCGCGAGCCACCACGAGCCCGGCGTCACGGTGGTCGCCTTCGTGCCCTCCGCAGGCCCGGTGCCGCCGGCGATCATCGTCGTGACCCCCGAGGCGAGGGCCTCGGGGAACTGCGTCGGGCTGATGAGGTGGACGTGGCAGTCGACGCCGCCCGCGGTGAGGATCAGCCCGTTGCCGGCGAGGATCTCCGTCGACGGCCCGATGACCAGCTCGGGCGCGACGCCGTGCATGGTGTCCGGGTTGCCGGCCTTGCCGAGCCCGACGATGCGCCCGTCGCGCACCCCGACGTCGGCCTTCACCACGCCCCAGTGGTCCAGGACGAGCGCGCCGGTGATGACGAGGTCCGCGGCGCCGTCGGCACGGGTGGCCCGCGACTGGCCCATCGACTCGCGGATCACCTTGCCGCCGCCGAACACCGCCTCGTCGCCGCCCCGCGGGCCGCGGCTGCGGTCCTCCTCGACCCGGATCGTCAGATCGGTGTCCGCCAGCCGGAGCCGGTCTCCCGTCGTGGGGCCGAACAGCTCGGCGTAGGCCTCGCGGCCGACCGACCAGCCGCTGCCCGGGGACCCGCCCTGCCGGCCCGCCGGGTCCTCGACGTCGAGCCGCAGGCCCGGCACCGTGCCGGAGCCGCCGAGCGCGACGAGGGTGACGTCCTTCTCGACGCCGGGCTCGAAGCGCACCGACGTGCCCGCGTGGATCGCGAGCCGCATGCCGGTGGCGGCCTCGCGGTCGAACGCCAGCGCCGGGTTGGTCGCGGAGAAGTGAACGTGCGAGCCGACCTGGATCGGTCGGTCGCCGGTGTTGGTGACGGTCAGGGTGACGACGGGAGCGCCCTCCCCGGTGACGACGTCGCCGTCGCCGGGGAGGAACGCGCCGGGTCCGTGGGCCGTGCCGCCTCCGCTCACGCCGATCCCCCGTCGCTCCGCTCGCCCCTCATTGGATCGGCTCGTGGACGGTGACGAGCTTGGTGCCGTCCGGGAAGGTGGCCTCCACCGCGACGCTCGGCAGCATCTCCGGCACGCCCTCCATGACGTCGTCGCGGGTCAGCACGTGCTGCCCGCCGGCCATGAGGTCGGCGACGCTGCGCCCGTCGCGGGCCCCCTCCAGGATCCAGGAGCTCAGGATCGCCACCGCCTCGGGATGGTTGAGCCGCAGCCCGCGCCCCTGGCGCTCCCGAGCGAGGTTCGCGGCCACGTGGAGCAGCAACTTCTCCTGTTCGTGCGGGGACAGCAGCACTCCCGGTGACCTCCTCGGCACGACGACGCAGCGGCGAGACTGTAGGTGCGCGGTGTTACGGCGATGTTGACGGCTCCGGCAGGACGTGGGCGCCGGAGCGGTCGGTCGAGAGGCACAGCGAGCAGACGTAGCCGCTGCCGGTGCCCGACGCCGTCATGTCAGGGCGCTCGAAGTCCTGCTCGCAGGACTCGCAGTGGAGCGTCTCCCCGGAGGGGTTGCCGTGCTCGTCGTGCATCGGCGCGGGGATCCCGTCGTCGACGCGGCGCAGGTAGTACCGGCCGCGGGTGGCGAGGGCGATGACCGGCGGGAGCACGAACGCGAGCACGATCGCGACCAGCGGCGCGTACGACGCCAGCGTGTCCCCGAGGGCGCCGAAGAACGCGAGGATCGACACCCCGGCCGCGATGATCATCGACCCGAAGCCGACCGGGTTGATCGCGTACAGCATGCCGCGGCGGAACTCGGGCTGCTTGGGCGAGATCCCCAGCACGTACTTGTTGATCGTGATGTCCGACGCCACGACCACGACCCACGCCATGCCGCAGTTCGCGTAGAAGCCGAGGATCGTGTTGAGGAAGTCGAACATGTTGGCTTCCATCAGGATCAGCGCGATCGCGAGGTTGACCCCGAGGAACACCAGCCGGCCCGGGTAGTGCTTCGCGACCCGGGTGAAGGAGTTCGTCCAGGCCAGCGAGCCCGAGTAGGCGTTGGTGACGTTGATCTTGATCTGGCTGATGACGACGAGGATCACCGCGAGGGTGAGCGCCAGCCAGGTCGGCATGATGTTCGTGTAGGTGACCAGGAACTGCTGCACCGGCTCGTTGGCGAACCCGGCCCCGCCGGCGACGTTCGCGATGAGGTAGACGGCCAGGAAGAGGCCGATCACCTGCTTCGCCGCCCCGAAGATCACCCAGCCCGGCCCGGCGAGCACCATCGCGCTCCACCAGCGCCGCGAGTTCTCCGGCGTGCGGGGCGGCATGAACCGCAGGTAGTCGATCTGCTCGGCGATCTGGGCGATGAGCGAGAGGCAGACGCCGGCCGCGAGCATCACCGAGCCGAGGCTCGGCGAGCCCTGGCCCTTCTCGCCCTGGTAGGCGAAGAACGTCGTCACCGACTCCGGGTGGCTGATCAGCAGGTAGACGAACGGCAGCACCATGAGGATCAGCCAGACCGGCGTCGTCCAGAGCTGGAGCTTGGAGAGCAGGCTCATCCCGTAGACCACCAGCGGGAAGATGATGATCGTCGAGACCGCGTAGCCGATCCACAGCGGGATGCCCAGCCCGAGCTGGAGGCCCTGCGCCATGATCGAGCCCTCGAGGGCGAAGAAGATGAACGTGAACGTCGCGAAGATGACGTTCGTGACCACCGAGCCGTAGTAGCCGAAGCCGCTGCCGCGGGTGATGAGGTCGAGGTCGAGGTTGTACCGGGCCGCGTAGTACGCCAGCGGGAAGCCGGACAGGAAGATCACGACCGCGAAGACCAGGATGCCCCAGAGGGCGTTGACGGTCCCGTAGGAGATGCCGATGTTCGCGCCGATGGCGAAGTCGGCGAGGTAGGCGATCCCGCCGAGCGCGGAGACGGCGACCATCCCCGTCGACCACCGTCGGTAGCTGCGGGGTGCGAACCGCAGCGTGTAGTCCTCGAGGGTCTCGTTGGCCTTCGCCGCGCCTGCCGGCGCCGACGACGCCTCCGCGGGTTCCACGTCCTGTGACACGCTGGTGTTCCTCCACGCCCCGCCCGGGATCGGCACCCCGATCGGGGCAGCCACCGAGCATCGTGCGTGAGCGGACGGTGAAGGCGTTTGCGGTGATGTCACCGCTTCGTTAACGCCTGCCGTCAGGGAAGCGGCCCGTAGCCCGGTGACGCGGGGACGCCCCGCGGCGGCGCGCAGTGCTCCTCGTGGTCGGCGTGGTCGGCCGTCTCGATCTGCAGCGTCGAGTGCTCCACCCCGAAGCGCTCGCGAAGCGTGTCCGCCGCGCGGTCGAGGACGCTCCCCCCGACGGCACGGCCCTCGCAGTGCGGCGTCGCGTGGTCGGCGACGACGAGGTGGGCCGAGGCGGCCGGAACGCGGTCGCTGATGACCCAGACGTGCAGGTCGTGGACCTCCTCGACGCCCGGGACCTCGGTGAGCGCGGCCCGGACCTCCTCGACGTCGACGCCGGGCGGGGCACCCTCGAGCAGCACGTGCGCGGTGGCCCGCAGCAGGGCCAGGGTGCGCGGCAGCAGGATCGCGACGATGACCAGCGAGGCCACGACGTCGGCGTAGGGCCAGCCCGTGAGCAGCAGGACGCCGGCCGCCACCATGACCGCGACCGAGCCGAGGGCGTCCCCGAGCACGTGCAGCGCGGCGCCGCGGACGTTGAGGTTCTCCCGGTCGCCGCCGGCGAGCACCGCGAGCGAGACGAGGTTCCCGACGAGGGCGACCGCGCCGAAGAGCAGGAGCGCGACGCCGGGGATCCCGGGCGGGGTGTCGGCGAGCAGTCGCTCGACGCCCTCGATCGCGACCCAGACGGTGACGGCGAGCAGCGCGAGAGCGTTGACCGCGGCGGCAAGCACCTCGGAGCGGCCGAGACCGAACGTCCGCCGGGCGCTCGGCGGGCGCTGCGCGAGCCGGGCCGCGACGACGGCCATCAGCAGCGCGGCGACGTCGGTGACCTGGTGGCCGAGGTCGGCGAGCAGCGCGAGCGAGCCGGTGAACCAGGCCCCCACGGCCCCGCTGAGCAGCACCAGTGCGGTGATGACGAGGGCGACGGTGAGGCGCCGGCCGTCGGCGTCGGTGCCGTGCGCGTGCCCGGCGTGGCCGCCGTGCCCGTGACCGTGGCCGGCGTGGCCTCCCTGCCCCATGGGCGCGACGATACATGCACGCATGCGCATGTCGTAACCGACGCGCGCCGTGTCCCGGCCTACACCGGCAGCGACAGCGTCGGTCCGAACGCCAGGGTCGCGAGGTGGTCGTGGGTCCCGCCGTCACGGTTCCACCAGGGCGGATCGGCACTAGCGTCCCGTCCGTGCAGGTCACGTTCCGCCCGGTCACCGGCCACGACTTCGGGCTGATCGGGCGCTGGCTCGCCGAGCCCCACGTCGCCCGCTGGTGGGCCCACGAGACCTCCCCGGAGGCGGTGGAGCGCGACTTCGGCCCCACGCTGCGCGGCGAGGAGCCGAGCGAGGACCTCATCGCGCTGCTCGACGAGGAGGACGGCGGGGGGCGCCCGCTGGGCCTGTGCCAGCGCTCGTTCTGGCACGCCTACCCCGACGAGGTCGCCGAGTACGCGCCCTACGTCCTCGTCCCGCCCGACGCGATGACGATCGACTACCTGGTCGGCGACCCCGACGACGTCGGGCACGGCCTGGGGAGCGCCCTCGTCCGCGCGCTCGCCGACGACACCTTCGCGAGCCACCCGAGCTGCGGGCAGCTGCTCGTCCCGGTCGCCGCCGGCAACGTGGCCTCGCAGCGGGTGCTCGTGAAGGCCGGCTTCGTGTTCGTCACCGTGGCGCGCGCCGCGCCGGACAACCCCGTCGACCCGCCGGAGCAGCGGGTCCACCGGCGGCTGCGGTCGTAGGGTGCGGCGCGTGTCCGGTCCCTCGTCGAATCCCTGGCTCGCGGTGACCGGCGGGAGCGCGGGTCCCGGCTACGCCGCCCGGTTCGCCGAGCTCGCCGCCGAGGGAGCCGACCTGCACGGCGAGGCCCGCCGCGTCGACGCCCTGCTGGCCGGGCTCGGCCGCCGCCCGGGCGACGTGCTCGACGCCGGCTGCGGCACCGGCCGCGTCGCCGCGCACCTCGCCGAGCTGGGCCACCACGTCGTCGGCGCCGACCTCGACGCCTCGATGCTCGCCGAGGCCCGTGCCGCCCACCCGGACCTCGACTGGCAGCTGGTCGACCTGTCGCGACTCGACCTCGGCCGCCGGTTCGACCTCGTCGTCGGGGCCGGGAACCTCTGGCCGCTGCTGACGCCGGGGACCCACGCCCGCGTCGTGGCACGCCTCGCCGCGCACCTGCGCCCCGGGGGCCTGCTGGTGCAAGGCTTCGGGCTCGACGCCGACCACGTGCCGTTCACCCTGCCCGACGGCGTGCCGTTCCCCGACCTGGTCGCCTACGACACCGCGTGCGTCGGTGCCGGGCTCACGCTGCGCGCACGGACCGCCGACTGGGACGGCCTCGAGCCCTACGACGGCGGGGGCTACGCGGTGAGCGTGCACGCCCTCGGGTGAGGTCGTCGTCTGGGACGGGGTCGGTCGTGCTCAGTACTGCCCGGGGGACGACCCGGAGCCCGAGGTCTCGGACCTCGTGGGCGTCGGCTCCGAGCTCGACGAGTGGTGGGTGCTGCCGTGCGACCCGGAGCCGGTCCCGGACCCCGAACCGGACCCGGAGCCCGACTGCTTCTCCGGGGCGTGCGCCACCGCGGCGACACCCGCAGCGTTGGCCGTCGCGGGCGCCGTCGTCGTGCTGGCGACGGCCGGCGCGACGGCCGGGGCGGCACCGCGACCGGTGAGCGCCGCGGCGGTGGCGACCCCGGCCGCGGCCAGGACCAGCGCGACCAGGGCGCAGATGACGCCGATGCGGATCCGGCGTCGCCGCGTCCGGGCGGCCTCCTCGTCGGTGGACTTCCCGAGCGACGGCGGGGCACTTCCGGCGGCCGCGGCCGCCGGTGAGTCGTCCGGCAGGAGCGACGTGCGGTCGTCGTCCTTGCCCGCCGGCGGTCCGCCCGGGGGCCGTCGTCCGCCCGACGGCGGCCCGCCCGACGGCGGCGCGGGCCGGTAGGGCCCGGCGGGCGCCGCCGCGAGGGGCACACTCCCCGGCGGCGGGCGCATCCCCCGCACGCCGGCCGAGGGCGGGCCCACGGCGGGGAGCCGCGCGGAGCGCTGGCCGGGGTCGGAACCCGGGGACGACGGCGTCCGGGTCGGCCGGGCGACCTTCTCCGTCGCTCCCGGGGTGACGGCGGCCGCGCCGGCCGCCGGGGTCGCGGGCGTCGCCGGGGCACGCCCGGGAGCGCGTCCGCCCCCGGCCAC
>NZ_DASXJD010000203.1:0-7231 GCF_036497585.1 Actinomycetospora sp. | reverse complement strand
ATGTTCCGTCCGTATCGACCGGGCGGCCCCGTCCCCCGACTTCTGCTCCTCGGCGTGCGCCGCCGGGTGGCTCGACGACACCTACCCCACCGTCACCCCGACCGGTGGCCCTGCCGGCTACTGGGCGGGCGCCATGTGGGGTGCGTCGGGGTCGACCGCAACCGCGGCAACCGGCCCCGCGCCTACGCCTTCGACTGGCTCGACGCCCGTCCCCAGGAGGCCGCATGACCTACATCGACGACGCCACCCACGAGCTGAACGCCCAACTCTCGGCCTCGCACGCCGGGAACGGGTGCCCCCCGGAGCTGACCAAGCTCTACGCGCTGCTGGTCCTGACCCGGGGTGCCGACTGCACCCTCGAAGACGTCCACGACGCATGGGCCGTGTGGACCGCTGCCGAACGCCCAGAGCATCGGTCGCTGATCCCGTTCTCCGACCTCGCGGTGGATGTGCAGCTGCTCGACGTTCCGTACCGCGACGCGATCCGCGCGGCAGCGACACGGCTCTCGGCGACCGCGTGAACCGGCGTCTCGCCCGCCTGCTGGGGGGTGCTCCGGTCCCGGTCTATCGGGTCGCGGTGCGGCGTCGCCACCCGACCAGCATGTTCGACGGTGTCGACATGGCGATGTCGGGGCGCCGCTGGTCGTGGTGGTGCTCGTGTGACGGCACCCATCACCACGTCCCCGACCAGCCGACCGCCCTCGCGGTCGGCCTGACCCACCTCGCGAACCACGACCGGCGCCCGGCCCGCCGGTGACCGGGCCCGACGACGACCCGATCCCACGGTGCCCGGTGTGCCGGTTCCGGGAGCTGACCGGCCCCGCCTACATGTGCCCCCACTGCGTCGATCACCTCGCCACCGACCTCACCGAGATCGCCCGGCTCGCGGTCCGCCTCGACGCCCGCCCGATGGTGGCGGCCCTGGACTCCCGCGGGCCGCCCGGATTCCGGTCTCGGCCACCCGGGCGCGTCGACATCTGGGTCGCGACCGACCCCCGGTCGAAGCCCTACCCGGTCGTCGACGAATGGTTCGGGCGGGACCGCGACGGCGTCGACGACGGGCAGCCGAGCCACGAGGACGACCGGCCGATCCGCGGTGTCCACTTCACCCTGTCCAGCTGGGCCGAGCTGATCGTCGAATCCCGGGGGTTCGCCTATGCCCCCCCACCCGACATTGAGGGGCTGTGCTCGTGGCTCACGGCCCAGTCCGACTACATCTCCCGGTGGCCCGATGAGGGTCCGGCGCTCGCCGTTGATCTCCGGGCGCAGCGGAACCAGCTGCGCAGCTTGACGGGGGATCCGAATCCGCGCCCGGCGGCGTGGTGTATCCGGCTGGTCCCGGTGGGGGATGACAGGGGGGGTGACAGGCAGCGGACCTGCGGGGAACCGATCTTTCTGCCCCGCGGGCAGACGGAGATCGACCACCGGGCCCCGATCCGGCTCCACTGCGCCGCCGAGCCCTCCCACGTCTACTCCGGTCTGGAGCTCCTCAACCTCAAGCTCGCCAACGACGACGCGGGGGGCTCGTGTACGTGAAGCAGACGGACATCGGCTGGCTGTGCGACCGGGAGGCCCTCGCGGTGTGGCTGGGCCGCAGCACGGAGACGATCCGCCGCCGGGTCCCGGTGGTCGGCTACCTGGGGTCGGGGGAAGCGCTCCACAACATGGAGCAGGCCAGCGTGATCCTTGCGGAGATCCCGTCACGACGTAGGATCTCCACCTAGTCGTCCGCGGGGCACGTCACCCCGGCGGACGGGGCTGGTCGTCGAGCACGCTGGGGAGCGGTACTCCGACCGGGCCGGGCACGTCCCTGGTGACTGCGGGGACGTGCCCGGCACCCCCACCCCGCGTCTGGCGAGGCGACTAGACTAGCGGGGGCAGGTACCGCCGCCAAGCACCCCGAGGACCCCCCATGGACCAGTACCCAACCCAGGACGACGCGATCCGCTACTCCGCGGACTTCTTCACCGCCGTCGAGGCCTACCGCACCGGCGACACCGACACCGTCGTCGACGTCCTCGCCGGACCCGAGACCGACGACCAGACCCACATGCGGCACCTGTACGCGATGTTCTCGGTGGCGGCGATGCTCGCGGGGCGGGCCGCCCGGAAGGCGTGCGCCGACCCGGACGATCCGGCGCCGATGGACGGCCCGGCGATGCTGGAGATCGGGGACGTCCGGACCGGTCTCCGCGCCCACCCCGAAGACCTCGACCCGGACGAGCGGGTCACGTTGTGGGCGCTCGCCGCCGGGGCCAACGTCGACGTCGACGGGGTCGCTGCGCACCTGCGGACGATCGGGCGCCGCGGCGGCCCGAAGGCGGTGTGCGACGGGATCCTCACCTTCGTGAAGATCATGGCGGCGGCGTGGGACGGGGAGTCGCTGTCGTGACCGCGGCCCCCGACCCGGGGAGGGTCATCGGATGAGCGACAGCCCGACCGTGCCGCCGCGGGTCCCGGCGACGATCTGCCACACCTGCACCGGCGACGGCCAGGTCCGGACCCGGCACGCCTCGATCAGCCGCGTCACCGACACGGTGTCGCGGGTGTGCCCGGATTGTGAGGGGTCGGGGCGGCTCCGCGGCTTCGTCCCCCCCGAGTAGCGATCCCTGGTCATGGTCGGGCCCGCGGCGACGGATTGACAGGCCCCGCCCACGGCCGCTATACCGGGCGCACCAGGGCGTGAGCTGTGCTCCGATGCCCCCCATCGGGAGCCCGGTCGCCCAGGGGAACCGGAACCCCGCCGCTGTCGAGTTGCCCCCCAGCTCAGGCGCGGCGGGGTTTCGTCTGTTCGGGGAGCTGCTCCAGCGAGTACGTCGGGTAGTGCGGGTCGCCGTGGATCACACGGTAGGTCGCCCCCTGGTGGACGATCTCCTCCGGAGCCACCCCCCCGACCCGGTCGACGACGACTTCGACGTCCGGTAGGTCCAGGCGCCAGCGGTGCAGCGTCACCCGAATCTGATCCATCTCGGGGTCCTCCTGGGGGCGGCGTGGGTTTAGAAGGGTCAGCGTCCTCGGCTAGTCAACTACCGCCGAGATCCAGAACCCCAGGTCCGTCTTGATGTCCTGCCGCCAGTGGCCGTCCTGGAAGTACGGCTCGCCCGCGGTGTCGCTCACCGGCAACGCCTCGGTCGGTGCCGGCTGCCCCTCGTCGCCGCTCACGACGAGGCCGTCGCGGCGTGGGCGGCTTGGATGCGGTGGAGGGCGTCGGTGACGGCGCCGCGCGCCTGGAGGTCGATGTCGGGCGGCCAGAGCGGCCAGAACTGGGGCTGCTCGTGGCGCCGCCGAACCACCCACATCGACTGCTCGTCCCCGTACACCCCCACCGCCATCCGGCCCTCGATCGACCCGGGGATGTCCACGAAGCGCGACGTCCCGTAGCGCCGCTCTAGTTCCTCGATCATCTTCTCCTCGGTCCACCCCGCCGACCCCCAGGCGCCCTCGTCGGTGTCGTTGTTCCGCATGTACATCTCGGTGATGAAGATGTGGGCGACGGCGTCCGCGAGCCCGAGCTTGGCTTGGCTTCGGCGGACGGCCTCGCCGCCCTGGTGCTCGTACATGTCGGCGATCATCTCGACGGCGCGCCGCGGGGACTCGTCGAGCTTGTGTAGTGGCATCGCGTCGTAGGTGAGCCCGAGCGGGCCGTCGATGACCCGGAGCAGCCGGGCCGGGGACTGGTCCCAGCCGGACGCATGGTCGGCGGCCTCGACGTTCCGCACCAGGGTCTCTAGGCGATCTTCAAATGGGGTCATGGGGTCTCCTTCTTGGCGGCGTCTCTCGCGGGGGTCGCCGCGAGGTAGCGGTAGATCGTCGGGCGGGTCACGCCGAACTCGTCGGCGATGTGCTGGACGGTGTGGAGCCGCCGCCCAGCCAGGTCGACCTCGTCGTACATGAGGCGGGCTAGGTGGGCCTGCCGGCGCCCGAGCTTGGGTTTCTGCCCGCCGGTGCGGCCGCGGGCCCGCGCGGCGGCGAGACCGTCCTTGGTGCGCTCCGATAGCAGTGCCGCCTCGAACTCGGCGATCGCCCCCAGCATCTGGAAGAACATCCGCCCGATCGCTGTCGACGTGTCGATGCCCTGTTGGAGGACGACGAGATCAATCCCGTCGCCGCGGAGCTGCTCCGACAGCGCAATCAGATGGGCCAACGACCGGCCGAGCCGGTCGAGACGGGTCACGACGAGCTGGTCCCCGGCCCGCGCCATCAGCAGTGCGTTGTCTAGCTCTGGCCGGCTGGTGAGTTTCCCGGAGAGCCGGTCGACGAACACCCGGTCACATCCGGCCTCGATCAGCGTGTCGTGCTGGAACTCGGGGTGCTGCTCGCTGGTCGACACCCGCGCATAGCCGATCTTCACCCGCTAAGTATATCGCGAACGGGCGGACGCTTTACGTTGGCGCGGACACGGGTTGCGTTACAGCCCTGAGCTGGGCCGATAACCCCCCGCCGTGAGCGTCCGCGAACGAGCGTCTGCGGACACACGACGCCGCTAGCCCCCGATCTAGCCGACGGACTGGGGGTGTCCCGATGCCGCCCGCCGAGATGACGACCGCCGACGAGATGCGGCTGATCGCCGACTCCCTCCACGCCGCCCTCCCCTTCCAAGCCGCCCGCCTCCACGTCCTCGCCGCCTACGTCGAGGGCCTCGACCTCGCCGCCGCCGCCCGCCGCACCACCGCCACCGCCGCCGCCACCCCACCCCCACGGCACGCCGCCCCCTGACCCCGGAGAGGAGGGGGACGGGATGGACTCGCTGCTGACGACGATCGAGCGCGTCAACACCGACACCCTCGACACCCACCCCCGCAACGCCCGCCGCGGCGACATCCCGATGATCGCCGAGTCCCTCACCGAGAACGCCCAGTACTCGCCGCTCATCGTGCAGCGCTCCACCGGCTACGTCCTGTCCGGGAACCACACCCTGCTCGCCGCCCGGTCCCTGGCGTGGCGGGAGATCGACGTGACCTACGTCGACGTCGACGACGCCCGCGCCACCCGGATTCTGTTGTCCGCGAACCGGACCGCCGACGCCGCCGGATACGAAGACCGACTCCTCGCCGAGCTGCTGAGCGCCCTCCCCGACCTCGACGGCACCGGCTACACCCCCGCCGACGTCGACGACCTGATGGCGGGGCTCGAAGAGATCGCCGCCGACACCACCGACGACGGTGCCGCCGGCATGCGCCAAACCCACACCCTCGACGAGGACGGCGCCGCCTACGCCGACACCGAAACCCGCATGATCATCCTCGCCTATCCGATCCCCGACTTCGAGGTGATGGTGGGGGCGCTCGCCGACCTCGCCGAGCGCTACCAGTGCGACTCGAACGCCGCCGTCGTCCAGCGCCTCGTCCAGCAAGCCACCGCGAACCCATGACCGCGGAGGTGATAGCCGCGCCGCGGGTGTTGTCTCGGGCGGAAGCGTCGACGCTGGTCGGGTTCCGAGTGGAGCCGCAACCCGTCACCGTCACCACCGCCACCATCGCCCGCGACGCCGCGACCGGCGACCCCGTCTACGCCTACCTACCGGTGGACGGGGTCGCCGGGCTACGCCGGGCGGTCCTGGCGACCCCGTGGCAGGAGACGTTCCGCGCCACCTCCGGGAAGCGGAACGCGTCCCGCGTGTTCGGCTATAGCCCGCGGAAGGTCGCGACCCGCCGCGAATCCTGCAACCGGACCGCGCTCGCCCGCGAAGCCCCCGACACCCACCGCGTCCTCGTCGACTGGTCGGCGCGACTCGGAGAGACGTTGCGCGCGGAACTCCCGGAGGTCGCCGCCGACGGCGAGACCCAGGCGCAGCGCGTCCTCCCGGAGTGGCGTCTCGGGGAGGCGGAACCCTGGACCTCCGGGGTCGTCAACCGCACCTCCGAGCTCCCCTATCACCGGGACGGCTTCAACCTGCCCGTGTGGTCGGCGATGCCGGTGGTGCGCCGCGGCGTCGCCGGGGGCTACCTGCACATCCCCGAGTACGGGGCGGTCGTCGAGTGCCGCGACGGGTGGGCCCTGTTCTTCCCCGGCTACGACCTGGTCCACGGGGTGACGCCGATGCGGACGACCACCGACGGCGGCTACCGGATCTCGGTGGTGTATTACGCGCTGTCGGGGATGAAGGACTGCTTCACGGCGGCCGTCGAGACCGCCCACGGCCAGGCCACCCGCTCGAAGCGGGAACGGGACATGGCTGCCCGGCTGGCTCGCGGTGACCGCGGCTTCAAACGCTCCGACCCGAACTCGCAGCCCGTCGTCGGCCACGGCATCCCGAAGAAGAGTGCGCCGTGATCCGCCGGGGCCGTCCCTCCGAGTACCAGGTCGCGATCCCCTCCTACCGGCGGCCCGCGGTCCTCACGACGAAGACGCTGCCGACGCTGATCGGCGGGGGCGTCGTCCCCGAGCGGATCACCGTGTTCCTCCACGCCGACGACCCCGACCTTGAGGACTACCGGGCGCTGCTGCCCTACGACGTCGACGTCGAGGTCACCGGCGCCGTCGGGATCACCGCCCAACGCGCCGCCATCCTCAACGCCTACCCCGTCGGGTGCCCCCTGGTGCAGGTCGACGACGACCTGTCCGGGCTCGTCAAGGCCCTCGACGCGAAACGCACCGCCCCCGTCACCGACATCGACGCCGTGTTCCGGTCGATGTTCTACGAGACGGCGGCTCGAGATTTGTGGGTGTGGGGGCTGTCCCCCACCAGCAACGCCTTCTACATGACCCCCGGCCGGATCACGACCGGCCTCCGGTTCTGCATCGGGACCGTCCTCGGGACCTACACCCGCCCCGGGCATCCCGTCCACGACGGGCGGGCCGCGACGAAAGAGGACTACGAGCTGTGCCTCCGGGCGTGGTGGTGGGACGGCGGGGTCGTCCGCGCCGACGGGATCGCCCCCGACGCCGACCACTACACCGCCGGGGGCTGCTCCGAGCTGCGCACCCCCGACGTCGAGGAAGCCTCAGTGCAGGCGCTGCTCGCGGACTGGCCCGGCCTGGTCCGGCGCAACGAGAAGCGCCGCTCCGGCTACCCCGAGATCAAGCTCGCCGTGAAGCCCCGCGCCGCCTCCCACCCGACCACCGTCCCCCCGCCGGGGACCCGCCGCGTGGGGGTGACTAGTGGGCGCTAAGCCCGGCCGCCCCTCCGGGGCGAACTCGCCGACCTCGCCGCGGTCTATCGCGACCCGCGAGAAGCACCAGAAGGCCCTCGCGATGCGCCGCGCCGGGGTGTCCTACCCCGACATCGCCC
>NZ_DASXJD010000202.1:0-33060 GCF_036497585.1 Actinomycetospora sp. | reverse complement strand
GGACCCCGGGAGGACCCGGCCGCGGCATGGCCGCGGCCGGGTCCTCCCGCGCGTGTGGCGCCGCTCACCGTCACGAACCGTCCACCCGACGGACCTCGCGTGATCGTCCCCCCGACACGTGGATCGACAGGTAGCGTTGGGGCCGCGCGAGCGATCGGCCGCCCCCGTGGGCGTTCGGAGGAGGTGCGAGACGTGGTGCTTTTCGTCGTCGCGGTGATGGTCCTCGTGGCCGTCGGCGTGCTGCTCTGGAAGGCCGTCACCGCTCAGGCGCTCGCCACGGGGACGGGCACGACCGAGGACGAGGCACCGACCGGCCCGACGCGCACCCCGGGTGCCGGACGCGGCCGCCGCACCCGTCCGATCGCCCCGGACGACGACCCGGAGTTCCTCCGCAGCCTCGACGAGCAGGTCAAACGCGGCCGTACCGACGGGCAGGACCCGTCCCCCGGCGCCTGACCACACGTCGCAACGTCGCCTGCGGGTCCCGTCCCGCTTCTTGCTCCATCAGCGTGATCGAGTCTTGCCCTCCGCTGTAGTCACCGGCCATTGTTCACTCACCGTGACGACCACCCGGGTCGTCCCCGCGTGAACGGAACGTTCGATCTCGGGCGGGTGCGGGCGGAGGGCGAGGCGCTGGCGGCCAAGCGGGTCCGGGTGCTCGGGCGGATCGTCACCGAGCTCCGCGACGCCGCCCGCCGCCCGGTCCCGGCCGACCTCGACACGCGGCTGCGGGCGTGGGTCCGCGAGCACCCCCGGCGGACCGGCATCGGGTTCCACGACGACGCCCGGGCGTTCCTCGGCCCTCCCCCGACCGGGCGGTGGTGGCGTCAGGGGTGACGGGTCAGCAGGGCCCGATGCGGACCCGGGACCCGACGCGGGGGAAGTCGTCGGCGACCACGGCGGCCAGCTCGAGCATCGCGGTGCGGGTGCGCGGCGCGAGCTTCTCGAGCTCGATCTCGGCGCCCTCGTCGAGGTGCGGGTCGAAGGGCAGCCGCGCGACGGTGCGGCACCGGGCGGCGAAGTGCTCGGCCACCCGGTCCAGGTCGACCCCGCCCGACGAGCGCCGCACGTAGTTGATCACCGCGGTGGAGCGGGCCACGAGATCGCCGTAGCCGTGCGCGTCGAGCCAGTCCAGCGTGGCCGAGGCGCTGCGGGCCCCGTCGATGGAGGAGGAGGAGACCACGACGAGCGAGTCGGCCACGTCCAGGACGCCGCGCATCGCCGAGTGCATCAGTCCGGTGCCGCAGTCGGTGAGCACGATGTTGTAGAAGTGCTCGAGGAGGTCAACCGCACGGCGGTAGTCGAGCTCGCTGAACGCCTCGGACACCGCCGGGTCCTGCTCGCTGGCGAGGACCTCGAGCCGCGAGGGGCCCTGCGAGGTGTAGGCGCGCACGTCGGAGTAGCGCCGGACCAGCGCGGCGTCGCGCAGCAGGTGGCGCACCGTCGCCGTCGTCTCCACCGGGACCTTCTCGGCGAGCGTCCCGCGGTCGGGGTTCGCGTCCACCGCCACGACCCGGTCGCCGCGCAGCGACGCGAACGTCGCCCCGAGCGCGGCCGTCGTCGTCGTCTTCCCGACACCGCCCTTGAGGCTCAGCATCGCGATCTTGTAGCAGCCCTGCAGCGGCTGGTTGACCCGCGCGACCAGGGCCCGGCGGGCGGCGTCCGCCTCGCTCTCGCCCGGGTTCACCGTGCCGCCGCTGGCCACGTAGACCGCGCGGCGCCACCCGGTGCGCGGCACCGGCTTCGCCGGGCGCAGCAGCTGGGCGGAGGACAGGTCCGACATCGCGGGCGGCCCCGCCGCGGTACCGATCGTCGCGAGCCCCGACGAGGAGGGTCCCGACGAGGAGGGTCCCGACGACGGCGCGGGTGCTGCCGCGCCGTCGGCGCGCTGCTCCCCGGCGCCGTTCGTGCCGTGCTGGACTGGCTCCGCGGACGGGGTCCGGGGCGTGTCGCCGGCCCCGGGGCGGCGGACGTCGCCGCGCGCCGCACCCGCGGTGTCGACCTGGTGGGTGGTCTCGGCCGCGAGGTCGTCCTCGGACCGGGCCTCCGGCGTCGCGGACGACGGACCCGTCGCCGTCGCCACCCCCGCCGTCGTCGACCGCTCCGGGTCGGCCGGGCCGCCGTCCGCAGCGGCGGACTCCGGCGCGGCCGGGCTCGCTGCGTTCTCGCCCGGCTCGTCCCCGCGGCCATCCATCGTCGGCGCGTTCCCTCCGTCGTCACCGGCGCCGGGACGGGCCCACCCCTCGCGGAGGCCGACCGGCCGCACGACCGTAACCGGCCGGGACGATCAGGACGAGACGAACGCGGCGATCAGGTCCGGATCTCCGCAGCGGATCAGCCGACGCCCGCGTAGGAGTGCAGGCCGGTGACGACGAGGTTGATGAAGAAGAGGTTGAAGACCATCACGGCGAACCCGACGACGTTGACCGCGGCGGCCTTGCGGCCCCGCCAGCCGGCCGTCGAGCGCGCGTGCAGGTAGCCCGCGTAGATGACCCACGCGATGAACGCGGTGGTCTCCTTGGGGTCCCAGCCCCAGTAGCGGCCCCACGCCGCCTCGGCCCAGATGGCCCCGGCGATGACGGCGAACGTCCAGATCGGGAAGGCGACTGCGGTGGCGCGGTAGGCGACGCGGTCGAGGACGTCGGCCGCGGGCAGGCGGGCGGTCCAGGCGAGCCGGCCGTTCGCGTCGTGGACGCTGCGCAGCAGGTAGAGCACGCTCGCGACCCCGGCGACGAGCAGGATTCCCGAGGAGATCACGGCCGCCGTCACGTGGATGGCGAGCCAGTACGAGTGCAGCGCGGGCACCACGGGTGCGGTCTGGGTGTAGAGCACCGTGCCGCCGAGGAACATCAGCACGATCACCGGCAGCAGCACGAACACACCCAGGCGGCGCAGCTCCGGGCGGCGGGAGAGCACGACCAGCCACGCGACGACCCCGACGAGGGTCACCGCCGCGACGAACTCGTACATGTTGCCCCAGGGCGGCCGGTGGGCCGCCGTGCCGCGCACGACGAGCATCGCCAGGTGCAGCGCCGCGCCGAGCACGGTCAGCGCGACACCCATGCGCCCGAAGCGCTCCGAGGCGGGCCGCGGGGCGCGGGGCGCCCCGGTCGTCCCCGCGGGGGGCTCGTCGGTGAGCGCCGGGTCGTCGGGGACGACGGCGCCGCCACCCGGCTCGTCGACCCCGCCGGCGGCCACCCCCGCGGGCACCGCGGCGGTCGCCGGCGCGGCGACCGGCTCCGTGCGGCGCAGCAGGCCGTGCTCCACGGCGTGCAGCAGCATCGCGAGGATGTAGACCGCGAGCGCCGAGTAGAACAGCACGTCGCCGAAGTCGCCCAGCGGGGCGTCGACGTTCATCCGGTACCTCCGTTGTCGCGCTGCTCGTCCGGGACGTCGTCGCGGGCCGGGGCGCCCCCGGCGGACGGCCGGTCCCGCCCCAGCAGGTCGGCCCGCAGCCGGTCGAACTCCTCGCCGTAGCCGGCCTGGTCGGTGCGGGCGAGCCCGCCGAGCTCCACGCTCGAGCCAGTCCCGGCCACCGTACGACCGTCTGTCGTAGACGGCGAACCCGGACCCGTCGTCGGCGGCGTCACCCGCACCCAGAACCGGCGGCGCTTGATCGTCAGGGACAGCGTGATCCCGACGAGCAGCGCGATCGCCGCGACGAGGACCGCGTCCTGCGCCGGGTCGTGGGAGACCTGGATGTTCACCCACTCCTTCACGGCGTCGAAGCGGATGCGGGTGCCGTCGTCGAGGGTGAGCGTCTGGCCGGGCACGAGGTTCTGGCGGGCCACCTTGACCAGCCGACCCTGGTCGACCATCGACTGGTCGATCCCGTAGATCGACTGGCCCTTCCCGGAGTCGAGGCCGAGATCGCCGCGGTAGACGTCGGCGGCGACCTCGGGGTTGGTCGGGGCCGGATAGGTCGAGGTCACGATGTCGCCGCCGCTGGACGTCGGCGCGAACAGCCCGGTGATCGCGAGCTGGGTGCGGCGGCGCTCGGCATCGGTCGTGACGCCGGGCCGGTCGAACTTGGTGGCGCCCTGGGAGAGGAACGTCGTCTGGTCGACCGGCTCCCACTGGATGGCCTGGGTGCGCTGCGCGCCGTCGGGGAAGGTCACCGTGAACTGCGGCGCATAGCCGTGCCCGAGCAGGTAGACCCGCTCGCCGTCGAACCGCAGCGGCTCGTTGACCGCGATGGTGCCCGGGGTGGGCGCGGCGCCGCTCGCGATCTGCGCGGCGTCGGAGTACCGGACGTCGGCGGCGAACGAGTCCGCGGCGCCGTCGGGGCGGTACTGCGCGGAGAAGTGGTCGACGTCGACGCAGAACGGGTCGAGGTTCGTGCCGTCGACGCGCAGTCCCGGCCGGAAGGTGTCGTAGGCGAGGATCCCGGAGTTGCAGAACTCCGAGCCGTCGGCCATGACGATGACGTTGCCCTCGTAGCCGAAGAGCTTCCCGACCGCGATCCCGACGAGCAGCGCCAGCAGGCTCATGTGGAAGACGACGTTGCCGACCTCGCGCAGCGCGCCCTTCTCCGCCGAGATGGTCCGGACCCCGCCGGGCTCGTCGCGGACGTCGACCTTCCAGCCCCGCAGCCGCGTGCGGGCGGCGGCGAGGACGTCGTCGGGGTCGCGGGGATCGGTGCCCGCCGCGTGGTGGGGCAGCCGGGAGAGATTGCGCGGGACGGCGACGGTGGGGGCGCGCAGCGAGCGGACCTGCTCCCAGGTCCGCGGCACGAGGCAGCCGACCAGCGAGATGAACAGCAGCAGGTAGACCGCCGAGAACCACGGCGTCGCGAAGAGGTCGAAGACCCCGATCTTGTCGAGCAACGGGGCAAGGGTGGGGTGCGCGACGAAGTAGTCCTTGACCGCCTGCGGGCTCGGGCCGCGCTGCGGGATGAACGCCCCGGGGAGCGCGGCGAGCGCGAGCAGGAAGAGCAGGATCAGCGCGGTCCGCATGCTCGTGAGGCCGCGCCAGGTGTTGCGGCCGAGCGCGAGCAGGTCACGTCCCCACCGGCGTGGCGTGGGCGGCGGCCCCGGGGAGTCCGGCGGCGTGCGGAGCGTCTGCGTCATGGGGTGGTCACGGACTCACAGAGGGGTCGAGAAGCCGGCGACGGGCTCCCGGAGCAGGGTCACGATCTCGCCCCACAGGCCGGTGGCGAGGGCGAGGCCGACGAGGACGAGCAGGGCGCCGCCGGCGATCTGGATGCCGCGGACGTGGGCGCGCAGCCACGCCTGGGCCCGCACCGCCCGGCCGGCGCCGAGCGCGATGAGCACGAAGGGCACGCCGAGCCCGGCGCAGTAGGCGAGCACGAGGACGCCGCCGCGCAGCGCGCCCGGCCCCGCACCGGTCCCGGAGGCCAGCGCGATGACACCGGTCAGCGTGGGCCCCAGGCACGGCGTCCAGCCCAGGCCGAACGTGGCGCCCAGCAGCGGCGCGCCGGCGAGGCCCATGCGCGGCACCCAGTGCGGGCGGGTGTCGCGCTGCAGGGCGGGCACGAGGCCGAGGAACACCAGCCCCATCGCCACGGTGACGACGCCGCCGAGCCGTTGCAGCACGTCCTCGTTGGCGATCAGGGCGTCGGCCGCCCACACGATCGCGCCGAGGCCGAGGACGAACACCACGGTGAAGCCGAGGACGAACAGCGCCGCCGCGCCGGCGAGCCGCCAGCGGCCGCGTCGGGTCGGGGCGGCGGTCGTCGTGGGTGTGGTGGTCGTGGCGGTGGCGGTGGCTCCGACGGCGGCGGTCCGGCGCTCGGCGACCTCCTCCACGGTGACCGGGGGAGCGGTGGCCCCGACCAGCCCGGCGAGGTACGCGAGGTAGCCCGGGACGAGAGGGACGACGCACGGCGACGCGAAGCTCACCAGGCCCGCGACGAGCGAGAGCCCGAGCGCGAGCAGGACGGGACCCGAGGTCACCATCTGGGTCAGGTCCATGGGGACCCGCGATGCCTGGCGTTCATCTCGCACCCAGCGTAGGGCGGTGGCGTCCGTGGCGCGTGAGGGCGGGGGCCATCGTCCTACGAGATGTCGTAGGTCACCCCGGCCGGCTCGGTTCTGAGCGAAGGGCACCTTCGGTCGAATAGATGGGCCACGGGCGCCCCTCGCCGGAACGATCGGCCGAGCACCGTTCCGACCACGGGCGCCCCTCGCCGGATAGATCGGCCGAGCACCGTTCCGACCAGGGGCGCCCCTCGCCGGATAGATCGACCGAAGGTGCCCTTCGGTCGAATCCGGCGCCGGGCCGGCTCAGCCCGCCGGCGCCGGCGCCGGTTCCGCCGCGACCCGGTCCACCACCGGCTGGAGGTCGCTCGCCAGCACCGCGGTGAGGAACACCGCCGCGACCCGGTGCTGCCGGTCCAGCACGATCGTCGAGGGCACCGCGTTGCGCGGGTAGCCGCTCAGCACGAGCAGCGAGCGCCCCGGCGGGTCGAAGATCGACGGATAGGTCACCGCGCGGCTGCGGACGAAGTCGGCGGCGGCGTCGCGGTCGTCGCGCACGTCCACGCCGAGGAACCGCACCCCGCGCGCCGCGGACGCCTGGGCCACCTGCTCGAGCGCCGGCGACTCGCCGCGGCACGGCCCGCACCACGAGCCCCAGATGTTCACGACGACGACCTGGCCCTTGTCCTGGGCGCTGGACACCTGCTGCCCGGGGGTCAGCAGGGAGTCCCCGACGATCGGTGCGAGCGGGCGGCGCTGGGCCTCCGGGTAGGTGATCTGCGTCTGCCCGTTCGGCGCGACGAACTGGAACCCGCCGTCGTCGGAGGAGCTCGAGGAGCACCCGCCGAGCAGGGCGAGCCCGACGACGGCGAGCGCCGCCAGCACCCGTCTCATGCGCCCGTGGCCGAGGGGTCCGAGGTGCCCGACGGCTCGGCGTAGCCGATGTCGACGAGCGACTCGTCGTCGAACACCAGCGTGGTCACCGACCCGAGCGCGCACTGGCGCTGCGTCGGGTTGTGCCAGAGCCGCTGCCCGGCGAGGAAGCGCCGCAGCGTCCAGATGGGCAGCTGGTGGGTCACGCACACCGCCTCGTGCCCCGCGGCGGCCGCCCGCGCCCGGTGGGCCACGCCCAGCATGCGGTGGGCGATCTCGAGGTACGGCTCGCCCCAGGAGGGGCGGAACGGGTTGCGGAGCAGCGGCCAGAACTCGGGCTTGCGCAGCGCCCCGTCGCCGACCCCCACGTACTGGCCTTCGAACGCGTTGGCCGCCTCGATCAGCCGGTCGTCGACGACCGGGTCCACCCCGAGCTTCTCCGCGATCGGCACCGCCGTCTCCTGCGCGCGCTGCATCGGCGAGACGAACAGGGCGGTGACGTCGGCGGAGGCGAGGTGCTCGGCGACGCGCAGCGCCTGGGTGCGGCCGGTCTCGGAGAGCCCGTAGCCGGGCAGGCGCCCGTAGAGGATGTGCTCGGGGTTGTGGACCTCGCCGTGGCGCACCAGGTGCACGGCGGTCCGCACCGGGCCGCTCCCGCCCGTCACTGCTCCTCCGGCGCGGTCGCGGCGGCGGCGGCGCCCGCGGCGTGGGGCAGCGCGTCGGCGATGACCCCGAAGGCCTCGTCGTCGAGCGCCGCGGAGATGAAGCAGGCCTCGAAGACGCTGGGCGGGAAGTAGACACCGCGGTCGAGCAGGGCGTGGAAGAACGGTGGGAACCGCCAGGTCTGGGCGGCCTTCATGTCGTCGTAGTTCCGCCCCGGCTCGCCGGCGAACCGGATCGAGACGAGCGACCCGGCCCGCTGGATCGTGTGCTCGACCCCCGCGCCGGAGAGCGCGTCGGTGATCAGCCCGTGCAGGCGGTCGGCGTTCGCGTCGAGGGCCTCGTACACCTCGGGGGTCGCATGCTGCAGCGTCGTCAGGCCGGCGGCGACGGCGACGGGATTCCCGGCCAGCGTGCCCGCCTGGTACACCGGCCCGGCCGGCGCGAGGTGGCCCATGATCTCGGCGCTGCCGCCGAACGCGGCCGCGGGTAGCCCGCCGGACATCACCTTGCCGAAGCAGTAGAGGTCGCCGGCCACCCCCTCGAGGCCGTACCAGCCCGCCGGCGAGACCCGGAACCCCGTCATCACCTCGTCGATCACCAGCAGCGCGCCGTGGGCGGCACAGAGCCGCTTGAGCCCGGCGTTGAACCCGTCTTCGGGAGCGACCGCGCCCATGTTCCCGGCGGCCGCCTCGGTGATCACGCAGGCGATCTCGGGGCCGCGCTCGGCGAAGACGGCGGCGACGGCGTCGAGGTGGTTGTAGGGCAGCACGACGGTGTCGGTGGCCTGGGCGCCGGTGACGCCGGGCGTGCTGGGCAGGCCGAAGGTCGCGACGCCGGAGCCGGCCTCGGCGAGCAGCGCGTCGACGTGGCCGTGGTAGCAGCCCGCGAACTTCACGACGACGCTGCGGCCGTTGTAGCCGCGGGCGAGCCGGATGGCGCTCATCGTGGCCTCGGTGCCCGAGTTGACCAGGCGCACCTGCTCGACGGGCTCGACACGGCGCACGATCTCCTCGGCGAGCGCGATCTCGCCCTCGGTCGGGGTGCCGAAGCTCAGGCCACGGGTCGCGGCGTCGCGCACGGCCTCGACGACGGCGGGGTGCGCGTGCCCGAGGATCATCGGTCCCCAGGAGCTGACGAGGTCGACGTAGCGGTTGCCGTCGGCGTCGGTGAGCCAGGCGCCCCGCGCCTCGGACATGAACCGGGGAGTCCCGCCGACCGAGCGGAAGGCGCGGACCGGGGAGTTGACGCCCCCGGGGACGACCGCCTCGGCGCGCGCGAAGAGCTCAGCCGAGCGGGCGACCGGCCCGGCTGCCGTCGTGGGAGCGCTGCTCACCCGCTCAGTGTCCCAGGCGCGGCGGTGTGACGGGCGTCCGCCGGGGCCCAGCGCCCCGGCCGGGCGACCGGCTCTCCCGCTGCGCCTCTCCGTCCGAGCGGGCCGTCATCACCCGTGAGGGTGAAGCGAGTAACACAGGGCGCTCACATTGCGCTCCTACCTGCGTCACAGTCGACAGGGGGAGTAGCCATGGCGCGCAGCGTCCGTCCGGGCGGCCGGGAGATCGGCCAGTCGAAGCAGTCCGCTGAGCTCTCAGGAGCAGGAGGGCGGAGTCGGTGGGCGCGGGTCGCCGCCGGGGTCGCGGGTCTCGCCCTCCTGGCGGGGCTCGGTGCCTGCAGCCCGACGCCCACGC
The DNA here is from genome assembly GCF_036497585.1 of Actinomycetospora sp. Classification (GTDB taxonomy): domain Bacteria; phylum Actinomycetota; class Actinomycetes; order Mycobacteriales; family Pseudonocardiaceae; genus Actinomycetospora. Next base: position 23,900 of record NZ_DASXJD010000202.1, on the reverse strand, counting down.
CGATCTCCTCGACCTACGGCTCCTCGACCTACGGGTCGTCGACGTACGGCTCGTCGACCTACGGCTCGTCCACCTACGGCTCGTCCACCTACGGCTCGTCGACCTCCGGGTCGTCCGCCGCCGGCTCCTACGGATCGTCCTCGTCGAGCACGTACTCCGACTCCTCGTCGTCCGGCTCCTCGAGCGGTTCCGGCTACGGCGGCTCCTACACCAACTCCGACGGGCAGCAGGTCGAGCGACCCGACGGCAACAGCTCTGGAGCGACCGCCATCTGCAAGGACGGCACCGACAGCCACTCGAAGCACAAGTCGGGAACCTGCTCAGGCCACGGCGGCGTCCGGGAGTGGCTCTGAGATCGGTCCAGGGCGGCCGCCACCCGAGCCGTCTACCACCCGAGCGCGCGGCACTCTCACTGCTTCTAGGCGCCCGAGCGGTCCGCTCGCTCCGTCCGGGAGGCGGCCCGCCACCGGGCGACCGCGTCGATCCCGCACACCAGCGCCGCCGTCACCAGCACCACCCCGGACGCCACCCACGCGCCGAGCACCCGGGTGAGCGGCACCGGGGACACGAGCAGCCCCCCGGTCGAGGGCGCCGTGTCCACCCCGTGGGCCACGCAGAGCACCCCGACGACCAGCAGCACCACCGCGACGAGGGCCGTCACCACCGCCCGACGGTTCACGCACCCTCCGCCCGCGTCGGGGACCGCTGCGCGAGCACCCGGCCCAGCGCGGCGTGCAGCCCGTCGGCGTCGCGGGCCCAGGCCGCTCGGCGGGTCCCGTCCTCGAGGGTCACGACGATGACGCCGACGTGGCGCGGCACCGTCGGGTGGTCACCGAACGGGCGGATGCCGTAGCGGCCGCTGCCGTCGGCGGGGCGGATGCCGGCGATCCGGGCGATGGGGACCGCCTCATCGCCCTGCACCAGCACCTCGGGGGTGACCCGCACCCGCAGCAGCCGGCGACGGGCCCGCACGATCAGCGCGATCGGCAGCAGCAGCACCAGGCCGATGACGACCCACGCCCACGGCGTCGCGCCGCCGGGCGCCAGCCGGTCGAGCAGCACCCCGCCCACCCCGACCGCCGGCCCGATCAGCAGCGGCCACCAGGGCGCACCCGCCTCGGCGAACAGCACCCCCGCGTCGTCGGGACCCGCCCCGCTCATCGCTCCGTGAAGAACGACCGGGCCGCGGGCAGGTGCAGCAGCAGCCCACCCGCGGCGAACGCGACGAAGTACAAGCCGCCGACGCCGAGGAACGTCAGCTGCACGAGGCCCGCCACGGCGAGCACCACCCCGATCGCGGTGAGCGCCGCGCGGGCCGGGCGGGACCCGGCGCGCAGGGCCCGCGTCGCCAGCAGCGTCGCGATCCCGACGACGACCAGCACGATCGCGGTGAGGACCAGCGAGCCCGCACCCGTCGTCGGGTCGGTGATGCCGACGGCGGTCGCGACCGCGAACAGCAGTCCGGTCAGGACCAGCAACACTCCCAGCACCGCCCACAGCACGATCGCCGCGGTCACCACCCGCGGGCGACCGGGCTCCTCACGGGGCGGCGTGACCTCGCGCACGGGCTCGCTCATGTCCGGCTCAACGAGCCGGGGACCGGGATGGTCATCGGTCGAGCCGTCCGGCGAGCTCGGTGGCCCAGTAGGTGAGCACGATGTCCGCGCCCGCCCGCCGGATCCCGGTGACCGTCTCGAGGATCGTCCGCTCCCGGTCGATCCAGCCGCGCTCGGCGGCGGCGGAGATCATCGCGTACTCCCCGGAGACCTGGTACGCGGCGACCGGGACCTCCGAGACGTCGGCGACCGAGCGGAGCACGTCGAGGTAGCCCATCGCGGGCTTGACCATCACCATGTCCGCGCCCTCGGCGAGGTCCAGCGTGACCTCGCGCAGCGCCTCGCGGGCATTGGCCGGGTCCTGCTGGTAGGTGCGGCGGTCGCCCTTCAGCTGGGAGTCCACCGCCTCGCGGAACGGGCCGTAGAACGCGCTCGCGTACTTCGCGGAGTAGGCGAGGATCGCGGTACCGGCGTGGCCGGCGGCGTCGAGCGCCTCCCGGATCCGTCCGACCTGCCCGTCCATCATCCCGCTCGGTGCGACGACGTGGGCCCCGGCCTCGGCCTGCGCGACCGCCATGTCGGCGTAGACCTCGAGGGTCGCGTCGTTGTCGACCGAGCCGTCGGGGGCGAGGACGCCGCAGTGGCCGTGGTCGGTGAACTCGTCGAGGCAGGTGTCGGCCATGACCGGCAGGTCGTCGCCGACCTCCTCGCGGACGTCGCGGAGCCCGACGTTGAGGATGCCGTCGGGGTCCACGGCACCCGAGCCGGTCGCGTCGTGCCGCGAGGGCACGCCGAACAGCATGATCCCGCCCAGGCCCGCCCCCGCGGCCTCCGCGGCCGCCTTCCGGAGGGTCTCGCGGGTGTGCTGCACGACGCCGGGCATCGACGAGATCGGCTTCGGCGCGTCGAGCCCCTCGGCGACGAACACCGGCAGCACGAGGTGGCGTGGCCGGACGTCGGTCTCGGCGGTCAACCGGCGCAGCGCCGGGGTGGTCCGCAGCCGGCGGGGACGGTCGGTGGGGAACATGGGCGGTCCTCCGGAGGAGGTGGCCTCCGGCCCTGTGAGCGCTTTCCGGGGTCATAGCCCCCGAAAGTGCTCACGAGCGCGGAGCGCACCTAGCGCTTGCGCGCCTTCGTCTTGCGGGGCGGGGGCAGCGCGCCCTCGGCGCGCAGCTTGTTGGCGTGCGCGGCCAGGGCCTCGACCAGGGCCGGGACCTCGGCGACGTCGGGCTTGACGTCCACGCGCAGACCGAACTCGACCGCGGTCTCGGCGGTCTTCGGCCCGATGCACGCCACGATGGTGCGGGCGTGCGGCTTGCCGGCGATGCCCACGAGGTTGCGCACCGTGGACGACGAGGTGAAGCACACCGCGTCGAAGCCGCCGGTCTTGATCGCCTCGCGGGTGGGCGCGGGGGGCGGCGCGGCGCGCACCGTCCGGTACGCGGTCACGTCGTCGATCTCCCAGCCGCGGGACTGCAGACCCTCGGCGAGGGTCTCGGTCGCGATGTCGGCCCGCGGCAGGAGCACGCGGTCCACCGGGTCGAGCACGTCGTCGTGCGGCGGGAAGACGTCGAGCAGGCCCTCGGAGGACTGCTCGGTCTGCTCGTCGGGCACGAGCTCGGGGTGCACGCCGAACGCGCGCACCGTCGACGCGGTCGCCTCACCGACGCAGGCGATCTTGACGCCGGAGAACGCCCGGGCGTCCAGCCCGAACTCCTGGAACTTCTCCCACACGGCGCGCACCGCGTTCTGGGAGGTGAACACCACCCACTGGTAGCGCCCGTCGACCAGGCCCTTGACCGCGCGCTCCATCTGCGCGGGCGAGCGGGGCGGCTCGACGGCGATCGTCGGGACCTCCTCGGGCACCGCGCCGTGGACGCGCAGCCGGTCGCTCATCGCGCCCGCCTGGTCCTTCGTGCGGGGCACCAGCACGCGCCAGCCGTACAGCGCGCGGGACTCCCACCACGACAGCGCGGCCCGGTCGCCCGCGGCGTCCCCGACTGTGACCGTGAGCGGGCCCTCGAGGTCGGCGCCGTCGGCGGCGAGCTTGTCGACGCTGGAGGTGACCGTCTTCTGCTTCGACTCGGTGCCCTGCGAGGTGATCAGCGCCGCCGTCTCGGGCTTCCAGCCGTTCTCCACCAGCGAGGCCGACGTCGACGCGAGGTCGGCCGCGGTCGCGGTGAGCACCAGCGGCCCGGGTGCGACGGCGAGCGTGGTCCAGTCCAGCCCGCCGCGGACGTCCGCAGCGGTCCAGGACGGGCCCAGCGCGACCCCGGCGTAGGCCGGGACGGCGGTGCTCGCGGGCATCCCCGGCACGACGTCGAACGGCACGGCCGCGGAGGCGACCGAGCGGACCTCGGTGATCACCGAGGAGCGGGTCAGGGGGTCCCCGACGACGAGGCGCACCACGGACTCGCCGTCGCGGGCCTGCGACGCGAGGTGCTCGGCGAGCACCGCCGGGTCCTCGGGGAGCGCCTCGGCGACCTCGGCCCCGTCGGCCAGCGAGCCGTCCGTGGTCGGGTCGGACAGCGGGGAGATCTCGGCGTCGCCGCCGGGGTGGCGGACGGTGACCGGGCGCGGCCCGTCGGAGAGCAGCGCGATCACGTCGGCCGGCACGCCCGGGTCCGCCACGACGTAGGTCGCGGACGCCAGCGCCTCACGGGCACGCACGGTCAGCAGCCCGGGGTCGCCGGGGCCGCTGCCGACGAAGGCGACCCGGCCGGCGGTGGTGGAGGGGGGTGCGGTCATGTCCTGTCTCGTCCCATCGTGTTCTCTTCGTCGACGGTCGCGGTCAGCCGGTGGCGTTCGGGTCCGCGCCGTCGGCGAGCAGCTCCTGGGCGAGTGCGCGCCCGATCTGCTCGGCATCCTTCGTCTCTCCGGTCGCCGAGGCGCGCACCAGCGCGCCCTCGGCGGTCGTCGCGAACGCCCGCAACGAGAGTGCCTCGACGACGTGCCCGTCGTCGTCCAGATCCTCGACCACATCGGCCAGGGCACCGATCGCTGCGGCGCACGGTGACCCGAGGTCGACCAGCACCGCCCGTTCGGCCGTGACCGCCGCGGACGTCGACTCGTCGTGCAGCGTCGACCGCAGGAAGGTCTCGAGCTCGGTGTCGGCGACGCGGCACTCCACGGCGAGCGCGCCCTGGGCCGGGGCGGGCAGCATCTGCAGCGGGTCGAGTACCTCGGTGGCGTCGCCCGCCCGACCGATCCGCGCGAGCCCGGCCCGCGCGAGGACCACGCCGTCGACCTCGCCGTCGGTGACCTTGCGGATCCGCGTCTCGACGTTGCCGCGGATCCCGACGACCTGCAGGCCCAGCCCGAGCGCGTGCAGCTGCGCCGCGCGCCGGGGCGAGCCGGTGCCGATGACGGAGCCGGGCGGGAGCTCGCCGAGCACCATCCGGTCGCGGGCGACGAGGGCGTCACGGGGGTCGGCCCGCTGCGGCACCGCGGCGAGCACGATGCCGGGCACGCCCGCCGTCGGGAGGTCCTTGTAAGAGTGGACGGCGACGTCGATCCGGTCCTCGAGCAGCGCCTCGCGCAGTGCAGAGGTGAACACCCCGACGCCGGTCTGCGCGATCGGCGTGTTCGCCGCCTGGGACTGGTCCCCCAGCGTCGAGATCTCGACGATCTCCACCGCGACGCCCCGCGCGATGAGCGCGTCGGCCACCGTCTGCGTCTGCGTCTTCGCGAGCAGGCTCGCCCGGGTGCCGATCCGGACGGTGCCGAGCGTGGTCGCGGCCGTCACCGGGCGCCTCCCGGGCCGTCCGCGGCGTCGAGACCCTGCAGGGCGGGGTTCGCGGCGAGCGCCTGGTCGACCTCGCCGCCCTCGAGGCGGGCGGACTCCGGGCCCGCCCCGGACGCCGCGTCAGCGGTGATGCCCGAGCCGGCGGGGCCCGAGGCCACCGCGGCGGGGGCCTGCGGGTCGAGCTCGAACAGCTCGCGCAGTGCCTCGGCGTAGGTGTCCCCGCCCGGCGACTGCGCGAGCCGTTTCACCTGCACGGTCGGGGTGTGCAGCAGCTTGTCGACGACGCGGCGCACGGTCTTCGCGACCTCGCCGCGCACGTCGGACTCCAGCCCCGGCAGCCGGCCGTCGAGGCGCAGCAGCTCGGCGTCGACCACCTCGGCGGCCTGCCGGCGCAGTGCAGTCACGGTCGGGGTCACCTCGGCCGAGCGCTGCGCGGCGAGGTAGACCCGGACCTCCTCGGCGACCAGCGCGCGGGTGGCCTCCACGGCCTGCCCCGCGCCGGCGTGGCCCAGCCGCTCGCCGAGGGTGGCCAGGTCGACCAGCGTCACGCCGGGGAGCGCGCCGACCTCGTGGTCGACGTCGCGCGGCAGGCCGAGGTCGCAGACGACCAGGGGCCGGGCGCCCGGGCGGGCGGCGAGCCCGGCGCGGACGGCGTCGAGGTCGACGACGGTGCCGACGGCGCCCGTGCACACGACGACGACGTCGGCGGCCGCCATCGCCGGGGACAGCGCGTCCAGCCCGACGACGCGGGCGGGCGTGCCCTCGGCGGCCACGATCTCCGCGAGGCGCTCGGCGCGCTCGGGGGTCCGGTTGGCCACGACGACCTCGCCGATCCCCCGGCGGCGCAGGGCCGCGGCGGCAAGCCCGCCCATCGAGCCGGCGCCCACGACGAGGGCCCGGCGCCCGACGAGGTCGCCGAGGGCGGCCTCGGCGTCGTCGAGGGCCTCGGTGACGACGGAGGCGCCCGCCGCGTCGATCCCGGTCTCGGCCTGGGCGCGCTTGCCGACCCGCAGCGCCTGCTGCGCGACCTCGTGCAGGGCGGTGCCGACGGTCCCGAGCTCGCGGGCCGTGGAGTACGCCGCCCGCAGCTGCCCGAGGATCTGCGCCTCGCCGACGACCATCGAGTCGAGCCCGGCCGCCACGGAGAACAGGTGCTCGACCGCGGACCCGGCGTAGTGCACGTAGAGGTGGTCGGTGAGGTCGGACACGTCGGCCTGCGCGTGGCGGGCCAGCACCCCGGAGACCTCGGTGAGGCCGCCGTGGAAGGTCTCGACGACCGCGTAGATCTCGATGCGGTTGCACGTCGAGAGCACCACGGCCTCGGAGACGTACTCCCCCGCCATCAGCTCGTCGAGGACCTTGGCGGTGTCCTCGCCGGAGATCGCGACCCGCTCGAGCACCGACACCGGCGCCGTCCGGTGCGACACGCCCACGAGCAGCAGACTCATCGGAACACCTTCCCCGTCGCGTCGCCCGCGACTCCGTCGTGCCGGCGGGAGACGTGGAACGCGAGGATCTGCATCTCCACCGCCAGGTCGACCTTGCGCACCTCGACGTCGGCCGGGACCGCCAGGACGGTCGGCGCGAAGTTGAGGATGCTCTGCACCCCGGCGCCCACGAGCGCGTCGCAGACGTGCTGCGCGGCCGCCGCGGGCGTCGCCACCACCCCGATGGTCACCCCGCGCTCGCGGCACACGCGTGGGATCTCGGCCACGTCCAGGACCTCGACCCCCGCGATCGTGGTGCCGACCAGCGCCGGGTCGACGTCGAACAGCGCGGTGACGCCGAAGCCCCGGGCGGCGAACCCGCCGTACCCGGCGAGCGCGTGGCCCAGGTTGCCCACCCCGACCAGCGCGACGGCGTGCGACCGGGTGAGCCCGAGCACGGACTCCACCTGCGCCGTCAGCCGCGGGACGTCGTAGCCCACGCCGCGCACCCCGGAGGAGCCGATGTGGGAGAGGTCCTTGCGCAGCTTCGCGGCGTTCACCCCGGCCGCGGCGGCGAGCACGTCGCTGGAGACCGTGCGCACGCCCCGCTCGAGCATCTCGGTGAGCACCCGCAGGTAGACGGCCAGCCGGGCCACCGTGGCCTCGGGGACGCGACCGGGCCGGCGCGGGCCCTCGGGCCCGGCGTCCGGGGTCGTCGGGGTGGCGCGCGCCACGGGGCGCGGAACACCCCGGTCCACCGTCACGCCGGGAGCCTCCTCGTGCCGCTGCTGTCGGGTCGGCGTCCAGCCCCGTCGGAGGTGGACGCGTGGCCACCGCCGGGCCCGTCCTGCGCGAGCTTCCCTGGACTGCTGTTGGCATCGAGGGTACCGCTCGTGAACACGGGCACAAAGCCGCTGGTCACCGCCCCACGCGGGCCGACGACCTCTCGGCGCACCGACGCGACGACCACTCGGCCGTGAACCCGGACAGTCTGCCAGCCCGCCGGGTGGCCCGACACGCCCGGTCAGGTCGTCAGCGCGTCGAGCCCGAGCGCCGCCCCGGCGGGCCCCGGGGCGATCCCGGCGGGCCGCCCCAGGAGGAAGGCCACCGTCGCGCCGTGCATCGCGGCCACCGGGCCGACGGTCGCGGCCAGCGCGGCGGCGCCGGGGTCGGTGAACTCCCCCGCACGGGCGAGCACCGTCGCGCCGACGGAGGCCTCGACGTCGACGGCGAAGGACAGCAGGTCGGTCGGGGCGGCGGCCCGCCCGAGCGTGGCGCGTCGTTCGGTCTCCACCGACAGCGGGCTCCCGGTGACCGCCGGTCGCCCGGCCGCGGTGAGCAGCGCGTTCCACGCCGCGGCGTGCTCGGTGTGCTGCGCCCCCGCCCCGGAGAGGAAGGAGGTCACGACGGCGGGTACCTGGCCGAGGCGCCCGTCGTTCGCGGCGAGGACGGCACCGGAGTAGAGGCTCGCCGCCAGCGCGGACAGCGCGGCGCACAGGGCGACCCCGCGCTGGTCCCCGACGTAGGCCGGGCGCGGCGCGGTCGAGGTGGTCGGGGTCGCGGCGGCCGACGGGGTGGCCGCGGGCGCGGGGGGCGGGGCGTCCGAGCAGGCGGCCAGGGCCCCGACGCCGAGCAGCCCGGCAGCGCCGGCGCCCAGGACGAGGCGGCGGGAGGGTCGGCCCGTGGTGCTCACCCGGAGCCCTCCTCGGGGGGCGAGGCCTTCGCCGTCGGGAACCGGGTGTCGGGGAAGCCGACGGTCCCGACCGCGGCGGGCAGGGTGGTGAGGTCGGGGGGCGCGACGACGAGATCGGCGCGGCCCGAGGAGAGCAGGGAGTTGACGACGAGCAGGCTCGCCTTGCGCGAGGCCGCGGCCTGGCCGTAGCGCAGCGCGGTGGCCCGCAGCGCCGGGGTGGACAGGCCGGCGGCGTCGGCGACGAGGGTCTGGGCGAGGACGTCCTCGAGGGTGAGGGCGAGCCCGACGACGTCGGCCGGGGTACGCACCGTCGGGAGGGCCTGGGCGACGACCGACCCGTACGCCGGGTCGGGGTCGGTCTGGGCCCGGCCGCCGGCGCCGGTGGTGGCCGAGGACAGGGCGTCGCGGGCGTCGCCCAGCTGCGAGACGGCGGCGGTGACGAGGTCGCGGACGACCGGGAGCGCACGCTCGCCGCCCCCGACCGGGAGGGCCGCCAGCGAGCTGTAGGTCGACTGTGCGAGCACGACGAGCGAGGTCGCCGTCCGCAGCGCGGCGACGTCGGCGCCACCGGCGGGCTGGGTGGGCAGGAGGAGGGTCACGCCGCGAGCGCCGTCCGCAGGGCGCGGGGGTCGACGGACCAGGACGCGTGCTCCTCGCCGTCGACGAGCGTCACCGGGATGACGTCGCCGTACTCGCCGCGCAGCTCGGCGTCGGCGTCGTCGATGTCCACCCGCTCCCACCCCACGCCGAGATCGGCGCAGACCTGCCGGACGACGTCCTCCATGCGGTCGCACGTCCGGCACTGCGCCCGGACCAGGACCGTCACCCGGACAGGGAGTCCTGTGTGCTCGTCCACTTCGGACACGCCGCGACCCGTCCTCTCTCGCCGTCCGTCGCCGGGGGGAGTCTGGCAGATTCGTACCGACCGCCGACGGCGTGGTCGGGACCTCTCACCGCAGGTCAAGTGCGTGTCAACGAGCCTGGCGACGATGGGTGGCGCTCCGGTGACGAGGGCCTCGGCGCCGCACGTATGCTCCGTCCCCAGCGTGCTCCCCGATCGCTGTGTGGCGGGCCTGCGCGTGACCGGAAGCGAGAGGTCGTCCAGCGAGGGAGAACGCCTTGTCCGCTGTCGTCGGCGCCGGCGTGACGCCCGGACCCGCCCCCGTGGCGGTCGTCCCGGTCGCACCCGTCCCGACCCGGGACTCGCGCGCGCCGCTGGCCGGCGCCCCTTCCGTGCCGGTGTCCGCCTGCCCTGCCGCGACCAGCGCGGCCGACGGAGCGCGATGACGGTCGGCGCCGGCGGGATGCCGGGACCGGGGCGCGGGCGGCGCGACCGGTCCGGTCGGTCCGCGTCCATGACCGACACGCCGCCCCACCCCGAGCAGTCCTACGGCGGGCCGGGCTACCCCGAGCAGCCCTATCCGGAGCAGCGCGGCCCGGACGCGAACTGGCCCCCCGGGCGCTCGACGCCCGCCCCGCGCCCGGTCGAGCACCCGTCGCACCCCGATCTGCCGCGCGCGGCGGGGCGTCCGACTCCGCCCGCCCCGCCGCGACCGGTCGGTCCGCCGGCCGGGCCCCAGGGTCCGCCGCCCGGCCCCCGACCGCCCGGCCCCCCGCTTCCGGGCCCGTACCCGGCTGCGCCCGCCGGGCCGCCGCGGGGCGCGGGCACCCCGACCGGGCCGGTGCCGGCTCCCGGCGCGGCCCACCCGCCGACCACCCCGATCGAGGCGCCCCGGCCCCCGGCCGAGGACGAGCGCCCCGACGACGACGCCGAGATCGACGACGGGGAGCTCTCCGACGCCGGGCTCGACGAGGCGGACGAGCAGGTCGCCGACGGCTGGGCGCTCGTGCGCGCGACGCAGGACGGCGACGTCGACGCGTTCGGCCGGCTCTTCGACCGCTACCACGACGTCGTCTTCCGGTTCGTCTTCTACCGGCTCGGCGACCGCGGCGTCGCCGAGGACCTCACCCAGGAGACCTTCGTCCGGGCGTTCCGGCGCATCTCCTCAGTCAGCTACCAGGGCCGCGACATCGGCGCCTGGTTCGTCACCATCGCCCGCAACCTGGTGCTCGACCACGTCAAGTCGAGCCGGTACCGGCTGGAGCAGGCGACCCCCGAGATCACCGACGTCGCGCCGGACTCCCACCGGCCCGGCCCGGAGAGCGAGGTCATCGCGGGCGCCACGCACCAGGAGCTCCTGCGCTGCGTGGCCAAGCTCGGTGAGGACCAGCAGGAGTGCATCACCCTCCGCTTCCTCCAGGGACTCTCCGTGTCCGAGACGGCCCACATCATGGGGCGCAACGAGGGTGCGGTGAAGGCACTGCAACACCGTGCGGTACGACGTCTCGCTCAACTGCTGCCCGAGGGTTTGCGGTGAGTGACAAGCATGTAGTTCCACCCGTCGGCGTGTATCTCGTAACCGGGCGCCCCTCCGGTCGTTTCGACGTACGACGAGCAGGGTTCGTGCCGGACGGTACGAGCGCACGATGAGGACGGACGACATGTCGAGCGGTCGCGACGGGGCAGACGAGCGGTTCGCCGCTGCCTGGGACGAACGGATGCGCGGAGGCGCACCCGGTCGTCGCGCGCACCCCGGCGCCTCCGGGGGCCCGCTGGGCGATCACCCCCGGACCGGTGACCGGGAGCTGGACGAGGACCTCCGTATCGCCGACCTGCTCGACCGGGCGGGCGAGGCGGGGCGCACCACGGCCGGACCCGATCCCGAGGCCTCCCGCCGGATGCGCTCGAACCTCATGGCCGCCCTCGCCGAGGAAGCGCCACCGGTCCCGGTCACCCGCCGCACCGAGCGGGTGGAGACCGGCTCCGCCGGCCACGGCCGCCGTCGCGCCGAGCGGCGCGGGGGCTCCCGGCCGGGTGACCGCCGGCCGGCGTCGTCGCAACCCTCCGGCGGCCCGGGACGCTCCGCGCGCCGCGGCACCACCGCACGCCGACTGCTCTCGACGACGGTGGCCGGGATGGCCGCCGTCCTCGCCCTCGGCGCCCTCACGGTCCTGCTCTCCCGCGGTGCGCTTCCCGGGGACATGCTCTACGGGCTCAAGCGCGCCTCGGAGTCCACCGAGATCGGGCTGACCTCCGGCCAGGAGGCGAAGGCCCGCAAGCACCTCGACGTCGCGGCGCTGCGCCTCGACGAGATCCAGGAGCTGCTCCAGCGCGACAGCACCACCGCGGCCGGCTCGCAGCCCACCGCGGCCGGTGGCGACGACGCGGACGCGGCGCTCGTCGCGGACAACCTGCGCGCGTTCGACGACCAGGCCCGCACCGGCGCCCGGATGCTGCTCCCGCTGGTCAACAAGCCCGCCGGACCGCCGCCGGGGCTGCTCTCGCAGTGGGCCGGCCAGCAGCGGCAGGTCATCGACGGGTTCTCCCCGTCGCTGCCGCCCTCGGGGCGGGAGCAGGCGGCGTCCTCGCAGCGCCTGGTGCAGCAGTTGCAGGCCCGGGCCACCGCGTTCGAGAAGGCCAGCACCCCGTGCGGCGGGTCGGACTCCGACGAACTCGGTCCGCTCCCCTCGCCGGCCTGCTCGGCGAGCCAGGCCAAGGCACCGAGCATCACCCTGCCGCAGGCCACGACGCCGACGACCAAGACGTCGACGCCCTCGACCCGCCGCACCACCTCGTCGGAGACGACGACCACGACGACGGACGAGTCCACGACGACCCGCTCCGGCAGTGACTCGGGCGACAAGCCGCTGCTGCCGCTCCCGCTCCCGGCCACCACGTCGGCCCCGCCGATCAACGTGCCGGTGCCGGTGCCGGGCCTGCCGAAGGTGCAGCTGCCGCCGCTGCTGCCCGGTCTACCCGGGCTCTCGCTGGGCAACTGATCCGCCCGATCACGGCACGGCCGGGCGTGGTCGGTCGGCACCACTAAGGTGGAGCCGGACCGCGCCCGGCCGGGGCGGTACCCGCGGCAGGCGAGGAGGAGTCGGGCGGTGGTTGGACGGCGCGACCGGCGCACCGACGCCCCGGCGGCGGGCTCGGCGCTCGACGGCGCCGGCCCGGGAGTCGATGCGGCCGAGGCCCGGATGGACGACGGCGGCTCGGCCGCTCGCGACGCGGGCGCGGCCGCGGCCGCGGCGGCCGAGACGGCGGGGCCCTCGGTCCCGAGCGTGCCGCCCGACCTCACGGCGGCCGCGTTCTTCGACGTCGACAACACCATGATGATGGGCGCGTCGATCTTCCACTTCGCCCGCGGGCTCGCCGCCCGGAAGTTCTTCTCCGGGGCGGATCTGCGCGGGTTCGTGTGGCAGCAGGTGAAGTTCCGCCTGGGCGGCGAGGGCACGCCGGAGGACATCCGCGCCCACCGCGAGGCCGCGCTGTCCTTCGTCGCGGGCCGCGAGGTCTCCGAACTGGTCGAGCTCGGCGAGGAGATCTACGACGAGCTGATGGCCGACCGCATCTGGGAGGGCACCCGCGCGCTCGCGCAGATGCACCTCGACGCCGGCCAGCGGGTGTGGCTGGTCACCGCGACGCCGCTGGAGCTCGCGGCGATCATCGCCCGCCGGCTGGGCCTGACCGGGGCGCTCGGCACGGTCGCCGAGCACCACGACGGCGTCTACACCGGGCGCCTGGTCGGGGAACTGCTCCACGGGCCGGCCAAGGCGCACGCGGTCCGCGCGCTCGCCGCCCGCGAGGGCCTGGACCTCCGGCGCTGCTCGGCCTACTCGGACTCGATCAACGACGCGCCGATGCTGTCGGTCGTCGGCACGGCGGTGGCGGTCAACCCCGACACCGATCTGCGCAGCCTCGCCCGCAAGAACGGCTGGGAGATCCGCGACTTCCGCTCCGGGCGCAAGGTCGCGCGCATCGGCGTGCCCTCGGTGCTCGGGGCGGGCGCGGTGGCCGGTGCCGTCGCGGCCGGGGCCGCGTACTCGCGGCGGCGGGCGTAGGTGGCCTTCGGCCATGTGAGCACTTTCCGGTGCTATGACGACCGAAAGTGCTCACAGGCGCGAAGCGCACCTAGCCCAGGAACGCGTTGCGCCGGCCGGAGAGCAGCCGGTAGAGCGTCTGCTGGATGTTCTCGCGCACCTGGTCGGTGAGGTTGAAAACGAGCATCGGGTCGTCCGCGGAGCCGGGCTCGAACTCGTCGGTGCGGATCGGCTCGCCGAACTCGATGTACCACTTCGAGGGCAGCGGCACGAGGCCGAGCGGCCCGAGGAGCGGCCAGGTCGGGGTGATCGGGAAGTACGGCACCCCGAGCAGGCGGGCGATCGGCCCCAGGTCGCCGATCTTCGGGTAGATCTCCTCGGCGCCGACGATCGAGCAGGGGATGATCGGCACACCCGTGCGCAGCGCCGCCGAGACGAAGCCGCCCCGACCGAACCGCTGCAGCTTGTAGCGGTCGGCGTAGGCCTTCCCGATCCCCTTGAAGCCCTCGGGCCAGACCCCGACGAGCTCCCCAGCGCCGAGGAGCTTCTCGGCGTCGGGGTTGCACGCCAGCGTGTGGCCGGCCTTGCGCGCGACCGCCCCGAAGCCCGGCATCCCGAAGACGAGGTCGGCGGCGAGCATCCGCAGGTTGCGGGGGGTCGGCAGGTCGTCGTGGGTGGCGACGACGGTCATCAGCGCGTCGAGCGGCAGCGTCCCGGAGTGGTTCGCGACGAGCAGCGCGCCGCCCTCGGCGGGCACGTTCTCCACCCCGATGGTCTCCACGCGGAACCAGCGCTCATAGAGCGGGCGCAGCACCGGAAGGATGACGTTCTCGTTGAGGTCGGGGTCGAACCCGAACTCGTCGACCGGGTAGCGCCCGGCGAGCCGGCGGCGCAGGAAGTCGGCGACCTCGACGACGGCGGACTCGAGCTCCGAGGGCCCCGCGGGGACGAGCGGCGCCGGCGCGGGGTCCGTCGCACCGCTGCCGATCGCGCGCTGGTCGTCCACCGTCCCGCCGTCCGCTCCGCTCGTCGCCGCACCGTCCCGGTCCGCACCGGGCGGCGGGCCGGCGACGCTGCGGCGTCGCGGCGTCGGCCGGGGGCGTGGTCGTCCACCCGCTCCGCGCAGCGGGATGACCTCGGCCTCGCCCATGCTCTCGTTCCTCCTGCCGGTCCGGTCGGCCACCCTCAGCGCACCGGGGTGAGCGCGGGCGGGGACGTGCTCTCGATCTGCTGCTGCGGCACCGCGTCGCCGGACGCGCCCTGCCCCGGGAGCGCGTGCACCGCCCGCAGCGTCAGCGACTCGGCGGCGTCGACGTAGCGGTCGGTGTCGAGCACCGGGCGCAGCGCGCGGCCCGCGACGAAGTCGTCGAACGCCTGCACCGTCGTCCAGCGCGGCTCGAAGCCGAACCCGGTCTTGAGCTTCGTGGTGTCGACGACCCGACCGTAGTTCAGCAGGCGCATCTGTTCCGGGGAGAAGTCCACGAGCCGCGCCCGGCGGGTGATGCGACCCACCCACGGCACCAACGGTTCCGGGATCGGCAGCGCGACCCGCCCGGCCCGGCGCACCGCCTGGGAGAGCATCAGCACGCCGTCGGCGCCGACGTTGAACACCCCGGGGAGGTCGTGCATCGTCGCGCGCTCGAGGACGGCGAGGGCGTCCTCGGTGTGCAGCAGCTGGACCCGCGCGTCGTACCCCAGCACGACCGGCACCACCGGCAGCGAGAAGTAGTGCGCGAACGCGGTGTCCGCCCGCGGGCCGATGAAGTTCACGAATCGCAGCGTCGTCACGGGGATGTCCGGGCGACGGCGGGAGAAGCTGCGGACGTAGCCCTCGATCTCGACGGCGTCCTTCGCGTACCCGCCGGGCGGCAGCGCCTTGGGCTCCGTGGTCTCGGTGAACGTCGCCGGGTCCCGCGGGCTCGCGCCGTACACGCTCGTGGTGGAGCGCACGACGAGGCGCCCCACGGTGTCCGACTTCTGGCACGCCGCCAGGAGCTGCATCGTCCCGATGACGTTCATCTCCATCATCATCGAGCGCCCGCCGGAGGCCGACGGGTGGCCGGACAGCGACGCATGGACGACCGTGTCGACCTTCGCGGTGCTGATGACCTTGCCGATGAGCGGATTGCGGATGTCCACGCGGACGAACTCCGCGCGGCCCATCCGCCGCCGCAGGTCGCGTGCGGGAGGCGTCGTGTCGACCCCGAGCACGCGGTCGATGGCGGGGTCCGCCGCCAGGCGTGCCGCGAGCTCGCCGCCGAGCTGGCCGGCGACTCCGGTGACGAGGACGACGGACGGGGCCATGACTCTCCGGAGGACCTACGGGGCGTGCGGACGGGTCGGACCCGCGGGACGGGGTCCGGCCGGGGTCAGACTCGGCCGGGACCGGTCACTTGCCGAGCTTGCGACGCTGCACGCGGGTCTTGCGGAGCAGCTTACGGTGCTTCTTCTTCGACATCCGCTTGCGGCGCTTCTTGATGACCGAGCCCATACGGGTTCCCTTTCGCGACGTCCTCGTGGAGACCTTGTCGGCAGGCGCCAGCCTGCCAGGAGACCCGGAAGTCCGGGCAGCAAGCCTCCACCGTACCGGTGACCCGGGCAGCGCCTGTGCGCCGCCCGGGTCATCGGAGTGCGACGCCGGACTCAGCCGGCGTCGATGTACGAGCCCCGCAGGTACTCGTGCACCGCTTCCTCCGGCACCCGGAAGCTGCGGCCCACTCGCACGGCCGGGAGCTCTCCGTTGTGCACCAGGCGGTACACGGTCATCTTCGAGACGCGCATCGTCGCGGCGACCTCGGCCACGGTCAGGAACTGCACCCGTGACAGGTCGCCGTCTTCCCTCCGCCCAGCGGCGGCGTTCTGCGGCATGGTCGACCGCCTTCCGAGCACCCGTCGTGCCGCCGGTCTTCCCCTCCGGCGGTTCGACACGCACGTGCTGATCGGAGAGTAGCGAGACGGATGTGACGGATGAATCGCTCGACGTGATGGTGCGGTGGCCGTAGCGCTGGGCGCGTCAAGCGCACACGCCGCACGCCCGTCGCACCGGATCACCACGACGAACGGTCGGCGAGCGGAATCACCCGCCGTACGTCGCACCCAGCGCCCGGGAGGTGTCGCGGCACGCCTCGACGGCATCGGAGAACGCCGCGCGCAGGCCGTGGGCCTCGAGGACGCGCAGCGCGGCGGCCGTCGTCCCGCCCGGCGAGGTCACCGCCTCGCGCAGCAGGCCGGGGTGGGCCGGGCCGTCGGAGTCGTCGGTCAGCAGCCCGCCGGCGCCGTCCACGGTCGTCGACACCAGCTGCGTCGCCACCGGCCGGGCGAGCCCGAGCGCGACCCCGGCCTCGATCATCGCCTCGGCGACCAGGAACAGGTAGGCCGGCCCGGAGCCCGACAGCGCCGTCGCGACGTCCTGCTGGGCCTCGGGCACGCGCACCGTCCGCCCGACCGCGCCCAGGAGCGTCTCGGCGGTGCCGAGGGCGGTCTCGTCGGCGTGGCTGCCCGGGGAGAGCACGCACATCGCCCGCCCGACGAGCATCGGCGTGTTCGGCATGACCCGCACCACCGGCGTGGCCTCGGGCAGCCACTCCTCGAGGGCGGCGGTCGGGATGCCGGCCGCGAGGGAGACGACGACGGGGCGCGGATCCGGGAGCGAGCCGCCCACCTCGCCGAGCACCCCCGCCACGTCCTGGGGCTTCACGGCGACGACGAGCACGTCGGCCCGCCGGGCCGCCTCGAGCGCCCCGACGACCTCGATCCCCAGGCGCGCGGCCACGTCGTCGGCCCGGGCGGCGTCGCGCTCGACGACGGACAGCGCGGCCGGGTCGTGCCCCGAGGCCACGAGCCCCCCGAGCAGGGCCTCGCCGATCCGTCCGCCCCCGAGCACCGCCACCGTGGTCATGGCCGCGACCCTAGGCGCGGGAGCGCGGCAGCCGGGTGCCCAGGTGCAGCCGCGCGAACAACAGCGACTCGGCCAGGGCGTCGAGGCGCTCGTTGCGGCTCCGGGCCCGCCGCGTCGAGATCTCGACGACGACGGTGCCGCCGAATCCGGTGAGCGCGAGCCGGCGCAGCACGTCCGCGCACGGCTGCGTGCCGCGGCCGGGGACGAGGTGCTCGTCGTTCGGCAGCCCGGTGCCGTCCGCGAGGTGCAGGTGCACGAGGTTCTCGCCCATGCGCTCGAGGAGGGCGAACGCGTCGTCGCCCGCGACCGCGGTGTGGGACAGGTCGAGGGTGTAGTTCCGGGCCCCGGGGACGGTCGGGTCGTGGCCGGGCGTGTAGCTGGAGACCCGCACCCGGCCGCGGCGCAGCGGGAACATGTTCTCCATCGCGACGCGCACCCCGTGCGCGCGTTCCAGCTCGTCGACCTGGCGCGACAGGCCGGCGGCGTACCGGCGCTGCCAGCGGAACGGCGGGTGCAGCACCACCGTCGGGGCGCCCAGGCCGGCGGACAGCACGACGCTGCGCCGCAGCCGCTCCGCCGGGTCGGCCCCCCACACCCGTTGGGTGATCGCCAGGCAGGGCGCGTGGACGGCCAGGACGGGCATCCCGGTGCGCTCGGCGTGCCGGGCGACGGTGCGCAGCTGCTGGGACTCCGGCTCGTTCCACACCATCAGCTCGACGCCGTCGTAGCCGAGCTCGGCCGCGGCGTCGAACGCGGCCGCCATCGGCTCGGGGTACACCGACGCGGTGGAGAGGGCCACCGGCGGCCCGGCGCCGGGTTCCGGAGAGATCACGCGGTCATCGGGCCAGCAGGACGAACGCCGCCGGGGACACGGTCACGACGAGGCCGACGACGATCGCGAGCACCATCGTCTGCAGGTCGTCCGAGCGCCGCATGGCGCGCACCCCGAACACGAGACCCCCGGTGGCCGCGGCGGCGAGCACCAGCGCCACCACCGGCAGCGACTGCCACAGGTAGGAGAACCCGATCCACAGCACCGCCCCGAGCAGCGCGCCGACGACGAGCTGGCCGGCGATGACCGCCCACTCCTTCGCGGTCGGCCGTTCCGGGACGTCGTCGGGGTCCTCGTCGTAGTCGTCGTTGTCGTCGTACTCGTCGTCCAGGTCGGCGTCGGAGCCGAGCCCGGCGGGCGCCTCGGCGCGCGTCGTCCGCGGGCCCGCCCGCTCGGGACGCGCGAGGGACGACGCCGCGGTCGGCGGGCCGCCGTCGTCGGGACGGGGTGTGGCCTGGGTCGGCGCCGCCGCCGGGGTCGCCTGGGTCGGCGCGGAGGCGGGCGCGACCTGCGCCGGCGCGGCCTGGCTGGGTGCGGCGGCCGCCGTCACCTGGGTGGGGGCCGGCGGCGGCTCGGGGGCGCGGGCCGGAGGCGGGGGCGGGGGCGGGGGCGGCGATACGCCGGTGGTGGGGGCGGGCTGGGACCACGCGGGCGCGGTCGGCGCGGCGCCCACCGGCCCGCTCGCGGGCTGCGGTCCCGACCCGGGCGGCGGGCCCGCCGGCCGCGGCACCCCGGGCGGCGGCGGGACCGGTGCGTATCCCGTGGTCGGCCCGGAGTAGCCGTAGGCCTCGGCGTAGCTGTCCCGGCCGTAGCCGTAGGGGTCGCCGGCGGGGGGCTCGGCGCGGTCGTCCCGTGCCCGGTAGGAGCGGTCGAGGTCGGCGTAGCCGCTCGAGTAGCCGTACGCCGGCGCCGAGGAGTCGGGGTACGAGCCGTAGGAGCCGGGGGGCGGCGGCGGCTCGGCGCGGTACCCGTCGTCGTACCCCGGGGAGGGCTCGTAGCCGGGGGGACCGCCGTAGCCGTAGCCGGCGGAGCCGTAGCCGGCGGAGCCGTAGCCGGTGGAGCCGTAGCCGGTGGAGCCGTACCCGCCCGGCTCGTAGCGGTCGGCCTCGTAACGGTCCTCGTAACGGCCGGACTCGTAGCCACCCGGCTCGTAGCGGTCGGAGCCGTAGCGGTCGAACGAGCCCGTGCGGGACGAAGGACCCGGGTCGCCGTAGGCGTCCCGCCCGCGGTCGTAGGGGTCGTCGTAGGAGCCGTAGGACGGTCCCGACGCGTAGGCGGAGCCGTACGGAGCCGCGGGCGCGGGCTCCGGGGCGGGATCGGGACGCGACGGCGAGCGCGACTCGGCGCCGTAGGCAGCGAGCAGCTCCGCCACGCTGCGCTGCGAGCCCCGGCGGGGCGGGCCGTCCGTCGTCATCCGGTCCACCGTGCCGTGACGGAGGCCGGTCGTCCAGTCGCGGTGGGACGGACGGTGGTGTACGTCCCATCAGCGGCGAAGGGA
The DNA here is from genome assembly GCF_036497585.1 of Actinomycetospora sp. Lineage (GTDB taxonomy): Bacteria > Actinomycetota > Actinomycetes > Mycobacteriales > Pseudonocardiaceae > Actinomycetospora. Next base: position 4,367 of record NZ_DASXJD010000202.1, on the reverse strand, counting down.
CCGCCCTCGAGCGGCACCTGGTCCAGCCGGCCGAGGATGACGCCCTCCCGCAGCGCCCAGGGGCAGACCTCGACCTCCTCGAGGCCGAGCGCCTCCATGGTGGCCCGCGCGACGATCGCCCCCGCGACGAGCTGGTGGGCCCGCGAGGCGCTGACCCCCTCCAGCTCGGCGAGGTCGGTGGAGCTCATGCGGCTGATGAAGGCCACCACCTGCCGCAGGCCGGCGAGGGTGAGGCGACGGCGGACCCGCGGGCCCTCGCTGCGGGGCGCCGCCCCGGTCAGCCGGGCCAGCGACCGGAAGGTCTTCGACGTGACGACGGCGCGGTCCGGCGGCCCGCCGTCGAGCAGGGCCGCGGCGGCGGGCGCGACGGTGTCGTGCACGTACTCGGCGAGCGCGCGGGTCTCCTTGCGCTCGGGCGGGTCGGCGGCGAACCAGTCGCGGGTGAGCCGGCCCGCGCCCAGAGGCAGCGAGAGCGCGACGTCGGGGGCCTCGTCGCGCCCGACCGCCATCTCCAGCGAGCCGCCGCCGATGTCGAGCGAGAGCAGGCGACCGGCGGACCACCCGAACCAGCGCCGGACGGCGAGGAAGGTCAGCGCCGCCTCGTCGGGCCCGGTGAGCACCTGCAGGTCGACCCCGGTCTCGTCGCGGACCCGCGCGAGGACGGCGTCGGAGTTCTCCGCGTCGCGCACCGCGGAGGTCGCGAAGGCCAGCAGGTCGTCGCAGCCCAGGGCCCGGGCCTCGCGGCGGGCCTCGGCGACGGCGGACACCAGCGCGTCCGCGCCCTTGCGGGCGAGCAGCCCGTCGTCGCTGACGTGCTCGGCGAGGCGCAGCGAGGTCTTGGTGGAGGACTGCGGGGTGGGGTGGGCGCCGCGGTGGGCGTCGACCACCAGCAGGTGCACGGTGTTCGATCCCACGTCGAGGACCCCGAGTCGCACGGTGAGCAGCCTAGACGTCGCTGCCGGTCACCCGGTCAGGCGTCCAGCTTGTAGCCGAGGCCCCGCACGGTGAGCAGGTGGCGGGGCTGGGACGGCTCCGGTTCGAGCTTGGCCCGCAGCCGCTTGATGTGGACGTCGAGGGTCTTGGTGTCGCCCACGTAGTCCGCGCCCCACACCCGGTCGATGAGCTGCGCGCGGGTCAGCACCCGCCCGACGTTGCGCATGAGGTACTCGAGCAGGTCGAACTCCTTGAGCGGTAGCGCGACCTCGACGGGGTCGGTGCCGGGGCGGCCCTCGACGGTGACCACGTGGCGCCCGACGTCCATGCGCACCGGGCCGGCCTCGAGGACCTGGCGGTCCCCGGACGGCGTCCCGGCCGGCTCGGCGCCGTCGCTCTCCTGGCCGCGCCGCAGCACGGCGCGCACCCGCGCGATCAGTTCCCGCGCCGAGTAGGGCTTGGTGACGTAGTCGTCGGCGCCGAGCTCGAGCCCGACCACCTTGTCGATCTCCGCGTCGCGCGCCGTCACCATGATCACCGGCACCGACGAGCGCTGCCGCAGTGCCTTGCACACGTCGGTGCCGCTCATCCCGGGCAGCATGAGGTCGAGCAGGACGATGTCGGCCCCGTGGCGCTCGAAGTCCTCGAGGGCGGCCGCTCCGGTGCCCGCGACGCTCGCCTCGAAGCCCTCCTTGCGGAGCAGGTAGGCGAGGGGGTCGGCGAAGGACTCCTCGTCCTCCACGATCAGCACGCGCGTCATGGTCACCTCGGTTCCTCGGGGCCGACGCCCACGGACGTGCGCGACGGGGTCGCCCGCTCCGCCGGGGCGGGACGGGCCGGGTGCGGGCGCACGGGGCGCCGGGCCCGGGGGGACGTGCCGAGCGGGTCGTCGGGCGGGACCGCCGGCGTGGCGCTCCCGTTGGCGGCGGGCCCGTGCACCCCGTCGTCGGGACCGCCCGTCGGTACGGGTAGGCGCAGCGTGAAGGTGGAGCCGACGCCGGGCTCGCTCCACACCCGCACCTCGCCGCCGTGGTTGGCGGCCACGTGCTTGACGATGGCCAGCCCGAGCCCGGTGCCGCCGGTGGCACGCGACCGAGCGGGGTCGACCCGGAAGAACCGCTCGAAGACCCGCTCCTGGTGCTGCGGGGCGATGCCGATGCCGCGGTCGGTGACCGAGACGTCGATGCTGTCCCGCCCGTCGGGGCCCCGTACCCGGCGCCGGCGCACCGAGACCGAGGACCCGGTGGGCGAGTACGCGACGGCGTTCTCCAGCAGGTTGGCCAGGGCCGTCACGAGCAGCGTCGAGCTCCCGGCCACCTCGAGCCCGCTCGGGGTGTCGAGCGTCAGCTCGGTGCCCGCGGTCTCGGCGGACACGCGCGTCCGCTTCACCGCCTCGGAGACCACGTCGTCGACGGCGACGGGTTCCAGCTCGGGCAGCGGGTCCGCGCCCTGCAGTCGCGAGAGCTCGATGAGCTCGGTGACGAGCGCACCCAGGCGGCGGGACTCGTGCAGGATCTTCGTCGCGAACCGCATGACCTCGTCGGGGTCGTCGGCGTCCAGGACCGCCTCGGCGAGCACCGCCATCGCCCCGACGGGGGTCTTGAGCTCGTGGCCGACGTTGGCGACGAAGTCGCGGCGCACGGCCTCGAGGCGGACCGCCGCCGAGGTGTCCGAGGCCTCGACGACGACGAAGCCGTCCCCGAGCGGCCCGAGCCGGGCGATCACCGACTGCGGGGCACGCCGCGCGGACACGGCGGGCGAGAGGTCGATCTCGGCGGTCCCGCCCGACCCCGAGACCCGCGCGGCGGCCTCGGCCACGCGGCCCTCCGGCCGGGCGTCGACGACCGCGCCGAGGACCTCCGCGCGGTCGTTGGACAGGACGACGTCGCCGAAGCGGTTGACGACGGCGAGGCCGGTGTGCGAGCGCCGCACGATGCGGGCGAGCAGCTCAGCGACGGTGGGACCGGCGGCGACCGTGGTCGCGCGCTTGGTGCGCGCCTTCCAGTGCACCCCGGCGGCGCCGACGGCGACGCCGAGGACCGCCGCGAGGACGGCGGCCAGGACGGTCACGTACGCCGGGACGGCCACGATCGTGATAGTAGGGGCGCGAACACGGTTTCCACCCGTGTCAAAGGGCCGTTGGTGAGCAGTCCAACGCTCGGGCGGGTGAGTGTTGGTGACCCGTTCAGGTGGCGTTCACCCGCGCCGGAACTCCCCGCGTGCTCAGCGGCCCTGGTTGGCCACCGCCGCGATGGCGTCCTTCGCCGCGTCCGGGTCGAGGTAGGTCCCGCCCGGGTTGGTGGGCACGAGGTCGGCGGTGTCGGAGTCGGACACGGCGAGGTCGTAGCGCAGCGGGATCCCGGTGGGGATGTTCAGGCTCGCGATGGTCTCGTCGTCGACCCCGTCGAGGTGCTTCACGACGGCGCGCAGCGAGTTGCCGTGGGCGGCGACGAGCACCGTCCGCCCGGCGCGCAGGTCCGGCACCACGGCCTCGCTCCAGTACGGCAGCAGCCGCTCGAGCACGTCCTTGAGGCACTCGGTGCGCGGCAGGTCCTCGCCGAGGTCGGCGTAGCGCGGGTCGCCGGTCTGGGCGAACTCGTCGTCGGGGTCGATGGGCGGCGGCGGGGTGTCGTAGGAGCGGCGCCAGATCTGGAACTGCTCCTCGCCGTAGGTCTCCATCGTCTGCTTCTTGTCCTTGCCCTGCAGGGCGCCGTAGTGCCGCTCGTTGAGCCGCCAGTTGCGGCGGACCGGGATCCAGTGGCGGTCGCAGGTGTCGAGCGCGAGGTTCGCGGTGGCGATGGCGCGGCGCAGCAGCGAGGTGTGCAGGACGTCGGGGAGCAGCCCGGCCTCGGCGAGCAGCTCGCCGCCGCGGCGGGCCTCCTGCTCGCCGGCGGCGGACAGGGGCACGTCGACCCATCCGGTGAAGAGGTTCTTCTCGTTCCACTCGCTCTGGCCGTGCCGCAGCAGCACCAGCGTGCCCACAGTCATGGCGCGGAACCCTGCCAGGTCAGGCCCGACGTCGGGACCCTTACGGGACGAACGGGCGCGTGAGATGCGACGGGCCCGGGTAGACCGGGCCGCATCACGCCGCACACCGGGTGAGCCGGGCCATACTGCCCACCTCCCGGGCAGTGCCGGATCGAGACCTCACCTATAAGGAGCAGCGATGAACGACGACGACATCACCACCTCCGGCCACGGGCCCGCCGACGGCGGCGCCGACGGCGGTGCCGACGGCGGGGCCGGGCACGGTCCCGCCGACGGCGGAGCGGCCGGCGGCGGCGCGGACGGTGGCGCTGACGGCGGCGCCGACGGCGGTGCCGGGCACGGTCCCGCCGACGGCGGAGCGGCCGGCGGCGGCGCCGACGGTGGCGCGGACGGTGGCGCGGACGGTGGCGCCGACGGTGGCGCCGACGGTGGCGCCGACGGTGGCG
>NZ_DASXJD010000201.1:0-35911 GCF_036497585.1 Actinomycetospora sp. | reverse complement strand
CACGCCGGCGGGCGCGCGAGCGGCCACGACGCCAGGGCCGGTCACAGAGGACCGGTCCCGGCGCCGGGTCGCACCGGACGCGTCCCGCGAGCTACAGGGCGTCGGCCCCGCGCTCGCCGGTGCGCACGCGCACCACGGTCTCGACCGGGGTCACCCAGACCTTGCCGTCACCGATCTTGCCGGTGCGGGCGGTCTCGGCGATCGCGTCGAGCACCTTCTCCGCGGTCGGGTCGTCGGTGACGACCTCGATGCGGACCTTCGGGACGAAGTCCACGGAGTACTCGGCTCCGCGGTAGACCTCGGTGTGGCCCTTCTGGCGGCCGTAGCCCTGGACCTCACTGACGGTCATGCCCAGGACGCCGAGCTGCTCCAGCGCCCCCTTCACGTCCTCCAGCACGAACGGCTTGATGATCGCGGTCACCATCTTCATCGCGGAGCACCCTCCCTGGGAGTCGCAGGCATCGAGGACCCGGTGGCACCCGCGCCCAGCAGGGAGGAGTTTCCTCCACCGCTGAGGCCGGAGTAGTCATAGCCGGACTCGGCGTGCTGCGACTCGTCGATGCCCGCAGCCTCGTCCTCGTCGCTGACCCGGAACCCGATCGTGTACTTGATCAGCAGCGCGATGATCGAGGTGACCACGAACGAGTAGAGCAGGACCGAGAAGGCCGCCACGGCCTGCTTGCCGAGCTGGTCGAAGCCACCGCCGTAGAACAGGCCGTCGGCGCTCGAGGAGTTCAGCGACGTGGTGCCGAAGAACCCGATGAGCAGGGTGCCGACGAGACCGCCGACGAGGTGGACCGCGACGACGTCGAGCGAGTCGTCGAAGCCGAGCCGGAACTTGATGGACACGCACAGGGCGCAGACCGCACCGGCGATGAAGCCGATCGCGAGGCCACCGACCGGGTTGACGTAGGCACAGGCCGGGGTGATCGCGACGAGACCGGCGACGGCGCCGGACGCGGCACCGAGGGTGGTCGGCTTGCCGTCACGGAACTGTTCGACGACCAGCCAGCCCACGGTCGCGGCGGCGGTGGCCATGGTGGTCGTCGTGAAGGCGACCGCGGCGGTCGAGTTGGCGCCCAGGGCCGATCCGGCGTTGAAGCCGTACCAGCCGAACCACAGCAGGCTCGCGCCGAGCAGCACGAACGGGAGCGAGTGCGGGCGGCCCGGGTCGCGCGGCCAGTTGCGCCGCTTGCCGAGCACGACCGCGAGCGCCAGCCCCGCGGCACCGGCGTTGATGTGGACCGCGGTCCCACCGGCGAAGTCGAGCGCCTTGAGCGAGTTCGCGATCCAGCCGCCCTTCTCGCCCGCGTAGCCGTCGAACGCGAACACCCAGTGCGCGACGGGGAAGTAGACGATCGTCGACCAGAGCACGACGAACAGGCCCCAGCTCCAGAATTTGATGCGCTCCGGCACCGCCCCCGAGATCAGCGCGGGGGTGATGACGGCGAACATCAGCTGGAACATCGCGAAGGCGAGGACGGGGATACCGTCGCCGGTGCTGGCGCCCACGATCTCCTGCGACCCACCGGGGAACGAGTTGCCCAGGCCCAGGTACTGGAAGTCGCCGATCAGGCCGCCGAAGGCGTCGTTGCCGAACGCGAGCGAGAAGCCGTAGAGGCACCACAGCACCCCGACGATCGCGAGGCACATGAAGTTCATCATGAGCATGTTCAGGACGCTCTTCGAGCGGACCATCCCGCCGTAGAAGAAAGCGAGCCCTGGCGTCATGAGCATCACCAGCGCGGCGCTGGCGAGTACCCACGCGGTACTACCGGCATTCAACACGGTCGTTCGTCCCTCCTGCGTTCACCGACTCCTTGGCGATCACTGGGAGGGAAGGATGCGCAGGGTGTGTTTCGGGCGCCGTCGGGGAGTGTTTCGCAGCAGTTAACAGCCGCCCCGCGCGTGTCACCATCAGGTTGCCGAACCGGACAAGCAGCAGTGGAGTGCCTGAGGTCACTCGATGTCCGTGCACGGCGCGCAACGTCGCGTCCGCCACGAACGCGCAGCGTGTCACCCGATCAGCTGCCGGTGCTCACCGCGACATCATTCCCGAGCGGGTGCACGACGCCGATGCCGCTCAGCGCAGGAGCGCGTCGATGAACGCCTCGGGCTCGAACGGCGCGAGGTCGTCGGGACCCTCGCCGAGCCCCACGAGCTTCACGGGCACGCCGAGCTCGCGCTGCACCTGGAAGACGATCCCGCCCTTGGCCGTACCGTCGAGCTTGGTGAGCACGACCCCGGTCACGTCCACCACCTCGCCGAACACCCGCGCCTGGGTCAGGCCGTTCTGCCCGGTCGTCGCGTCGAGCACGAGGAGCACCTCGTCCACGTCGGCCTGCCGCTCCACCACGCGCTTGACCTTGCCCAGCTCGTCCATGAGCCCGGTCTTGGTGTGCAGGCGACCGGCGGTGTCGAGCAGCACGGCGTCGGCCCCGGCCTCGGAGCCCTTCTTGACGGCGTCGAACGCGACGCTCGCCGGGTCGGCGCCCTCGGCGCCCCGCACCACGCGCGCCCCGGCCCGCTCGCCCCACGTCTGGAGCTGCTCGGCCGCCGCCGCGCGGAAGGTGTCGGCCGCCCCCAGCACGATCTCGTGGCCGCCGCCGACCAGCACCCGCGCGAGCTTGCCGGTGGTCGTCGTCTTGCCGGTGCCGTTGACCCCGACGACGAGCACCACCGCCGGCCGGCCGTCGTGCGCCAGCGCGCGCACCGAGCGCTCCAGGTCGGTGCCGAGGGTCTCGACGAGCACCTCGCGCAGCAGGTCGCGCACCTCCTCGGAAGTGCGGACGCCGCGGGAGGCGATGCGCTCGCGGAGCTTGCCGACGACCTCCCGGGTGGTGGCCGAGCCGAGGTCGGCCATGAGCAGCTGGTCCTCGACCTCCTCCCAGGAGTCCTCGTCGAGGTCCCCCGCGCCGAGCAGGCCGAGCAGGCCGGTGCCGAGCGTCGAGCGGGACCGGCCGAGCCGTCCGCGCAGCCGCTCGAGCCGGCCGTCGGGCGAGGCGATCGGCTCGGCGGGGGCCGGGGCGGCCTCGGCCGGAGCGGGCGGCGCCTCCGTCGTCGCGGGCTCGGCGGGCGCCGGCTCCGCGGAAGGGGCCTCGACGGGGGCCGGCGGGGTCTCGACGGGGGCCGGCGTCTCCACGGGGGCCGGCGTCTCCACGGGGGCCGGCGGGGTCTCGACGGGGGCCGGCGTCTCCACGGGGGCGGGCGTCTCCACGGGGGCCGGGGGCGCTTCGGGGGCGGGCGGGGCCTCGGTGCTCGACGACTCAGCGGGTGTCGGCTCCGCGGTCGGGGTCTCGACGGGGGCGGGGGGCGCCTCGGTGGTCGCGGCCGGCTCGGCGGGAGAAGTCGGCGCGGGCTCCGGCTCCGGGGTCGGCTCCGGGGTCGGCTCCGGGGTCGGCTCCGGCGCGGCAGGCCGTTCCTTCGTCGCGGTGCCCCCACCGCTGCCGGCGGAGAACGAGAACCCCCCGCCCGCGGCGTAGGTGCCCTTGGCCGGCTTGGCCTGCTCGGCCTCCTCGGCCTCGCGCAGCGAGATCCGGCGACGCCGCGCGAGTACCAGCCCGACGACCAGCACCACCAGGAGCACGACCACGACGACCGCGACGACGATCCCGGTGAGCACCCCGGGCGAGAGTCCGGTGGCCGGCGCCTGGGCCAGCAGGTCGGCGTGGCCGGGCAGCAGATCGGGACCCCGGAGGGCGGTGTCAGTCAGCGTCGAGCTCACCGCACCATCCTGTCAGCCGCGCTCGTCCCGGGCCGCCGCACCACGTGGGCGGCGCCCGGCGCCGAGGGAGTCACTGCAGGTCGACCGGATCTCCGCCCGGCGTGCACCGACTCCTTGATCATGGTCCGGCGAGCGGCCGCTCCTCCGCGGCCGCAGGGGCCGACCCCGAACGCGGTCAGAGGAACAGCGCGATCCCGGTCCCGACGAGCCCGCCGAGCAGGACGAGCACCACGAGGAGCAGCCCGAGCAGCGCGGCCACTCCTGGCGTCGACTGCGGCACCGGACCGACCGACCCGGGACGGCCCGCCAGGGCGGGGGCGCGGTAGTAGACGTCGACGGTGTGCCCGGCGGCCACCGGGACGGCCTCGACCACGCGACCCCAGCCGTCACCCCGGTCGACGACGATCTCGACGCGGTGCCGCCCCGCGGGCAGCGCGATGTCCGTGCGGCCCCACCGCACGGTCAGCGGCAGGTCGTCGACGGTGACGGCGAGGTGGCTCTTCCCGAGCTGCGGGCAGAGCACGCTGTGGGAGGCGTCGACGACGAGGTGCCCGACCGGGACGTCGGTACCGCGCGCGGGAGTCGACCTGGATCGATTGAGCTGGACGTAGCGTCCGGGCTGGAGCACCGTCATGCGTCCGACCTCTCCCCGAGCTTCGTGGTGCACCACCACGCCGACGACCTCGACGGTAGGCCGGGTCACCGTCCTGCGGGATTCCCCGCCCGCGTCGTCGTCGGCCACGGACGCATGACCCCCTCGATCACGCAAAGCTATGCTAGCGCGACACTCCGTCACGGAAGCAGGGGGTCACGCCACCGGGGTGGCGTCCGCTCCGGACAGCGGTCCGGGGGCGTCGCGGCCGCGCAGCCGCTGGGAGACGACCGCCGTGATGCCGTCGCCGCGCATGCTCACCCCGTACAGGGCGTCGGCGATCTCCATCGTCGGTTTCTGGTGGGTGATGATCACCAGCTGCGACGAGCGCCGCAGGTCGTCGAGCAGCCCGATGAGGCGGCGCAGGTTCGCGTCGTCGAGGGCCGCCTCCACCTCGTCGAGGACGTAGAACGGTGAGGGCCGGGCCCGGAAGATCGCGACGAGCATCGCGACCGCGGTGAGCGACTTCTCCCCACCCGAGAGCAGCGAGAGCCGCTTGACCTTCTTGCCGGGCGGGCGGGCCTCCACCTCGACGCCGGTGGTGAGCAGGTCGTCGGGGTCGGTGAGCACGAGCCGGCCGTCGCCGCCGGGGAACAGGACCGGGAAGACGATCTCGAACTCGCGGGCCACGTCGGCGAACGCCTCGGCGAAGACGTCGAGGATCCGCTGGTCGACGTCCGCGACGACCGAGAGCAGGTCCCGCTTGGAGGCCTTGACGTCCTCGAGCTGTGTGGACAGGAAGCGGTACCGCTCCTCGAGGGCGGCGTACTCCTCCAGCGCGAGCGGGTTGACCTTCCCGAGCGTGCCCAGCTCCTTCTCCGCGCGCGCGGCGCGGCGCTGCTGCTCGGCGCGGTCGTAGGCCAGCGGCGGCGGCATCGTGACCTGCTCGCCGCGCTCGCGCGCCGCCGTGACCTCGGCGACCTCGGCCTCGCTCGGCGGGATCCCGGCGTCGGGGCCGTACTCGCGGACGAGGTCGTCGAGGCCGATGCCGAAGCGCTCGCCGATCGACTCCTCCAGCTGCGCCAGCCGGGTGCGCTGCTCGGCGCGCAGCACCTCGTCGCGGTGCACGGCGTCGGTGAGGCGCTCGAGGGTCTGCGTCAGCCCGCGCAGGCGCTCCCGGACGCCCTCGAGCTCCGCGACCCGGGCCTGACGCGTCGCGGCGAGCCGGTCCCGCTCGGCCACGGCCCGCGTGACCGACGCCGCGATCCGTTCCGCGCCCGCCCGGCCGTGCTCGAGGACCTCCGCGAGCAGGGCAGCCGCCCGCTCGCGCTCGCGGCGTCGCTGCGCGGCCCGCTCCCGCTGCTCCCGCTCGGACCGGGCCCGGTGGCGCAGCGACTCGGCCCGGCCGGTGACCGCCCGCGCCCGCTCCTCGGCGGTGCGCAGCGCCAGCCGGCCCTCGACCTCCGCGGCCCGGGCGGCGGTCACCGCGGCCGCCGCCGCGTCCCGCGTCGCGGTGTCCTCCTCGCCGGCCTCGTCGCCGTCGGCCTCGGCCTGGTCGGTGGCCATGGCGAGGCGCTCGGAGAGGTCGTCCAGCTCGGCCCGCCGCTCGTCGCGCGCGGTCTCCACCGCTGCCCGGCGCTCGGTGAGGCGGGCGAGCTCGGCCTCGGCGCCGCGCACGGTCTCGGCCAGCCGGCCCAGCCGACGGGCCTCCTCGGCACGCCGCGCGTCGTCCTGCGCCCGCCGGGCCTCGGCCGCCCGGCGGCGCTCCGCCGCAGCCCGTCGGTGGTCGTCGCGCACCTGGCGGGCGACGCCGACCTCCGCCCGGGCCGCCGCCTCCGCCGTCCGCGCCTCCTCCAGCGCGGCGGCGCCGACGGCGACCGCCCGCTCGGCCTCGGCGAGCCGGTCCCCCGCCTCGTCGGCCGCGGACTGCATCTGCAGGATCGACTGACTGCCCGAGGGGCCGCCCACCGCCCAGGAGCCGCCGAGCACGTCCCCGCCCCGGGTGGCCGCCGTGAGCTCGGGGTGGGCGGCGACGACCGCCCGCGCGGCCGCGAGGTCGTCCACGACGACGACGCCGGCGAGCAGCCGGGCGACCGCGCCCGCGAGCGGTCCGGGGGCACTCACCAGATCCATGGCCCAGCGCGACCCGGCGGGCGCCTCCCCGCGCGCCTCCTCGGCGACGGCGGCCCCGGTCACGACGAGCCCCGCGCGGCCCGCGTCGGCGGCGTGCAGGTGGGCCAGCGCGTCGGCGGCCGCGTCGGGGCCGGTGACGACGACGGCGTCCGCGGCGGGACCGAGCGCGGCGGTGATCGCCGCCTCCTCCCCCGCCGGGACGCGCAGCAGCGCCGCGACCGACCCGAGCACCCCGTCCCGGCCGCCGGCGAGCAGCTCGCCGGCGCCGTCGCGGCGGGTCAGGGTGAGCTCGAGCGCCTCGACGCGAGCCTTCCAGTGCGCGCGGTCCCGCTCCGCGTCGCGGTGCGCGGCGCCGGCGCGGTCGACCTCGGCGCGGACCTGCTCGTGGCGCTCGGTGGCGGCGTCGAACGCGGCCTCCGGGTCGGTGTCGGTGGGCGCGTCCTCCCCTGCCTCCCCGGGCGCGCCGCCCGGCTGCGCGGTGTCGTCGTCGGGTCGCGGCGCCGACGAGCCCGCCTCTTCCTCGGCCCCAGCGAGCTCCTCGCGGGCCGCGGCCGCCCGCTCGCCCGCCTCGGAGATCGAGGACGCGAGGGTCTCGAGCTCCTCCACCGCCGCCGCGACGCGGCCGCGCTGGGTCTCGACCTGCCCGGCCAGCCGCGCCAGCCCCTCACGCCGGTCGGCCGCGGCCCGCCGCGCGGCGGCGAGGCGTCGCTCCGCCGCGGAGAGCGTCTCCTCGGCGTCCTCCCGGTGGGCGGCGGCCCCCTCGAGGGCCTCCCGCGCCTCGGCGACCTCGTCGGCCAGGCCGGCCTCGGTCGCCGCGGCCTCCTCGGCGCGCCGCTCGAGCTCGTCGGGGTCCGGCCCGCTCGGGGCGTCGTCGGGGGTCACGAGGTGGCGGTGGCGCTCGGCGGCCAGCGCCACCGTGCCGCGCAGCCGCTCGGCGAGCGCGGACAGGCGGTGGTGGGCGGCGACGGCGTGGTCGTGCGCCGGGGCGTCGCGCTCGAGGGCCGCCTCGAGCTCCGTCGACGCCTCGGACTCCACCGCGAGCGCCCGCTCGGTCTCGTCGCGGCGGCGCCGGGCCTCGTCCTCGTCGGCGCGGTCCCGCGCGATCGTGGTCCGCAGCATCACGAGGTCGTCCGCGGCCAGGCGCAGCCGGGCGTCGCGCAGGTCGGCCTGGATGGTCTGGGCGCGGCGCGCGATCTCGGCCTGGCGGCCGAGGGGCTTGAGCTGGCGCCGGAGCTCCGTGGTGAGGTCGGCCAGCCGGGCGAGGTTGGCCTCCATCGCCTCGAGCTTGCGCAGCGCTTTCTCCTTGCGCTTGCGGTGCTTGAGGACGCCCGCCGCCTCCTCGATGAACGCGCGGCGCTCCTCGGGCCGCGACTGGAGGATCGCGTCGAGCTGGCCCTGCCCCACGAGCACGTGCAGCTCGCGGCCGATGCCCGAATCCGAGAGCAGCTCCTGGACGTCGAGCAGCCGGCACGAGCTGCCGTTGATCTCGTACTCGCCGGCGCCGGACCGGAAGACCCGCCGGGTGATCGAGACCTCGGTGTAGGAGATCGGGAGCACGCCGTCGGAGTTGTCGATCGTCAGCGTCACCTCGGCGCGGCCGAGCGGCGAGCGCCCGGACGTGCCGGCGAAGATGACGTCCTCCATCTTCCCGCCGCGCAACGCCTTCGCGCCCTGCTCGCCGAGCACCCAGCTGATGGCGTCGACGACATTGGACTTGCCCGAGCCGTTGGGCCCCACCACGCAGGTGATGCCCGGTTCGAAGCGCAGCGTGGTCGACGAGGCGAAGGACTTGAACCCCTTGAGGGTCAGGCTCTTGAGGTGCACAGCGGCTGGTCCCCCTCCCTGGCCGCCACGGCTCGCGCGCCCTGCGTGCCGGTTGACGCTACGCGAAACCCGGATGTGACCCGCTACGCCCCGCCATGATCGGCCCGTTTCGAGGCCCGGGTCTCCTGGCCATCCGCCCCCATGACCACAGCCACGCACTACCTCGAGGTCAACGCCCCCGCAGACCGCTGCTACCAGTGGTGGCGCCCGCTCACCCACCTCCCCGAGATCCTCGACGACGTCGAGTCGGTCCAGGCGAAGTCGAGCGACGCGGACGTGACGCACTGGGTGGTCGACGGCCCGCTCGGCAAGAAGATCGAGTGGGACGCCAAGATCATCGACGAGGAGCAGGACCGCAAGATCGCGTGGAAGTCGATCGAGGAGAGCAGCAACCACATCGACACCGGTGGCGCCGTGCGCTTCGACAACCACGGCGACAAGACCGGGGTCGAGGTCAGCATGCACATCCAGCCGCCCGGCGGGAAGGCCGGCGAGCTGGGCGCGAAGCTCTTCGACGACCCGCAGAAGAAGATCGAGAAGGCGCTCGAGCAGTTCAAGCAGCTGATGGAGAAGTAGGTGCGCTTCGCGCAGGTGAGCACTTTCCGGCGCTATGACCCCGGAAAGTGCTCACCTGCGCGTCAGCGCACCTTCCGACGTGGCGCCTTCTGGCACGTCGGACACCAGTACGACGAGCGGTTCGTGAACGCCGACCGCACGATCGCCGTCCCGCACCGCGGGCACGGTTCGTCCTCGCGCCCGTAGACCGCGAGGGAGCGTTCGAAGTACCCGCGGTCGCCGTGGACGTCGACATAGAGCGCGTCGAACGAGGTCCCGCCCGCCGCGAGCGCCTCGCCCATCACCTCGGCCGCCGCGCCGAGCACGCGCCGCCCCTCCGGACGGGTCAGCGTCGCCGTCGGCCGCAGCGCGTGCAGCTTCGCCCGCCACAGCGCCTCGTCGGCGTAGATGTTGCCGATCCCCGAGACCAGCGTCTGGTCGAGCAGCGCCCGCTTGAGCTCGGTGCGCCGACGGCGGTAGGCCCCGACGGCCGCCTCCAGGTCGAAGCGCTCGTCGAGCGGGTCCCGCCCGATGTGGGCGACGAGCGCCGGGACCGTCTCCCCGTCGGAGACCACCGTATCGGCCGCGGTCAGCCCGCCGAACGTCCGCTGGTCGACGAACCGCAGCTCCGGGCCGCCGTCGTCGAAGCGGACCCGCACCCGCAGGTGCGGCTCGTCGGGCCGGTCGGCGGGCTGTACCAGCAGCTGACCGCTCATCCCGAGGTGCGCGAGCACCGCGCCGTCGGGACTCCCCTCCCGGTCGGCGAGATCGACCCACAGGAACTTCCCCCGGCGCCGGGCCGCCACGAGCGTGCGCCCCGCCAGCCGGCTCGCCAGTTCCGGCGCACCGCCCGGCTGGCGCCGCACCGCCCGCGGGTGCCGCACCTCGACCGAGGACACCGTGCGCCCGATCGCGTGGTCGGCGAGGCCGCGGCGCACGACCTCCACCTCGGGCAGCTCGGGCAGCTCAGCCGCCGTCGTCGGCGGTCTCGCCCTGCAACGCCTCGTAGGCGGCCTGGGCGGCCTTCTGCTCGGCGTCCTTCTTGGTGCGCCCCACCCCGACGCCGAGGTCCTTCTCGGCGACGACGGCCGTCGCCGTGAACTCCTTGGCGTGGTCCGGGCCCTCGTCGGTGATCCGGTACTCCGGCACGCCCCGCCCGGTGGCCGCGGTGAGCTCCTGGAGGCTGGTCTTCCAGTCCAGGCCGGCGCCGAGGCGCGGGGCGGCATGCATGAGGTCGCCGAAGAGCCGCAGCACGAGCACGCGGGACACGTCGATGCCGTGCTGCAGGTGGACCGCGCCCAGGATCGCCTCGACGGCGTCGCCCAGGATCGAGTCCTTGTCGCGGCCGCCGGTCATCTCCTCGCCGCGGCCGAGGTACATCAGCTCGCCGAGCCCGAGGGTGCGCGCCACCCCGGCGAGGGCGTGCATGTTGACCACGCTCGCGCGCAGCTTGGCGAGCTGCCCCTCGGGCAGGTCGGGGTGCTCGCGGTAGAGCCGCTCGGTGACGGCGACACCCAGCACCGAGTCGCCCAGGAACTCCAGGCGCTCGTTGGTGGGCAGGCCACCCTTCTCGTAGGCGTAGGACCGGTGGGTGAGGGCGAGCGTCAGCAGCTCGGGGTCGACCTCGACCCCGAGCACGCGGCAGAGCCGCACCGCCCGGTCCTCGCCCACCGCATCGCTGCGGTCCTGATCGTCGCGCCCCGGCGAGGGCGCGGGCGCCGTCGGGGGCACCCCGACGTCAGGCCGGGGCGACGGCCCGGCGGCCGGCGTACTGGCCGCAGTTCGGGCAGGCCACGTGCGGGGGCTTCGGCTTCCCGCAGGCCTTGTTCTGGCACGCCGCGAGCGTGGGCGCGGACGCCTTCCACTGCGAGCGGCGGGCGTGGGTGTTGGCGCGCGACATCCGGCGCTTGGGGACGGCCACGGTGGTTCGATCTCCTCAGTTCTCTGTGCTGCCGCCGGCGAAACGCTCCTGCAGGGCGGCCCAGCGAGGATCGATTCTCTCACGCGTGGTCCCGGCCGGCACGAAGGCCCATGCCTGTTCGTCCGGGGAGGGCACGCCGGGGCAGTCCTCGCGGCACAACGGCGCGTTCGGCAGCTCCAGCAGCACCGCGTCGCGGACGGCGGGCTCCAGGTCGATCTTCTCGTCGACGATGCGGCTGACGTCGTCCTCGTCGGTCGTCTCGTCGGTCACCGAGTCCGGGTAGGCGTAGAGCTCGGTGACGTCGACCTCGACCTGGTCGGTCACCTCGCCGAGGCACCGGGAGCACTCCCCGACGACGTCGGCGCTCACGGTGCCGCTCGCGAGGACGCCCTCGACGACGGACTCGAGGCGCAGGTCGAGGTGGATGGGCTCGCCGGCGGGCACGCCGATGACCTCGAGCCCGAAGTCGTCGGGCGCGGGCACGTCGCGCACCCAGGGCTTCATCGTGCCGGGGCGCCGCGAGAGCTCGCGCAGGACGTCGACCGTCCACGGACTCGTCGGGTCCGGCGGCGCCGTCTTCTCGTGGGGGGTCTTGTCAGTAGTCATCTCGCCGCGTTCCAACGTGCTCGGCCGGGGGACGTGTTCCCCCACGGCACCCGTTGGTCCCAGAGGGTACGGAACGGGTCTACGCGGTTGCGCGGTCGGACCAGCGGGCGGCGTCGCCGCCGCGCTCGCCGCGCTCGCCGCGCTCGTCGTGCGAGCCCGCGCCCACCCCGACCTGCCCGGTCCGCAGCTGGTGACGGTGCCGCCCGACGGTGTCGAGCACCGACTCGAGGGTCTCGGTGAACTCGGCGAGCGCGGAGTCGACGTAGGAGTCGCACTCGGTCCGCGCGCGGTGGGCGTCATCGGCGGCCCGGTCGAGGATGCGGCCGGCCTCGTCGTGGGCGGCGAGGGTGACCTCGTGCTCGGAGACGAGGCGCTGCTGCTCGGCGCGCCCGTCGTCGACGGCGCGGTCGTAGCTCTGCCGCCCCGCCTCGGCCATGCGGTCGGCCTCCGCGGCGGCGCGGTCGGTGAGGTCGGCGTACTCGCGGCGGCCCCGCGACACGACGCGCTCCGCCTCGTGCTCGGCCTCGGCGATCATCTGCTGGGCCTGCTCACGGGCCTCGGCGAGGATGCGGTCCGCCTCGGTCCGCGCCTCCTCGGTGGCGCGCGAGGCCTGCTCGGTGGCCTCGTTCACCAGCTGGTCGCGGTGGTCGAGCACGTCCTGGGCGTCGTCGAGCTCGCCCGGGATCGCCTCGCGGATGTCGTCGAGAAGCTCGAGGACGTCCCCCCGGGGCACGACGCAGCTCGTCGTCATGGGGACCCCGCGAGCCTCCTCGCAGATCGTCACCAGTTCGTCGAGCGCCTCGAACACCCGGTACACGTCCGCCCACCTCCCACGTCACGTCGGCTCGGCCAGTGTGCGGCGCCCGCTCGCACGGACGGTGCATTCGTTCGCGGTCCGGCGTGTCGAGGGCCTCGGCCCCCGGTGGCAGCAACGGCACGATCCTGGCGTCGGACGGCAGGACGGCGCCGTTCACGCACCACGGGCTCGGTCCCCCCGGTGGCAGCAACGGCACGATCCTGGCGTCCGACGGCAGGACGGCGCCGTTCACGCACCACGGGCTCGGTCCCCCGGCTCAGCCGCCGGCGAGCCGCGCCGTGAGCGCCTCGAGCACGGCGGGGGTGAGGAACGCCGACACGTCCCCGCCCCCGCGCGCGACCTCCTTGACCAGCGAGCTGGAGACGAACGTGTGCGCCGGGTCGGCGGTGAGGAAGACGGTGTCGACGCCGGTGAGGTGCCGGTTCATCTGGGCCATCGGCAGCTCGTAGGCGTAGTCGGTGTCCGAGCGAAGCCCCTTGGCGATCACGCCGACCCCCTGCTCGGCGCACCAGTCCACGAGCAGGCCGGAGAAGGCCGCCGTCGTGACGTTCCCCAGGTCGCCGACCGCCCCCGCGATGAGCTCCCGGCGCTCGTCGACGGTGAACAGCCCCTGCTTGGCCGGGTTGACCGCCACCGCAACGACGACCTCGTCGAACATCGCCGCCGCCCGCCGGACCACGTCGACGTGCCCCAGGGTCACCGGGTCGAACGAGCCGGGACAGACCGCACGCATGGCGGTGATCATGCCGGATCCGGGCCACGATGAGCGGCGTGGACCCCGGCCTGCTGCGCGACGACCTCGCGGCGCTCTACCCGCAGTTCGGCGTCACCGTCGCCCACGCGGGCCTCGTGCTCGCCCCGCCGACCGACGTCGAGCTGCTCGAGCTGGCGGCGATCGTCGCCGAGCCCGGCGGGATCGTCGAGCCGGGCCGGGAGACCGAGCTGCTCGGCTGGCCCGCCGACTCCGGGGACGCCGCCGCGCGCCGATTCCTCGAATGGTCCTGGCGGCTGCGGGAGGTCCCGACGGCGGGTCGGTGGCGGATGCCGCTCGCGGTCCTGGAGGGCGGGCGGACGATCGGGCTCGTGGTGCTCGCCCACGAGATCGACCACCCGGCGGGCACCGTGCACACGTCGTCGTGGCTGGCGCGGGCCGAGCAGGGCCGGGGGCTGGGGCGCCGGGTCCGGCTCATGCTGCTCGAGCTGGCGTTCGACCATCTCGGCGCGGTCCGCGCGGTGACGGGTGCCGCGGCCGGCAACGCCGCCTCGCTGCGCGTCAGCACCCGGCTCGGCTACCGGGAGACCCACCGGGCGACCGGGGGCGACCACGTCGTCAAGGTCCACCTCGCGGTGACGGCGGGCGCGTGGCGACGGCGCCGGCTGCCCGACGTCGTCGTCGAGGGGCTCGAGTCGTTCCTCGCTGCGATCAGGCCAGGGTGATCGTGCCCGTGACCGAGGGCGGGAGGCCCGCCGCGCCCGCGGCGAGCGTGAGCTCGGGGGCGTCGGACCCGCCCGGGTCGCCGTCGTGATCGGCGACGACGCGGCTGCCGGCGAACGCGGGCCGCGAGAGCCGGTAGTCGAACGCCGTCACCGTGCGGCCGGGACGGTGGCGACGCGGGATCTCGAGCAGCAGCAGCGCGAGCAGCGGTCCGTGGACGACGAGGCCGGGGTAGCCCTCGACGCCCGTGGCGTACGGGTGGTCGTAGTGGATGCGGTGGCTGTTGTAGGTCAGGGCCGAGACCCGGAAGAGCAGCGTCTCCTCCGGGACGATCGTCACCGCCTCACCGGAGGTCGGCGGCGCCTCGCCCGACGGGGCGTCGAACCCGATCCCCCGCGCCTGCCCGGGCGCCTGGGAGCGGTAGACCAGGTCGGACTCCTCGGTGGCGACCACCCCGCCGTCCCCGGCCCGGAACTCGTCGCGCACCGTCACCAGCAGCATCTCGCCGCTGCGCCCGTGCTTGACCTCCGCCCGCGCCAGCGTCGAGGTCCGCGTCAGCGTCTCGCCGACCCGCATCGGGCGGGTCGGCCGCAGCCGCCCACCGGCGAACATCCGGCGGCGCTGCGGGATCGGCGGGAGGAAGTGCCCGTCGTCGATGTGGCCGTCCTCCGCGAGCTCGTCGGATCGGGGGTGGGAGAGGAACCCGAACCAGTGCCACATCGGCGGGAGAACCTCGCCCTCGCCGGCCACGGCGTCGAGGTCGAAGAGCCCCGAGGCGGCCGCGACCGACCACGCCGTCGTGGTGCCCGTCGTCGTCACCGGCTCCGGGGCCCAGCCCGCCGTCTTCTCTGCGAAGTCCACGGCCGGGATCATGCTCCCCCGTCGGGCTCGGGGCCCTGCCCCGCCACGCGAGCGACTGCGCGTCGAGCGCCCGCACCGTGGCCGCGCCCTCGCACAGCATCCGCTCGCCCTGGGCGACGGCGTTCGCGAGCTGCTCGTCGTCCAGCTTCCGGAACGCCGCACCCCGCCCGCGACCCAGGACGTCGTACCAGCAGGCCCCGACGGCATCGTCGAGCAGCACCCGCCCGAAGCAGTGGTCCCGGGTGATCACCCAGCCACCGCGGCGGGCCGCGTCGGGGAGCTCGGTCGAGACCAGCGCGGCGTAGCGCTCCTCGGCCTCGCGACGGTTCACGCGCCCGCCAGGTGCAGCGTCGTCTCCCCGTAGGCCCGCGGCGGCTCGGGCGTCAGCGCCTCCGGCCACGTGGGGGTCCGCGACCGGGAGTCCCGCTCGACGACGACGAGCGCGCCGGCGGCGAGCCACGGCGGGAGCGCGGCGAGCACGGCGTCGACCTCGTCCTCGGTGCCGGCGTACGGCGGGTCGACGAACACGAGGTCGACGGTGTCCGTGGGTCGCCTTAAGAACGTCGTGACCGACGCCCGTCGCACGAGCACCCCGGACAGGTTCGTCGTCCGGGCGTTGGTCTGGATGACGCCGCACGCCCGGGGGTCGCGCTCGACGAGCGTGGCCGTGAGGGCACCGCGGCTCAACGCCTCCAGCCCCAGCGCTCCGGAACCCGCGTACAGGTCGAGCACGGTCGCGTCCTCGAGGATCCCGCGGGCCTCCAGCAGCGAGAACAGCGCCTCACGGACGCGGTCCGACGTCGGCCGCACCCCGTTCGCCGGGACGGCGATCCGCTGCCCGCCCGCCGCCCCCGCCACGATCCGGCTCACCTACGCCAACACCACCACGAGGTCGCCGCCCTCGACCTGTTGGACGTTCCCGATCGCCAGCCGCTCGACCGTGCCGCCGACCGGCGCGGTGATCGCCGCCTCCATCTTCATGGCCTCGATGGTGGCGACGGTGTCGCCGGCGGAGACGTGGTCGCCCTCGGCCACCCCGAGCGTCACGACCCCGGCGAACGGCGCCGCCACGTGGCCCGGCTGCGACCGGTCGGCCTTCTCGGCGGCCTTGACGTCGGTGTCGACGGCGCGGTCGCGGACCTGCAGCGGGCGCAGCTGCCCGTTGAGCGACATGAGCACGGTCCGCAGCCCGCGCGCGTCGGGCTCCGAGATCGCCTCGAGGGCGATGAGCAGCTGCACGCCGGGCTCGAGGTCGACGGCGTACTCCGTCTCGGGGCGCAGCCCGTAGAAGAACTCCTGGCTGCGCAGCACGGAGGTGTCGCCGTAGGCGTCGCGGTGGGAGCGGAAGTCCTTCGTCGGACCGGGGAAGAGCAGCTCGTTGAGGGCGGCCGCCCGGTCGGACTCAAGGCCCTTGCGCTCGTCGTCGGAGAGCTCGGCGAGGCCCGGGCGCTCGGTGCGCCCCTCCAGCGCCCGGGTGCGCAGCGGCTCGGGCCAGCCGCCGGGCGGGTCGCCGAGCTCGCCACGCAGGAACCCGATCACCGAGTCGGGGATGTCGTAGCGCGACGGCTCGGCCTCGAAGGCGGCCGGGTCCACCCCGGAGCCCACGAAGTGCAGCGCGAGGTCGCCGACCACCTTCGACGACGGCGTCACCTTCACCAGGTGCCCGAGCATCCGGTCCGCGGCGGCGTAGGCGTCCTCGACCTGCTCGAAGCGGTCGCCCAGACCGAGCGCGACGGCCTGCTGGCGCAGGTTGGAGAGCTGGCCGCCCGGGATCTCGTGGGTGTAGACCCGGCCGGTCGGCGACGCCAGGCCCGCCTCGAACGGCGCGTAGACCCTGCGGACCAGCTCCCAGTACGGCTCGAGGGCGTTGACGGCGTCCAGCGAGAGACCGGTGGGCCGGTCGGTGTGGTCGGTGGCGGCGACCAGGGCCGAGAGCGAGGGCTGCGAGGTGGTGCCCGACATCGAGGCGACCGCGGCGTCGACGGCGTCGACCCCGGCCTCGATGGCGGCGGTCAGCGTGGCGAGCTGCCCGCCCGCGGTGTCGTGGGTGTGCAGGTGCACCGGCAGGTCGAACCGCTCGCGCAGGGCCCCGACCAGGCGTCGCGCGGCCGGCGGGCGCAGCAGGCCGGCCATGTCCTTGATCGCGAGCACGTGGGCACCCGCCTCGACGATCTGCTCGGCCAGGCGCAGGTAGTAGTCGAGGGTGTAGAGCCGCTCGGCCGGGTTCATCAGGTCGCCGGTATAGCAGAGCGCGACCTCGGCGATCGCCCCGCCGGACTGCCTGACGGCCTCGATCGCGGGACGCATCTGCCCGACGTCGTTGAGCGCGTCGAAGATCCGGAAGACGTCGATCCCGACGCGAGCCGCCTCGGCGACGAAGGCGTCGGTCACCTCCGTCGGGTAGGGCGTGTAGCCGACTGTGTTGCGGCCGCGCAGCAGCATCTGCAGGCAGAGGTTCGGCACCGTCTCGCGCAGCCGGGCCAGCCGCTCCCACGGGTCCTCGGCGAGGAAGCGCAGCGCCACGTCGTAGGTCGCGCCGCCCCAGCACTCCAGCGAGAGCAGCTCCGGGGCCGTGCGCGCCACGTGCGGGGCGATCTCGACGAGGTCGCGGGTGCGCACCCGGGTGGCCAGCAGCGACTGGTGGGCGTCGCGGAACGTCGTGTCGGTGACGAGGACGCCCGACTGCTCGCGCAGCCATGCCGCGAAGCCCTCCGGACCCAGCTCGCCGAGGCGCTGGCGCGAACCGTCGGGCGGGGGCGAGTCGAGGTCGACGCCGGCCGGGAGCTTCTCCCGCGGGTCGGCGAGGGCGGGAGGCGCGCCGTGGGGCTTGTTGACCGTGAGGTCGGCGAGGTAGCTCATCAGGCGCGTGCCGCGGTCGGCGGGCGCGCGGGCGGAGAGCAGTTCCGGGTGCTCGGCGATGAAGCTCGTCGTCACCCGGCCCTCGCGGAAGTCCGGCTCGTCGAGCAGCGCCATGAGGAACGGGATGTTCGTGGAGACCCCGCGCACCCGGAACTCCGCCAGCGCGCGGCGGGCGCGCCGCACCGCCGTCGTGAAGTCGCGGCCGCGGCAGGTGACCTTGACCAGCAACGAGTCGAAGTGCGGGCTGATCTGCGCGCCGGCGTAGGCGGTCCCGCCGTCGAGACGCACGCCGGAGCCGGACGCCGAGCGGTAGGCCGAGATCATGCCGATGTCGGGGCGGAACTCGTTGGCCGGGTCCTCGGTGGTGATCCGGCACTGGAGCGCGAAGCCGTGCAGGGCCACGGCGTCCTGGGAGAGGCCGAGGTCGGCGAGCGTCTCCCCCGAGGCGATCCGCATCTGGGCCGCGACCAGGTCGACGTCGGCGACCTCCTCGGTCACCGTGTGCTCCACCTGGATGCGGGGGTTCATCTCGATGAAGTGGTGGTGGCCGTCGCCGTCGAGCAGGAACTCGACGGTGCCGGCGTTGACGTAGCCGATCGCCGTCGCGAACTTCACGGCGTCCGCGCAGATGCGCTCGCGGAGCTCGGCCGACAGGTGCGGGGCCGGCGCGATCTCGACGACCTTCTGGTGACGACGCTGCACCGAGCAGTCGCGCTCGAACAGGTGCATGACGTGGCCCGACGCGTCGGCGAGGATCTGCACCTCGATGTGCCGCGGGTCGATCACGGCCTGCTCGAGGATCACCGTGGCGTCGCCGAAGGCCGAGGACGCCTCGTTCATGGCGGCCTGCAGCGCGTCGCGGAGGTTCCGCTCCTCGCGCACCAGCCGCATACCACGTCCGCCGCCGCCCGCGACCGCCTTGACGAACAGCGGGAACGTCATCTCCGCCGCGGCCGCCACGAGCGTGTCGACGTCGTCGGACGGGTCGGACGAGTCGAGCACCGGGACGCCGGCCTCGCGGGCCGCCGCGACCGCCCGGTGCTTGTTGCCGGCCATCGCGAGCACCCTCGGCGGCGGCCCGATGAAGGTGATCCCGGCCTCGGCGCACGCGGTGGCGAGGTGCGGGTTCTCGGAGAGGAAGCCGTAGCCGGGGTAGATCGCGTCCGCGCCCGCCTTCCGTGCCGCCGCGACCATCTCCTCGACCGAGAGGTAGGCGCGGACCGGGTGGCCCTCCTCGCCGATCTGGTACGCCTCGTCGGCCTTGAGCCGGTGCTCGGAGTTGCGGTCCTCGACCGGGAAGACCGCCACCGTCGCCGCGCCGAGCTCGTAGGCGGCGCGGAAGCCCCGGATCGCGATCTCACCCCGGTTGGCCACCAGCACCTTGCGGAACATCGACTCGTCTCCTGGGGCTCGCGGCGTCGGGGAGCACCACCCTGCCTGCCGGACGCCGGCGCGGCACCTGGCCGGACGGCCGTCGGGCGGCACGGCCCGGGTGGGGCGCGCGCACGCTACCGGAGGGCGGGGCCGCAACCGTGTCCCTTTCGCGCCCGCGGTGCGGTACCAAGGAGGGGGTCACCTGCGCGAGGAGGTCGGGACATGGCCAGCTCCACTGCCCTGCGACGGTCCGCCGTGCCCTGGCTCTACGGGCTCGCCGCGCTGCTCCTGCTGCTCGTGCCGATCGTCCTGCTCGGTGTCTGGGTCGGCGGTGCGGGCCTCGGGGCGGCGCTGCTCGCGGCCGTGGCCGACCTCGTCGCGGCGGTGATCGCCGCCGCGACCGCGACCGTCCTGCTCGCCCGCCGCGGGGTCCGCCGGGTCCGCACGGTCGTGCTCGGACACCCCGCCGGGCGCAGCGGACGGCTCGCCGAGCACGATGCGGCGCGCTGGGTGCTGGCCCGGGACCGGTTCGCGGCGCTCGCGGCCGAGTACGCCCGGGCGGAGTCCGACCCGCGTGAGGTCGCCGCGCGACCGGCCCTCGTCGACGTGACGGTCCCCGCGACGGCCCGCTTCGTCGAGGCGCTCGGTGACGCGCAGGAGCTGGCCACCCCGGGCGAGCCGGCCGACCCCCGCCACCGCGAGCTGTTCGTGGCGGCGGTGGACCGGGCCGTGGCGGCGTGGGACGAGGCACGGCGCACCGCCGACGCTCTTGCCGCCGACGCCCTGGCCACGGAGACGCTCGTCGTCGAGGAGCCCGCGCAGGCCCCGCCGACGCTCGCCCCCGGGACGGCGCGTCGGGGCCAGATCGCGGGTCGTGACGAGTACGGGGTGGCGGCGCAGGCGGTCCGGGCCGCCGCCGCGCGCGGGGTGCGTGACCTGCGCCAACGGTTGCGGGCCTGACCCTGCGCTCCCGCTCAGCGGTAGATCGATGCGCTGAGTAGCGTTGTGCGCTACGTCACTTCACCCGATCGAACCCGGTTGGGGCCACGGTCGTTGGGCCACCCTCTCCGTAGCGGTTCCGCGGACGAGCGGAGTCCGCGGCGAGACCATCGGTGTATGGGAGCTGGGGAGCGTCCGTCCACCGAACAAGGCCCGGGATTCCCTTTCGGGGAGGGACTCCCGGGCCATTCTCGTCTGCGGGTGAGACCGCTCAGGCGACGCGGCGAGCGCTGACGGCGTTCTTCTCGATCTTCGACAGCGGGGTGTACTTGACGTCCTCGCCGCTGTTCGGGGCCTCGATGACCTTGCCGTTGCCCACGTACATGACGACGTGGCTGACCGGGCTGTAGAGGAAGATCAGGTCGCCGGGCTTGAGGTCGTCCATCGACACCTTCTCGCCGACCTGGGACTGCGCTGCGGCCGTGCGCGGGAGGTCCTTGCCCGCCTGCTCGAAGGCGAACTGCATGAGCCCGGAGCAGTCGAAGGAGTTCGGGCCGGTGGCGCCCCAGACGTAGGGCGTGCCGAGCTTGGACTCCGCGGCCTCGATCGCCGAGCTGGCCAGCGACGACGGCTGGTCGGCGGCGGGCTTCGCGGCCGGTGCGGGCTTGGCGGCGGCCTGCCGGGTGGAGGCGGCCACCGTCTTGTACTGCGGGGCGGCGACCGGGGCCACGGCGGCGACGACGGGCATCACCCCGGTGGTGAGGGCCGGCGCCTGCGCCTGGTGGGAGTTCCCCTGCAGCGACAGGTTGCTCGACGCGAGGTTCGTGGGGAGCGCGACCTCGCCGGTGGTGGCCGGCTGGTCGCTCGGGAGCAGCCCGTGGGCGGCCGCGCCGCCGGCGCCGGCGAGGGCCCCGAGAGCGGCGAGCGAGAGGCCCGCGGTGCGCGCGGCGCGGTTCAGCGGCGCCTGCACGGGCCGCTGGTCACGGCGGGGCTGGTCGCCACGGGGCAGGTCGCCATGGAACTGGGGACCGCGGGACTGGGGAGCACGGGACTGGGGAGCACGGGACCGCGGGTCGGTCGGACGGCCGTCGGCGGGGGCACCGTGCGCGGCGCGCCCGGTCCACTCCTGCGGGATCGGGCCGAGCGAGCCCGTCGTCGCGGCGTCGGGAGCACGGTGGCGCCCGGCGGGGACAGGCCTGACCGGAGGAAGGACAGCGGTCATGCGTGATCTCCTCACCCCACGGCGACCGGACGAGGACGGCACGCGGCCGTTCCCCGATCGGACTCACGGCTGGGGAGTGCGGTGGTCCGACGATCTCCGTCCCGTCCTGGACGGTCACGCGCTCCGGGGAGGCCGCCGGACGGGAGTCGGGCGAAACGGCCGAGCGCATCGGCTCGCTGTTGCGGACCGACCGCCAGACCGTAACCGAACCGTGACCGGTGTGGCGCCCCGGGAACCTGCGTGTCGCGCTCGGAGGTCGGCCCCGCGCGCTGATCGGCGAGCGCCCCGTACCCGTCCCGTCACACCGTGTTCCCTCCGGCGGCCGCGTTCGGCCCGCCGCCCGTCGGCCCCCAGGACCGTTCGGGCCAGGATTTGGGCCGTTCGGAGGCGGTCCGGGCCCGACGAGCGGTCCGGGAGCGGCCGTTCGGGGGCACTCGAGACCTAGAGGCGCTCGAGGAACTGCGCGCCCTCGTCGCCCACGACCGCACGCACCAGCCCGACGAGGCGCGGGTGACGGGACAGTGCCGGGTCCTCGTCGAGCACGGCGCGCGCGACCTCGCGGGCCTCGGCGATCTCCTCGGGGTGCCGGCGCACCGAGAGGAACCGCAGCGTCGAGTACCGACCGGCCTGCTCGGTGCCCAGCACGTCGCCCTCGCTGCGCAGCTCGAGGTCGAGGTCGGCCATCGCGAACCCGTCGGAGATCCCGGCGATCCGCTCGAGGCGCGTCATGGCGGGGCTCCCCGGCTCGGCGTCGGTCACGAGGTAGCAGGACGCCGGCGCGCCGCCCCGGCCGACCCGGCCGCGGAGCTGGTGGAGCTGGGACACCCCGAAGCGCTCGGCGTCGAGCACGACGATCGCGGTGGCGTTGGGGACGTCGACGCCGACCTCCACCACGGTCGTCGCGACGAGGACGTCGATGTCGCCCGCCCCGAAGCGGCGCATCACGTCGTCCTTCTCCTCGGCGGGCAGCCGACCGTGCAGCAGCTCGACCCGCAGCCCGGCGAGCGGGCCGGTGACGAGCAGCTCGGCCACCTCGAGGACCCCGAGCGGCGGCCGGCGCTCCTCGCCGTCGGCGCCCTCGTCCACGGGGGCCGCGGCGGTCCCGTCGGCCTGGTCGCCCGGGTCGGCCTCGGGCTCGTCGTCGCCGATGCGGGGGCAGACGACGTAGGCCTGGTGCCCGGCGTCCACCTCCTCGCGCACCCGCTCCCACACCCGCGCGAGCCACTTTGGGCGCCCGCCGAGCACGGCGTGGGTGTCGATCGGCTGCCGCCCGGCGGGGAGCTCGTCGAGGACCGAGACGTCGAGGTCGCCGTAGAGGGTGAGGGCGACGGTGCGCGGGATCGGCGTCGCCGTCATGACCAGGAGGTGCGGCACGGTGTCCCCGGTGCGCGAGCGCAGCTCGTCGCGCTGCCGCACCCCGAAGCGGTGCTGCTCGTCGACGACGACGAGGCCGAGGTCCGCGAAGCCCACGCCCTCCTGGATCACCGCGTGCGTGCCCACCACGATCCCGGCCGCGCCGGACTGCACGTCGAGCAGGGCCGCCCGCCGGTCCTTCGCCGAGAGCGAGCCGGTGAGGAGCACGATCCTCGTCGCCTGGTCGGTGCTGTCGAGCTCGACGGGCTCGGCCGGGCCGGACCCGCCGTGGTCGTCGAACAGCGCCGCGGGCTCCCCCGCTCGCCCGAGGGGGCCGAGCATCGCGCGCAGCGAACGGGCGTGTTGGGCGGCGAGCACCTCGGTCGGGGCGAGCAGCACGGCCTGCCGGCCGGCGTCGATGACCTGGAGCATCGCGCGCAGCGCCACCACCGTCTTCCCCGACCCGACGTCGCCCTGGAGCAGCCGGTTCAGCGGCCGGGCGGCGGCCAGGGACTCCGCGAGGTCGTCCCCCACCTTCTGCTGCCCCGCGGTGAGCGTGAAGGGCAGGCGGGCGTCGAACGCCGCGGCGAGGCCGTCGTCGACCCGCGGGCACGGCGGGGCGGGGCGGTCCGACGAGGCGAGCTTCTCGCCCTGCAGCACGAGTTGGAGGGCGAGCGCCTCGTCCCAGGTGAGCCGCCGCATGGCCGGCCTGGTGTCCTCGAGCGCGGCCGGCAGGTGGATGTCGCGCAGCGCCTGCCCGAGCCCGACGAGGCCGTGGCGGCGGCGGATCTCCTCGGGGACCGGATCCACCGGGTCGTCGAACACGTCGAGGGTCTGGCGGACCGCGGCGAGGAGGTCCCAGGTCTGGACGTTCCTCGTCGCCGGGTAGATCGGGGTGACCGGGGGGAGCTTGAGGGACTCGTCGTCGTCGTCCTCGCCGTCGCCCCGGATCTTGCGGGCCTGGGGGGTGTCGAGCTGCCAGCGGCCCTGGAAGCGCTGGAGCTTGCCGGCGAACATCGCCCGGGTGCCGCGCGGCATCTGCAGGTGGCGCCAGGGCTGGTTGAAGAAGGTGACGCCGAGCTCGAGCGACCCCACCGCGACCTGCATGCTCGTGATGTCCAGCAGCCCGCGCCCGCCGCGCCGGGGACGACGTTGGTGGGTCACCCGCTCGACCTCGGCCACCACCGTCACGTAAGTGCCCTCGCGCAGCTCGCGCGGGTCCATCGCCCCGAGGTCGTTGACCAGCTGGTACTTCCTCGGGAGGTGGCGCAGGAGGTCCCCGACGGTGTGCATGTCGAGGTGCTTGCGCAACGCGGCGGCCGAGCGCCCGCCGAGGGCCGCCGCGAGGGGGGAGTCCATGTCCACCACGGGGTGAAGGTTCTCATCCCCCACCGACGACGTGGCCGACTCAGCCGTTCGGGGCGTCGGGGCACCCCCGGCGGCCGGGCCCGCCCCACGGCTCGGCTACCCTGGAGTCCTGCCGTGCGGCGGTCCGTGTGCCGCGCGCTCCGATGGTCGGCGATCTCGAGAGGTGTTCGAAGTGGCTGCGGTGTGCGACGTGTGCGCGAAGGGCCCCGGGTTCGGGAAGTCGGTCTCGCACTCCCACCGCCGGACCAACCGCCGGTGGAACCCGAACGTGCAGACGGTGCACGCCCGCGTCGGCAAGGGCAACCGCCAGCGGCTGAACGTCTGCACCTCCTGCCTCAAGGCCGGCAAGGTCAGCCGCGCCTGATCCCGGCTCCCGGCCGTCCGACGGCCGGGACCCCACGCCTCCCGGGCCCGGCCTCGTGCCGGGCCCGTGGTGTGTCCGGGCCCGGGCACTTCCCGGCCCGCCGGGCCTCAGGACGTCCCGGTGGTCGCGCCCGGACCGGCCAGGTCGTCGAACTCGCCGTCCTTCGCCCCCCGCACGAACGCGTCGACCTCGGCGCGCGTGTAGTGCAGCACCGGCCCGTCGGCGTCGCCCGTGGCGCGGACCAGCAGCCCGCCGTCGTCGGACCGGGCCGTCTCGAGCCCGGCCTCGCTCGGCGTCCACGTCGGCACGATGACCCTCCCCCATGATCCCGTTCCCGACGACCGCGACGCCCGACGTCGGCGAACGCACATGCGGTCGTCCTTGCGCCTGCAAGGTACGTAGGCGAGGATCGAACGAGAGCGACCGGTGCGGATGTGCGATGAACGGAGGACGTGGTGAGCCGACCGGACACGACCTCGACCGCCGAGCCCCGCATTCCGCGCGCCGAGCGCACGGTCCACCGTCGCTCCGCGCCGGCCCCGATGCGCGTCGTGGCCCAGCGTCTCCCCGCGGACCAGGCCGGCCCGGCGCCGCTGCCCGCGCAGGCCGCCGATGTCCCGGCTCCGGCTCCCGCGACGGGGGGCGTGGCCGCGCTGGACGAGGCGCCGCTGCCCTCGCCGGACATCGTCGGGCTGCCGGCGCGCCGGGAGCGGCCGTTGCCGGTGCTCGACCGCCGCACCCCTCGCCGCCCCTTCTCCCGGCTGCTGGCCCTCGTCCGCGGCCGCCGCCGCGCCGAGGTCGGCGGGCGGCACCGTCCGGACACCATCCCCAGCAGCGGGTGGAGCATGTTCGCCCCGCATCGGCGCTCGCGGCGCCGCTTCGGCGCGCGTCGCTGACCCGTCGTCCCGTCGCTCGCGGGTGCTAGGGCAGGCGCCAGTCCACCGGCTCGTCGCCCAGCTCCTCGAGGAAGGCGTTGACGCGGCTGAACGGCCGTGACCCGAAGAAGCCGCCCGCCGCGGACATCGGGCTCGGGTGGGCCGACTCGACCGTCGGGACGTCCTCACCCAGCAGCGGGGCGAGGGACCGGGCGTCCCGCCCCCAGAGGATCGCGACGAGGGGCGCGTCGATGCGGTCGACGAGCGCGCGGATCGCCTGCTCGGTGACCTTCTCCCAGCCCTTGTTGCGGTGCGAGCCGGGCGCGCCCGGGGCGACGGTGAGCACCCGGTTGAGGAGCAGCACCCCCTGCCGGGTCCACGGGGAGAGGTCCCCGCTCGAGGGCGGCGGGTGACCGAGGTCCTCGCCGTACTCGCGGAAGATGTTCTGCAGGCTCTTGGGCAGCGGACGCACGTCCGGCGCCACCGAGAACGACAGGCCGACCGCGTGACCCGGCGTCGGGTAGGGGTCCTGACCCACCACGAGCACCCGGACATCGTCGAACGGCTGGGTGAACGCCCGGAGCACGTTCGCCCCCGACGGCAGGTAGGTCCGGCCGGCGGCGACCTCGGCGCGCAGGAAGTCGCCCATCGCCGCCACGTCCTCGGCCACCGGCTCGAGGGCCTGGGCCCACCCGGCTTCGACGGTCTCGGAGAGGGGGCGCGCCATCAGAGGGCCACGAGGACGTCGGTCGGCACGGCGGCCACGCTAGCCGCGGACGGGCCCCCGACCGCGTGGGGGTGGCGCCGGATCAGCTGCCGCCGTGGACGACGACGTCGCCGCTGGTCACCGGGAGGAAGGGCACCGACGGGGCACACCGGCCGCCGAACGCCGCGGTCGGGAGCGGGCCGATGATGCCGATCGCGTCCGGGTGCCCCGGCCCGCCGTCGTGCGCGGTGATGAGGATCGAGGTGAACGGCAGCGCCGTGGGCCGGGTACCGTCGACGAGCGGGTAGAGGAAGCCGACGGTGTCCCCGCGCACGTCCACGCAGGTGGCCGGACCCTGCGGAGCGATCAGGGTGCCCGCAGGCTGGACCAGCGCCGCGCGGAAGTACCCGCTCGCGGCGTGCGGGTCGGCCCCGTGCTCGGCGACATCGAAGGAGAACGAGAGCCCGGGGGCGGTGCCGGTGGCGTGCGCCGTACCCCCCGAGCCGTCGGGCGGCGCGGCCGCGGCGATCCCCGCGCCGGCGAGGAGCAGGGCGAGCACGGCCACGAAGCCCGAGACGAGGCGCTGTCGATGCACGATTCCCCAACGACCCTACGCCGGACGGGTGATGCACCTCATCCGAGCGGAGCCTCAGGGCCTCGACGAACCCGACGCTGCGCGGGTCGTCGCACGCGGCGACCTCGAGCACCAGCCCGTCCGGGCGGGCGGCCGGGTCCGCCGTCACGTCAGTCGATCAGCTCGTAGGCCGGCAGGGTGAGGAACTCGACGTAGTCGTCCGCGAGGGCGACCGACTCGAACACGTCGCGCGCCTCCTGCCACCGACCCTTCTCGAAGGTCTGCTCGCCGACCGCGTTCTTGATCTTGTCCAGCTCCTCGCCGACCACGGTGCGGACGTACTGCGGCGTCACCTTCTCGCCGGTGTCCAGCGTGATGTCGTTGTGGATCCACTGCCAGATCTGCGAGCGCGAGATCTCCGCGGTGGCGGCGTCCTCCATGAGGTTGAAGATGCCGGCCGCCCCGGTGCCCGAGAGCCAGGACTGGATGTACTGCAGCCCCACCGACACGTCGTTGCGCAGCCCGGCCTCGGTGCACTCCCCGGGGGTCGACGTGACGTCGAGCAGCTCCGCGGCCCCGACCGAGACGTCCTCGCGGGTCTTGTCGAGCTGGTTGGGCCGGTCCCCGAGGACCTTGGTGAACTCCTCGCGGCAGATCTCCACCAGGTCGGGGTGGGCGACCCAGGAGCCGTCGTAGCCGTCGTTGGCCTCACGGGCCTTGTCGTCGTGGACCTTCTGCGTGGCCTTCTCGTTGACCTCGGGGTCCTTGCGCGAGGGGATGAAGGCCGCCATCCCGCCGATCGCGAACGCGCCGCGCTTGTGGCAGGTGCGCACCAGCAGCTCGGAGTAGGCCCGAATGAACGGCACCGTCATCCCGACCGAGTTGCGGTCCGGCAGCACGAAGTCCCGGCCCTGCTCGCGGAAGTTCTTGATCACCGAGAAGAGGTAGTCCCACCGACCGGCGTTGAGACCGGAGGCGTGGTCGCGCAGCTCGTAGAGGATCTCCTCCATCTCGAACGCGGCCGTGATGGTCTCGATGAGGACCGTGGCCCGCACGCTGCCCTGCGGGACGCCCAGGAGGTCCTGCGCCTTGACGAACACGTCGTTCCAGAGCCGCGCCTCGAGGTGCGACTCCATCTTCGGCAGGTAGTAGTACGGCCCGCTCCCGCGCTCGACGAGCGCCTTCGCGTTGTGGAAGAAGTAGAGCCCGAAGTCGACCAGGCCACCGGCGATCGGGGTGCCGTCGACCGTGATGTGCTTCTCGTCGAGGTGCCAGCCGCGGGGGCGGACGACGACGGTCGGCTGCTCGTCCGCGGAGACCTCGTAGTGCTTGCCCTCGGGGCTGTCGAAGGTCAGCTTGCCGTCGCCGGACTGCGCGTCGACGAGGTTCGCCTGGCCCCCGATCACGAGCTCCCAGGTGGGGGTGTGCGAGTCCTCGAAGTCGGCCAGCCACACCTTGGCGCCCGAGTTGAGCGCGTTGATCGTCATCTTGCGGTCGGTCGGCCCGGTCATCTCGACGCGACGGTCACGCAGGTCGGCGGGCGCCTCGGCGACCCGCCAGTCCCCGTCCCGGATCTCCCGCGTCTCCGGCAGGAAGTCGAGGGTCCCGGTGCGCGCGATCTCCTCCCGACGCTGCCGGCGGCGTGCGAGCAGGTCGGTGCGCGTGTCCTGCGCGGTCCGGTGCAGCTCGGCGAGGAAGGCGAGCGCCTCGTCGGGGAGCACCTCATGCTGTCGATCGGCGGTGTACCCCGAGACCTCGACACCCGTCGGCGGCATGACTGCGTGCTCCTCTCACGATGCGCGGCGACTCCCGGCCATGACGGTACGGCCTCGCGGCCGCGTTTTCTACGACACGGAACTTGTTTTTCGCATCGTGGAATGCTGCAGTGGCCGGGTCGACGTCGCGAGCCACGTCATCGATAGCCGGGGAGGAGGCCCGTCATGCCGGAACCGTCGGGCGGGCGCCCGGTACAGTCGCTGCAGCGCGCCTTCGACCTGCTGGACGACCTCGCGGACGCCGGCGGCCGGGCCACCCTCTCCGAGCTCGCGGCCGCCTCGGGACTCCCGGTGGCGACGATCCACCGGCTGCTGTCGACGCTCGTGGAGCTCGGTCACGTGCGCCGGGAGCCGGGGCGCCGCTACGCGCTGGGGCCCCGGCTGGTCCGCCTCGGCGACGCCGCCGGCCGGGTGCTGGGCGACGGCGTGCGCCCGGTGCTGGCCGACCTCGTCGCGCGGACCGGGGAGTCGGCCAACCTCGCCGGGCTCGACGGTTCCTCGGCGGTCTACCTCGCCCAGGTGCCCTCGCCGCACCCGATGCGGATGTTCACCGAGGTCGGCGCGCACGTCCCGCTGCACTGCACCGGGGTCGGCAAAGCCCTGCTCTCCACCGTGGAGGCCTCGCTCGCCCGGGCGCTGGTCGAGCGGGCCGGGATGCCGGCGCGCACGCCGTCGACGATCGTCGACGTCGTGACCCTCGACCGCGAGATCCGGCTGGGCCTCGACCGCGGCTGGCACGTCGACGACGGCGAGCAGGAGGTCGGGGTGCGGTGCGTCGCCGTGCCGGTGCCGGGCGCGCCCACCCCTTGCGCGGTCTCGGTGTCCGGGCCGGCCGCCCGGCTCGGGCTGGACCGGATGGAGGTGGTGGGCGCCCTGCTCCGCGACGCCGCGCGGCGCATCTCCGACCAGCTGACGGGCGCGGCTCCCGCCGCCGACGCCCGGGCCGACCGGGTGCCCGAGGGGACCAGCCGGTGACCGGCCGGGTCGGCGTGTGCTGGGACATCGACGGCACGCTGCTGCGCGGCGGCCGGGTCGGCGGCGAGGTGCTGCGCCGCGCGTTCCTCGCCGTGACCGGCCACGAACCGCCGCCGGTGGCGATGGGCGGGATGACCGACCACCTCGTCGCGGAGGCGTTCCGCGACGGCCTGCCCCCCGAGCACGCAGCCGAGCTCGTCCGGCGCGGCGACGCGTACACCCGGGCGATGGTCGCCGCGATCGGGCGCGAGTGGCACGGCCGCGGGCCGGAGCTGGTGGACGTGCTCACGGTCCTGCCCGGCGTCCCCGAGGCGGTCGGACGGCTCGCCGCCGAGCCGCGGGTCGACCAGATCGTCGTCACCGGCAACGTGCGCGCCGGTGCCGAGCTCAAGCTCACCGCGGCGGGCCTGCACCCCGGGCCGTTCGACCTCGACGCCGGGGTCTACGGCGACCTCCCGGGGCCGCGCTCGGTCCTCGTCCACACCGCCCGTCACCGCCTCGAGCGCCGCCACGGCGGCCCGGTGGCGCTGGTCGTCGTCGGCGACACCCCTCGCGACGTCGAGGCGGCGCACGCGGCCGGCGCGGTCGCGGTCGGGGTGGCCACGGGCGCGGCCACCGCCGCCGAGCTCTCCGCCGCCGGGGCCGACCACGTCGCCGAGGATCTCTCCGACCCGTCGGCCCTGGTGGCGCTCGTGGCGGCGGCGGGCGAGGATCCCCACCACACCCGAGGGAGCGTGTAGAGCGATGGCCACACCCACGACCACCACCAGCAGCACCACCGGCGTCCTGGCCGCGGACTTCTCCGCCTTCCTGCCCAAGGCGTCGGTCATCACCGACGAGGTCGGCCTGCGCAGCTACGAGTGCGACGGGCTGACCGGTTTCCGTCAGGTCCCGGCGGTCGTCGTGCTCCCGCGCGACGCGCAGGAGGTGGCGGCCTGTGTACGGGTGTGCGCCCGTCACGGGGTGCCGTTCGTGGCGCGGGGGGCGGGCACCGGGCTCTCCGGCGGGGCGCTGCCGGTCGCCGACGGCGTCGTGATCTCGCTGCAGAAGCTGCGGCGCATCCTCGAGATCGACGTGGAGAACCGCCGGGCGGTGCTCGAGCCCGGGGTGTTCAACCTGGACATCTCCCGCGCCGCCGGCCCGCACGGGCTCTATTACGCGCCCGACCCGTCGAGCCAGCAGGTCTGCACCATCGGCGGCAACGTCGCGGAGAACTCCGGCGGGGCGCACTGCCTCAAGTACGGGTTCACCACCAACCATGTCCTCGAGATGGAGGTCGTGCTGGCGGACGGCTCGCTGGTCACCCTCGGCGGACCGACCGGGGAGCAGGCGGGCCCCGACCTGCGCGGGGTCTTCGTCGGCTCCGAGGGCACGCTCGGCATCTGCACCAAGGTGACCGTGCGGCTGCTGCA
Organism: Actinomycetospora sp.; assembly: GCF_036497585.1. Lineage (GTDB taxonomy): Bacteria > Actinomycetota > Actinomycetes > Mycobacteriales > Pseudonocardiaceae > Actinomycetospora. The sequence goes on along the minus strand of NZ_DASXJD010000201.1, from coordinate 5,647 downwards.
GAAGGCGGAGGCCAAGCGTCTTGTCCTCGCCGACTTCCCGTCCGTGCAGGCCGCGGGCGACACCGTCGGCGACATCGTGGACGCCTCGATCATCCCGGCCGCGGTGGAGATGATGGACTCGCTGGCCATGGAGGCCGCCGAGGCCGCGGTCGGGGCGGGCTACACCGTCGAGGCCCCGGCGGCCCTGATCATCGAGCTGGACGGGCCGGCCGACGAGTGCGACGCCCAGTTCGAGCAGCTCACCGCGATCTGCGAGCGCCACGGGGCCACCCGCATCCACGTCGCCGAGACCGCGGACGAGCAGGCGAAGGTGTGGAAGGGGCGCAAGGCGGCCTTCGCCGCGGTCGGGCGCATCAGCCCCGACTACATCGTCCAGGACGGGGTGGTCCCCCGCACCCGGCTCTCGGAGGTCCTCGCCCGCATCGCCGAGATGGGCTCGGAGGTGGGGCTGCGCGTCGCCAACGTCTTCCACGCCGGCGACGGCAACCTGCACCCGCTGGTCCTCTACTCGGAGGCCGCCGGCGAGCACGACCAGGCCGAGGAGCTCTCGAGCAGCATCGCCGAGCTGTGCGTCGAGCTCGGCGGGTCGCTCTCGGGAGAGCACGGGATCGGGGCGGACAAGGCCTGCTCGATGCCGGCGATGTTCTCGGAGGACGACCTCGACGTCATGAAGCGCGTCCGCTCGGGGTTCGACGCCCGCGGCCTCTGCAATCCCGGCAAGATCTTCCCCACGCCACGCCTGTGCGGGGAGAAGCCGGGCAAGTACCAGGCCCACCCGCTGGAGGAGGCTGGAGTGATCGAGCGCCTGTGACCACATCGTCGGCCACCCCCACCGTCACCCCGCAGTCCCTGGACGACCTGCGCGACGCCGTGCGGGAGCACACCGGGCCGTTGCTCGTCGCCGGGGCGGGCACCGCCTCCGACTGGGCCGGGACGCCCGAGCCGGGCGCCACCGTCCTGTCCACCGCGTCCCTCACCGGCGTGATCAGCCACAACCCGGGCGACATGACCGTCGCGGTGCGCGCCGGGACCCCGCTGGTCGAGCTCCAGGAGATCCTCGGCGAGCACGGGCAGCGCGTCGCCTTCGACGCCGCCCGCGTCGAGCGCGGAGCCACCCTGGGCGGTCTGTTCGCCACCGCGGACTCCGGCCCGCTGGCCCTCACCTTCGGCTCCCTGCGCGACCTCGTCATCGGGGCCACCGTCGTCCTCGCCGACGGCACCGTCGCCCACAGCGGCGGCCACGTGATCAAGAACGTCGCCGGCTACGACCTCACCAAGCTGCTGCACGGGGCCCAGGGCACCCTCGGCGTGGTCGCCGAGCTGATCCTGCGCCTGCACCCGACGCCGGAGGCGACGGCGACCGTCTCCCTCCCCACCCCCCTGGCCGACGCGGCGACCCACGCCCACGCCGTGGCCGCGAGCCCCGTCGAGGCCTCGGCCGTCCAGTGGCTGCAGGACGGGTCGGGCGGCCGGCTCCTCGCCCGCCTCGAAGGCACCCGCGACGGCGTCGACGGGCGGGTGGCCCGGCTCCGCGAGACGCTCGGTGCCGAGGCCCCGCTGCTCTCCGAGGCCGATGCGGACGCCGCCTGGGCCGCCTACGGCGCCGCCGTCGACGGCGGCGCGCAGGACCGCGCCGTCGTACGGGTGGGGGTCACCCCGTCGCTGCTCACCGGCCTGCTCCTCGAGCTGGCCGACGCCACCGAGGTGACCGCCGCCCCCCTCACCGGGGTCGCGACGCTCTCGGTACCCGCCACCGCCGCGGCCGTGGACGACGTCCACCGGCGGGTCGCCGCCCTGGGTGGCACCTCGCTGCTCCGCCGCCGACCGCCCGGGCGTATCGACCTGGCCGCGCTCGGTCCGGCCCCGACCTCCGCGGCCCTGTTGCGGGCCGTCGCCGCCTCACTCGACCCCGACCAGCGTTTCGGCCGGGGGCGGCTCGCGCCCTGGCTGCCGACGGGAGTGACCGCATGACCCAGTCCGGACCCGCCGAGGCGACCGGCCCCTCGCCCGACCTCTCCTCGCAGCGCGGCGAGCAGTCGGCGCCCGAGCGCGTCGACCACTCCGATGCCCACGCGGGCCAGGACGTGCTCGGCTCCTTCGGCTCGTTCGACGCCCACCACCCGCCCGCCCAGGAGCTCCTGGACGACTGCGTGCACTGCGGGTTCTGCCTGCCGACCTGCCCCACCTACGCGCTGTGGGGCGAGGAGATGGACTCGCCCCGCGGGCGCATCTACCTCATGGAGATGGCGGAGAAGGGCGAGATCCCGCTCGAGGGCGCGTTCACCACGCACATCGACCGGTGCCTGGGCTGCATGGCGTGCGTGACCGCCTGCCCGTCCGGGGTGCAGTACGACCGGCTGCTCGAGGCCACCCGCCCGCAGATCGAGCGCAACGTGCCGCGCTCGCGGGCCGACCGGCTGTTCCGCGAGGCGATCTTCACGCTGTTCCCCTACCGGCGGCGGCTGCGGGCCGCGTCGCTCGGCGGGGCGCTCTACCAGAAGCTGCGCCCGAAGAGCATGGACCGCCTGCACGCCCGGCTGCCGCGCCGGCTCGAGCGGCTCGTGGCGATGGAGTCGCTGCTGCCCCCGGTGAGCGTCCGCGACGCCTTCGCGAGGACCCCCGTCGTCACCCCGGCCGTCGGGCCCCGCCGTGGCCGGGTCGGCATGCTCACCGGCTGCGTGCAGGACGTGTTCTTCCACCAGGTCAACCTGGCGACGGTGCGCGTGCTGGCCGCCGAGGGCCACGACGTCGTGGCGCCGCGCGCGCAGGGCTGCTGCGGCGCCCTCGGGCTGCACGCCGGGCGGGAGGAGGAGTCGGTCGAGCGCGCGAAGGCGCTGATCGCCGTGTTCGAGCGGGCCGAGGTCGACGTGGTGGCGGTCAACGTGGCCGGCTGCGGCTCGTCGATGAAGGAGTACGGCGAGCTGCTCGCCGACGACCCGGCCTGGGCCGACCGTGCCGCGGCCTTCGCGGCGAAGGTCCGCGACGTCTCCGAGGTGCTCGCCGACGCGCTCGAGGACTCCCGCGCGCCGCGGCACCGGGTCGACGCGACGGTCGCCTACCACGACGCCTGCCACCTCGGGCACGCCCAGAAGATCCGGACGCAGCCGCGGGACGTGCTGCGCTCGATCCCGGGCGTCGAGCTCGCGGAGCTCCCGGAAGCGGAGATCTGCTGCGGCTCGGCGGGGATCTACAACATGCTGCAGCCGGAGGCGGCCGGCGACCTCGGGCGCCGCAAGGCCGACAACATCCGCGGCGCCGGGGCGGACCTGCTGGTCACCGCGAACCCCGGCTGCCTGCTTCAGATCCGCAAGTACCTCGAGGGCGAGCTGCCGATGCTGCACCCGGTCCAGCTGCTCGACGCCTCGATCCGGGGGGTGCGGCCCCCGGGGATGTGAGCGGGGCCCGGGGTCAGCGCCAGTGGCGCCAGCCCGGGTCGCCCGCCCCGCCCCAGCGGTCGGCGTCGACGCTGACGCCGGTGCCGAGCCGGACGTCGGCGAACACGGCCCAGCCGTCGGGCACGGCGTCCTCGCTCGGGAAACAGGCGACCAGGGCGTGGTCCTCGCCCCCGGTCAACGCCCACGTCAGGGCGTCGCGGCCCAGCGCGGAGGCGACGTCGCGGAGCTTGTCGGCCACCGGCACGAGCTCCGAGCGCACGTCGATGCGCACCCGCGAGGCCTCGGCGATGTGCCCGAGGTCGGCCAGCAGGCCGTCGGAGGTGTCGACCATCGCGGTGGCCCCCGCCCGGGCGGCCACCGGCCCCTCGGTGAACGGCGGCCGTGGCGTGCGGTGCGCCGCGACCATGGCGACCGGGGAGCGGAAGCCGCGGCGCAGGACCTCCATGCCCGCCGCGGACCACCCGAGCACCCCGCGCACCGCCACCACGTTCCCGACCTTCGCCCCCGAGCGCCGCACCGGCTCGCGTCCCTGCAGGTCGCCGAGGGCCGTGATCGACACCACGATCTGTTCGGCCGACACGGTGTCCCCGCCGACAACCCCGATGCCCGCCTCGGACGCGGCGTCCCAGATGCCGGAGGCGAGGCCGTCGACGAGGTCGGTCGGGGTCGAGGCGGGGCACGCCAGCGAGAGCAGCAGTCCGGTGGGCACCGCGCCCATGGCGGCGACGTCGGCGAGGTTCGCCGCCACGGCCTTGCGCCCCACCTGTTCGGGCCCGGACCAGTCGAGGCGGAAGTGCACGCCCTGGACCAGCGTGTCGACGGTCGCGACGACCCGGCCGTCGGGGGCGGCCAGCACGGCCGCGTCGTCCCCGGGCCCGAGGAGCGTGCCCTCGGGCTGGGGGCGCTCGGCCGTGATGCGATCGATCACACCGAACTCGCCGACCTCCGCCACGCTGTCGCCCCGTTGCCCTGCGGCGACGCGGGTCGTGGCCCGCTGTGCTGCGTCTCCCGTCCGGCTCACCCGTCTGCTCCCTGCGGTACCTTCCGGACGTTCGTGTCACGTCCCGTGCACGCCTCCCCGCGCGGGCGAGCGTGCCCGTCCCCCGAGGAGGCCCGTCCGTGGTCCAGGCCTACATCCTGATCCAGACCGAGGTGGGCCGCGCTGCCGCCGTCGCCTCGGACGTGGCCGGGATCGAGGGCGTCACCCGGGCGGAGGACGTGACCGGCCCCTACGACGTCATCGTGCACGTGGAGGCGTCCGATGTGGACGCGCTCGGCGAGGACGTGATCGCGGCCGTGCAGAAGGTCCCCGGGATCACGCGAACCCTGACGTGCCCGGTGGTGTCCGCCGCGGCCCGCTCCACCTCGGCGTGACACGCCGCCCCCGGTGATCACTCCCCGCGCTCCGGAACTGCAGCACCGACTCCCGAGGGTCCTGCTCGGGGTGGCGCTCGCCCTGCCCGTCCTGCTCGTGGTCGGCGTCCTGGTCGCCTCGCAGATCCTCGGGCGGCAGACCGACCCCGACCCGTCGACCGGGCCGCTCGCGGTCCCGGCCGTGCCCGTGCCCGCCGCGGCGTCCGCGGACTGTGCGCGGTTCTTCTCCGGGCTCCCGCAGGAGATCAGCACCGGCGCGGGGCTGGTGCCCCGCCGGGTGCTCGCGGCGCCGGCGCCCCCCGGGACCGTGGCCTGGGGCGGCGAGAGGCAGGCGTCCGGGCGGCCCGAGGACCAGCCGATCGTGGCGCGCTGCGGCCTGCCCGCCCCGGCCGAGCTCGGCCCGACCAGCCCACTGCTCGACGTCGACGGCGTCGACTGGTTCGAGATCCCCGGTGCCGGAGCAACGACCTGGGTGACGGCCGATCGCGCGGTCTTCGTCGGGCTCACCCTCCCGGACGGCGTCGGCAGCGGCGCCATCCAGGACGTGTCCCGGGGCGTCAAGATCACCCTGGTGAGCCGGGACACGACGCCGCCGGCACCGGCACCGACCCGCTGACGACCCGACACGTCACCGCACACCCGTGCCGCGGGTGAGCGCGGTGTCGACGAGCGTGGTCAGCAGCGTGCCGTAGTCGATGCCGGTGGTGGCCCACATCCGCGGGTAGAGCGACGTCGTGGTGAACCCCGGCATGGTGTTCAGCTCGTTGACCACCACCCGGCTGTCGTCGGTGACGAAGAAGTCCACCCGCGCGAGCCCCGCGCAGTCCAGCGTGCGGAACACCCGCACCGCCTGCTCCCGGACCGTCTCCGCGTCGGCG
>NZ_DASXJD010000200.1:0-5429 GCF_036497585.1 Actinomycetospora sp. | reverse complement strand
GACGCGGTGTGGGAGCTGCTGCAGTCCGACGCGGTGGTCTACGTGTGCGGCAACGCCGCGACCATGGCCCCCGGGGTCCGCGCCGCGCTGGCCGAGGTGTTCCGCGCCAAGACCGCCACCAGCGAGGCCGACGCGCAGGCCTGGTTCGCCGGGCTGCGCGCCGGCGGGCGCTACCTCGAAGACATCTGGGGCGAGAACGCTGTCGTGTGAACCCGCGCCCGGCGGCTCCCGCCCACCGTCAGGCGTGGCGTCCCGCGGCGGGGACGCCCACTCCTGGACTGCCGTCGTCGCGATCGCCCGCCGGCCGTCGGTGAGCAGGTGCGGGGTTCCGCCGGCCTGGAGGCATGACCGGATCGTCGTCCCGGTCGGCACCGGCGATCCGACGCGCCAGAGTGGCGCTGTAGACGACCTGCTGCAGCAGCGCCAGGAAGCTGTGGCCGACCGGGCTCGTCGGGATCGGGTCGACCTCCGTGGAGCGCAGGAGCGCCGCGAGGGCTTCGAGGGTATTGGCGGCGTCGGCGCCGAGGAGCGCGTACGCGGGCCCGGTGCACGGGACGCCGTCGCGGGTGGCCGGATCGCGGGTGGCCCTGCGGCCCGACCGCATGGTTGCGGTGGCTTCACGCAGCGCGGTGTGGGCGGTGGTGATGGTGCTGAGGTCGGGCATCATGAGCGGCTTCCTTGCCGAAGAGCGTTGGGTGTGGTGGGACCCCGCCGTGGTGGAGGCCGTCGATGCGGTTGGTCACTGCGCCGTCGGGCAGGGACGCACGCCCTGCTGTCACGCGTGGTCGATCGCGTCAGCGCGGCAGACCCTCTCGGCGGTCGCCCGGGCGCGCTCCCGCTCGCGCCGCTCGTCCTGCAGCTTCACGTAGCCGTCGTCGTCGCCGCCGACGGGCTTCGCGGCTCCTTCGAGCACTTCCCCGACGAAACGGACCGGCATCGGCAGTGAACGGTGTCGCAACATCACGAGAAAGGGAACGGCGGCCACGAACACCGCCAAGGGTGGATCCACCAGCCCGAAGGCCACCGCGAGGGTCACCCCGCCGAAGTAGCCCAGCGACCGCGGAACATCGATGATCACCGGCCCCAGGCATACGTCGTACGTGTCGACCTCGTCCAAGACACTCGCCTCCTGACTGCTGTGAGCCTGCGTGTCGAGTACCGCGGCTCCGGAACCTCCCCTACGGGGTGAGGACGACCTTCTCGCAGCCGTCGACCTTCTCGAGAAAGGTCCGATAACCCGTCGGCGCATCGTCGAGCGACATCCGGTGGGTGACCACGAAGGACGGGTCGATGTCGCCGTTGCCGACGTGCTCGAGGAGCCGCGGCATGTAGCGGTGGACGTGACACTGACCGGCCCGCATCGTGAGGTACCGGTTCATGAACGAGCCCATCGGGAACTTGTCGGTGAATCCCCCGTAGACCCCGATGACCGACACGATGCCACCGTTGGCGCAGCTCATGACGGCCTCGCGCAGCACGTGCGGTCGATCGGTCTCCAGGCCGGTGGCCTGTTTGGCCCGGTCGTAGGCGTGCAGCGCACCGGCTGCGTGGTGGGCCTCCATCCCGACGGCGTCGATGCACTTGTCCGGGCCGCGGCCACCCGTCATCTCCGTGAGGGCCTCGGGCACCGACACCTGCTCGTAATCGAGGGTCTCGGCCCCGGTCTGCTCCGCCAGCCGCAGCCGGTAGTCGAAACGGTCGATCGCGATGACCCGCTCGGCACCGCGCAGGAAGCAGCTCGCGATCGCGAACTGACCCACAGGACCGGCACCCCAGACGGCGACGACGTCGCCGGGACCGACCTCGGCCATGTCGGCGCCCATGTACCCGGTGGGAAAGATGTCGGAGAGGAACAGGACCTTGTCGTCGGGCAGGTCGTCGACCTTGAGCGCCCCGAAGTCGGCGAACGGCACCCGGGCGTACTCGGCCTGCCCGCCCGGATAGCCCCCGAGCATGTGGGAATAGCCGAACAGCGCGGCGGGTGAATGGCCCATGAGCTTCTCCGCGATGCCGGCGTTGGGGTTCGAGTTCTCGCACAACGCCGTCATCCCGCGCTCGCATGCGCCGCACACGCCACAGGCGATGGGGAACGGGACGACGACACGGTCGCCGACCGACAGGTTCTCCACCCCCCGGCCGACCTCGACGACCTCGCCCATGAACTCGTGGCCGAGGACGTCGCCGTCGCGCATCGTCGGGATGAACCCGTTGTAGAGGTGCAGATCGGAGCCGCAGATGGCGGTCGAGCTGATCTCCACGATGGCGTCGCGCCGGTTGAGGATCGTCGGGTCGGGGACGTCCCGGACCTCGACCGACCGCTTACCGGTCCAGCAGTTCGCTCGCATGGTGTCTTCCTTCCGGTGCGGGTCAGGTGATCGGCTGGGCTGGGCGCTGGGCGAGCCGCCGGCGGGTGGACTGACCCACGGGGCTCCCTTCCGAGCGGACCACCTCGCCGAGCTCCACGACCTGCTTGAAGCGACGCAGGTCGTCGCGCAGCTGCTGGTCGGGGTGCTCGCCGAGCAGCTTCGCGACGGCCGCGCCCGCGTGCCCGCCGGGCGCGCGGTACCGCAGGTCGACCCCGACCTCGGTGCCCCGGTCGCCCGGCGCGTCGCGGAATCGCACCGAGCCCGTGTTCTCGACGTCGGCGCCCTCGACCGACCGCCAGGAGATCACCTCGCCCTCTCGGTCCGCCACGACCTCCGCGTCCCAGCAGAGCGTCGTCCCGGCGGGACCGGTGGCCTCCCAGTGCGAGCGCCCCGAGGCGTCGGTCCGTACCGAGCGCAGGTGCGCCATGAACTCCGGGAGGTGCTCGAGGTCGCGCCAGTGGCGGTACACCTCCGATCGCGGCCGATTGACGGTGACGGCCGCGGTCGCCCGGCACTCACCGCCGCGGTGGCCGGACAGCGCGCGAGCGGTCACGACGTCCGCGACGGTCACTCCGGCGAGGGCCGCGAGCGCGAGGGCGACGCGCGTCGGAGCGGCCCCCTTGGTCCGCGCGACGGCCCCGAGAGCGGCGATGTCGAGTGCGTCGCCGGCGACCCGGCTCCACACCCAGGCCGCCGTCCCGCGACCGCTGAGGATCCCCGCACCGTGCGCCACCTCGCGGGCCCCGAGGAACGCGGTGACGGCGCGGACGGCCGGACCCTGCTCCCGGACCCCGGCCAATCGCGCCACCGCGGCCGGGACGGCGAGCTCCGCCGTCCCCAGCGCCAGGCTGAACACCGCGAGCCCCGTCGCGAGGTCGGAGGTCAGGTTCCGCCCGGGCGCTCCGTCGCCCGACCGCCCCGCGGTCACCGCTCGTCCCCCCCGCGTCGTGCGTCGGCCCCGTCGGAGGAGGCCTGACCCGGGTGGAGGACGACCTTGGTCCAGCCCTCCTCGCGCGCGTCGAAGTGCTTGTAGGCCTCCGGGGCCTGCTCCAGGGGCAGGTCGTGGGAGACGATCCAGGAGGGCTTGACCTTGTCCACGGCGATCAGGTTGCGCAGGTGGCGGTTGTAGCGCTTGACCGGGGCCTGGCCGCAGCCCATCTGCTGGCCCTTGAACCAGAAGTTCCCGAGGTCGAAGCGGGCCTTGCCCTGCTGCGCCAGTTCGTCGGGCGCACCGGGGTCCTGGGGCACGAACACCCCGACGGTGCCGATGCCGCCGGTGAACCGTACCGAGGACACCAGGTTGTTCACGGTGGCGGCGTTGTCCTCGTGGCCCTGCGGGTCGTGGGCCTGGTACCCCACGCACTCGCATCCACGGTCCGCGCCCCGCCCCTTGGTCCGTTCCATCACCTGATCGACCGGCGAGGCCTGGGAGTCGTCGATCGGGGTGGCGCCGATCTGCTCCGCCAGCCTGAGCCGGTCGGGGTGGCGGTCGACGACCATGACCTCCGCGGCGCCCCGGGTGACCGCCGAGAGCGCGGCCATCTGCCCGACGGGGCCGCCGCCGTAGATGACGATGGTCTCGCCCGGCGTCAGCCCGGACATCTCCACCGCGTGCCAACCGGTGGGGAAGATGTCGGAGAGCATGACGTAGTCGTCCTGCTTGTCACGGGCGTCCTCGGGCAGGCGCAGGCACTGGAAGTCGCCCCAGGGGACGCGCAGGTACTCGGCCTGTCCCCCGGGCCACGGCCCCATGTCGGCGAACCCGTACGCCGCGCCGGCGAGCCCCGGCTCGTTGGCGCGCAGGCAGTAGTTCGTCAGGCTGTGCTCGCAGTTCTCGCAGTGACCGCAGCTCACGTTGAACGGCACCGAGACCATGTCCCCCACCGCGACCTTGTCGACGGCGTCACCCACCTCGACGATCTCGCCGAGGTTCTCGTGACCGAAGACGCGGCCCTGCTCGAAGTCGGTGCGTCCCTCGTACATGTGCAGGTCCGACCCGCAGATATTCGTCGAGGTGATCCGCACCAGCACGTCGGTGGGCTTCTCGATCCGGGCGTCGGGCACGTCGTCGACGCTGACCTGGCGCGGACCGTGGTACACGAGAGCTTTCATGAGGAGTTCCTTCCGTCGGGTGGCGAGGATCAGGCGAGGGCCGGGGCGGCGGCGAACTGCTCGACGATCGCGGCGCAGAAGGCGGCCATGTCCTGCGGACCTCGACTCGTGGTGAGCCGGCCGTCCACGCAGACCTCCTCGTCGACCACCTCGGCGCCGGCGTTGCGCAGATCGGTGCGGATACTCGGCCACGAGGTCAGCCGCTTTCCGCGCACGCAGTCGGCCTCGGCCAACGTCCACGGGCCGTGGCAGATCGAGGCGACCGGCTTTCCGGACTGGACGAACGAGCGCACGAACCCGACCGCGTCGGGGTCGGTCCGCAGCTGATCCGGGTTCATCGTGCCGCCGGGCAGGAGCAGTGCGTCGTAGTCCTCCACCGACGCCTCGGAGACCTGCCGGTCCACCGGGAACGTGCCGGCCGGGTCCAGGTCCATCTGCCGGGCGGCGATCTCGCCGCCGTGGAGCGACAACAGTTCGGTCCGGGCGCCTGCCCCGTAGAGCGCGCCGCGCGGAGCTTCGAGCTCCACCCGCTCGACGCCGTCTGCGGCCAGGATCGCGACCGTGCGGCCGCGCAGTTCGTCTGCCATGTGATCGGCCTCCTCGAGGTGACGGCAGCCGTTGCCGTCCGGCGGGGTGTTAGCCCCCGACAACGGTGCCGCGAACGGCGGCCGGACACGCCGTGCCACCGGGTGGACGCGGCGGCGACGATTCCGACCCCCCGGGTCGAGGTGCCGCCCACTCCGCTCGTCACGGCGGACCGGATGTCCATCCGACGCACGCGCGCACGTTCCGGACACCGGGCTTGACCTGGGGGGTCGCGTGCGGTGACGTGTGGTGGTGGAGGGCTCACCGCGCGCAGTGGACCATCCGGCCGCGGACGACCGGGCTGCCTTCCGTGCGGGTGTCAGCAGCGAGCGGGAGGCCCGCACCACGGTCGAGGCCGCGCTGTCC
>NZ_DASXJD010000199.1:0-44416 GCF_036497585.1 Actinomycetospora sp. | reverse complement strand
ACATGCACATGGCGATCGGCTCGGCGCTGACGATGTTCGACAACCGGATCGCGCCGTGGTTCACCGAGGGCACCGACTTCGACGGGGCCGACCCGCTCGAGGGCTGACGGTGGCCCGGTGATCGGCACCGGCACAGGCGGGTACTCCCCGCGCCGTGCCGTCGATGATCACGATGACCGTGTCCGGGGACCGCCTCGGCTACCTCGACGAGACGCTCGACTCCTGGTCCCGGGTGCGGGGCCTGCGCGACCGGTCCTTCGGCTTCGTCGTACGTCCTCGCCAATCCCCACCGGTACCTGCGGGACGCCTGGTTCGAGGCCGCCCGTGCGCCCCACGACGGCGCCGGCTGGGCTTCGACTTCGGCATCGAACGGATCGCGGAGGCCACCGGCCTGCGGTTCGTCGCCCCCCTCGCGAGCCGCAGCGACAACATCGGCCGCGAGGGCGGGGTCCACGCCCTGCCGGAGGACTTCGAGGCCGGCGCGCCCCGACCTTCCTCCCGCACCGCGCCCCTGTCGCCCGACGAGCCCGGCGGGGCGCGGCGGGACCCGTGGAGCTGCCCGCTACCGTCGGGGGATGACGAGCACGCGGGAGGACCGGTCGACCGTAGCGATGACGGTCCGCAGTGATCACTCCCCCGGGCACGAGTCCGCGCTGCTCCAGCGCATCATCCTGCCCCGCCCGGCCGATCCGGCGACGGTGCGCGCGCTCTACCTCGACGAGGGCACCGCCACCTCGCTGCGCTCGGCCGCGCCCACCGCGCACCGGCCGGGCACGTTCGCCACCGAGGCCGACGACTTCGTCCTGCATCTGGCGACCTCCGGCGGCCGGCACGCCGAGGTGCTCTCCCGCACGAGCGTGCGGATCCCGCCCGGGTCCGAGACGTCGTTCGCGGCCTACTTCAACGCCTTCCCCGCCTCCTACTGGCGGCGCTGGTCGGTCCTCGACGCCGTGCACCTGCGGCTGCGGCTCGCCGGGTCCGGCCGGGTCGACGTCAACCGCTCCACCGCGCGCGGGGTGCCGGTCCACGTGCACGGCGAGGTCGTCACCGGCGAGGTCTCGCTCGACGTCCCGGTGCCGCTCACGCCGTTCGAGGACGGCGGGTGGGTCTGGTTCGACCTGTCAAGCGGCGACGCCGACTCCGACGGCCCGGGGCACCTCGAGCTCGTCGAGGGCGGCTGGTACGCCGACCGGTCCGCGCCCGGGCGGGCCGCGGTCACCGTCGGGATGCCGACCTTCAACCGGCCGACCGACTGCGTGGCCACCCTGCGCGCCCTCGGCGAGGACCCGCTGGTGCGCGACGTGCTCACCGCCGTCGTCATCCCCGACCAGGGCACGTCGAAGGTCGTCGAGCAGGAGGGGTACGACGAGGCCGCGGCGCTGCTGGGCGACCGGCTGCGGATCGTCGACCAGCCCAACCTCGGCGGCTCCGGCGGCTACAGCCGGATCATGTACGAGGCGCTCGAGCACACCGACTGTGAGCACATCCTGTTCATGGACGACGACATCGTCCTCGAGCCGGACTCGGTGCTGCGCGCCCTCGCGTTCGCCCGGTTCGCCCGCGCCCCGATGCTCGTCGGCGGGCAGATGCTCTCGCTACAGGCCCGCTCGCACCTGCACGCCATGGGCGAGGTCGTTGACCGGAACACCTTCTTCTGGCAGCTCGCGCCGCACACCGAGGACGACCACGACTTCGCCGTCGACTCGCTGCGCGAGACGCTGTGGATGCACCGGCGCACCGACGTCGACTACAACGCGTGGTGGATGTGCCTGATCCCGCGCGTCGTCGCCGAGCAGGTCGGGCAGCCGCTGCCGCTGTTCATCAAGTGGGACGACTGCGAGTACGGCCTGCGCGCCGGGGCGCACGGCTTCCCGACGGCGACCGTGCCCGGCGTGGCGATCTGGCACATGAGCTTCGTCGAGAAGGACGACAGCTCGGACTGGCAGGCCTACTTCCACGCCCGCAACCGACTCGTCGTCGCCGCCCTGCACGGCCCGGACGACCCGAAGGCGATGCTGCTCGACTCGCTCAAGCGCACCCTGCGCCACCTCTTCCTGCTCGAGTACTCCGCGATCGCGCTGCACCAGATGGCGATGCGCGACTTCCTCTCCGGCCCGAAGGCGCTGTTCGGCTCGTTGCCGACGGCGCTGGGGGCGGTCCGCGCGACCCGGGCCCGCTACCCCGACGGCACCGTCCACCCCAGTGCCCGCGACCTCCCCGAGCCGCCCCTCGGCGCGCTCGCCGCCCAGCTGTGGCCGCAGCCGCCCCTCGGGAAGATCGCGCAGGTCAAGGCGCTCGCCGGGGCGCTGCGCCACCAGCTGCGCCCGGCCGACACGACCGCATGGGAGCGCCCGCAGCGCAACGTCCCCGCCGAGCACGGGACCTGGTTCCTGCTCTCCCGGCTCGACGGCGCCACCGTCTCCACCTCCGACGGCACCGGGGTGACCTACCGCAAGCGCGACCGCCGGCAGTTCTGGGAGCTGCTGCGGGTCTCGCTCGCGCTGCACCAGCAGGTCCTGCGGGCCTGGCCCGCGCTGCGCCGCCGCTACCGGGAGGGCATGCCTGAGCTGATCAGCCGTGAGGCGTGGGACGAGCAGGTGTTCGGGCGCTTCCGGTAGGTGCGCTCCGCGCACCTGAGCACTAGTCCGCCGTACGGGGCGGAATAGTGGTCACAGGGCCGGAGGCCACCAGGTCGTCGAGGACGGCGTCGCGCAGCAGCACGCCGGCCGCCTCGAAGCCGTGGGCGCGGACCCGGGCCGCGTCGATCCCCAGGGCGTGCCCGAGCACCTGTGCGCCGGCGGTGAGGAGCACCTCGCGGGCGTCCTCGATCGCGTAGCGGCCGCGGGTGCGCCCGCCGTAGCCGACCACCGCCACCACGGTGCCTGTCCAGTCCCGGCGGGCGAGGTCGGCCAGGACGCGGACGGCGCCGGCGTGGACGTACTCGGGGACGAGCACGACGGCGGCGGCGCCTGCTGGTGCGTGGTCGCGCCGGGCGGCGAGGCCCTCCTCGAGCCACCGGGCCAGCGGGTCCGCGAAGTCGGCCCGGCGCAGGCAGGGCCGCACCACCGTCGGGGTGTGCTCCTGGGCGATCACGGCTGCCTCCTCACACCGTTCCCGTGCCGTCTTCACGGTCGCCATACGGTGGCCGACGCGGTGGGCCGGGTTCAACGCATTTCCCGGGCGGCGAACGCGCCCGCCCGTCGGGGGCGGAGGACGGCGGTGCCATCATTCGGCGCATGGCGGAGCAGGGGACCGAGGGGAAGACGGCGTCGGCCGGCGGCGAGAGCGCGTCCCAGGACGCTTCGTCGGGCGAGAGCACGGGCCGGCACGCGGCGAACGACGAGGTGAGCGGGAACGCCGCGGCCGAGGCGCAGGCGCCCTCCGAGGACCCGAGCGGGACGTCGTCGAAGTCCGAGCAGGCCTCGGAGCAGAAGACCGAGGAGAAGTCCGAGCAGGCCTCGGAGCAGAAGACCTCTGACCAGAACCCTTCGGAGCAGAAGACCGAGAAGGTCGAGACGGCGCCGCAGCGCGGTCAGGGCGACACGTCGTGGGCCGAGCCGGAGCACGGCGCGTCCGGTGGCTCGCGGCACCGCTCCATCGACGTCGGTGAGCTCGCCTGGCGCACGGGCAACGTGCTCGCCACCGTCGTGCGCACCCTCGCGCTGCTGTTCACGCTCGTGCTCGTGGTGAACGTCGTGCTGGTCCTCGTCGGCGTCAACCCGGCCAACGGCGTCGCGCAGTTCGTCGGCGCCGTCGCAGACATCGTCATCCTCGGGTTCCGGGACCTGTTCGTCCCCGCGAACCCGATCATCATGCTGATCGTCAACTCACTGGTCGCGGCCGTCTTCTGGGTCTTCGTCGGCGAGCTGCTCTCGCGGCTGATCCGCTTCCTCGCCGCCCGGCTGAACTGACGGCGACGGCTCACACGCCGGCCGCGGTGGACGCCGCCCCCGCGCCGACCGGTCCCGGCACGGAACGGACCGGCAGCAGGGCGGCGAGGCCGACGAGCAGCACGATCCCGATCCCCGCGATGCCACAGCGCTGCTCGCCGAACAGCGTGATGAACAGGCTGAACAGCGCCGGCGCGAGGAAGCTGACCGCCCGACCCGTCGTCGCGTAGAGCCCGAAGATCTCACCTTCGCGACCGGGCGGGACGAGCCGGGCGAGGTAGCTGCGCGAGCACGCCTGGGCCGGCCCGACGAAGAGCGACAGGAACAGTCCGCCGATCCAGAACGCCGATTTCCCCGAGGCCGGCAGCAGTGCGGCCGCGACGATCACCAGGGCGATCAGGGAGACGATGATGACCCGCTTCGGCCCGATGCGATCGTCGAGCATGCCGCCCACCACGGCCCCGACGGCCGAGACCACGTTGGCCGCGATCGCGAAGAAGATGACCTCGGTCTGGCTCAGCCCGAAGGTGCCCGCGGCCAGCACGCCGCCGAAGGTGAACACCGCGGTGAGCCCGTCCCGGTAGATCGCGCTCGCGACGAGGAAGCCCAGCAGGTTCCGGTCGGTGCGGCCCAGCTCCACGAGGCGGCGCACGAGCAGCGCGTAGGAGCCGAACCACCCGACCCGCGCCGCCTCGCCGTCGCCGGGAGGAGCGGGGTAGGGGAAGCGCATGACCAGCACCGGGATCGCGAAGAGCGCGAACCACCCCGCGCACACGAGCGCGATGACCCGGGGGCCGAGGTCGGGCGAGGGGAACGTGATCGCCCCGATCGGCGCGATGAACAGCACCAGGCAGGCGATCAGCAGCACGATCCCGCCGAGGTACCCGGCCGACCAGCCGACGCCGGAGACCCAGCCGGTGCGTCCCGGCGGCGCGAGCCGGTAGATCATCGCGTTGTACTCCACCTGCGCGAGCTCGTAGGCGAAAGTGCCGATCCCGAGCAGGACCAGGCCGAGCAGCAGATAGGACGGCGAGCCCTGGACGAAGAACATCAGGGCCGTCGCGACGACGATCACTGCGGTCAGCAGCCCGAGGCGCCGCTGCCGGCCCTGCTCCGCGCCGGAGGCGTCGCTGCGCTGCCCGTAGACCGGCGCGGTCAGCGCCACGAGCACTCCGGCGATCGCGATGGTGTTCGCGAGCGCCGACGAGCCGGACGCCTCGTCGGCCGCGACGCCCGAGGTCAGGTAGACGGTGAAGACGAAGGTCGTGATGACCGCGTTGAAGGCGGCCGATCCCCAGTCCCAGGCGGCCCAGGAGAGCAGCGGACCGAGGGTGCGCGGCGGCACGGAGGCCTGCTCGGTGGACACGGGGCGGACGCTATCGGGTCCGCGGGAGAAGCCTCCGGTCCACGACACGGTTCGCGACCACTGGGCGCGTGGCGTCATCCTCTCGGCGCAGCACCGTGCGGCGTCGGACAAGGGACCCGGAGCAGAGCGTGACGGCGGCGGGATCTCGGCCGGGTGATCACGGACGGCCCTGTCGGGTCGGCGTGACGGAAACATCATCCGGACCCGGACGAGCGCGCCGCGCGGTGATCACCGACGGGTGAGGACCGGCCCCCCGGGCCGCCGCGGCCCCTGTCGGACACGGGGGGTCACGTTCTGGTCACATGGCGCCACGCGATCACCAGGTCGCCCCGAAGACCAGAGATCGAGAGGACATGATCGTGGGAGCTTTCCGCAAGGCCGTGCTGGCGACGTCGCTGATCGGCGCCGGGCTCGCGAGCACGACCGGTGCCGCCCTCGCCCACGAGGATGGCGGCGCGACCGTGCAGAAGGGGCTCATCAACTCGAGCGACTTCGCGCCCAACACCTCGCTCGACGCCTGCAACAACGACGTCCCGGTCAACGCGCTCGGCGTCCAGGTGCCGGTCCAGGACCTGGCCGGCAGCATCCCGGTGCTCTCGAAGGCGGAGAAGGGCAACTCGGCGACCAACGCCAAGTCCTGCCACAACCCCATCGCCGCCTCGAACTAGAGGCCTCGGGTCCCGCGTGACCCGACCCGACGACGCGCCCGGCACGCCAGCTCCCCCGCGGCGTGCCGGGCGCGTCGTCGTTCGCGGGGGCGTCTACGGTGCGCACGGGATCGGCGTGCAGTTCCGGAGCGAGAGGACCCCGGCGGTGCTGAAGGGCTTCAAGGACTTCCTGCTCCGGGGCAACGTCGTCGACCTCGCCGTCGCCGTGGTGGTCGGCGCCGCGTTCACCGCGGTCGTCACGGCCTTCACCAACGCCTTCCTCAAGCCGCTCATCCAGCTCATCTCGGGCGGCGGCCAGTTCGGCGGCTCGTTCGTCGTGAACGGCGTGGTCTTCGACTACGCGTCGTTCGCCAACGCGGTCATCACCTTCGTCCTCACGGCCGCGGCGATCTACTTCCTCGTCGTCTACCCGCTGAAGGTGATCTCGGAGCGCCGCCGGCGCGGCGAGGAGGCCGGTCCGGCCGAGTCGACCGACGTCGAGCTCCTCACCGAGATCCGTGACCTGCTGCGCGACCAGGCCCGGTCCTCCCGCGGCGGCCGCGACGACGGCGGGACGGCGGGACGGATTCCGCATCAGGAGCGCTAGCGCACCTATTGCGACGCCCAGTACCCGAAGGAGTGGTAGTCGGGGTAGGGCGCGAGGTAGGGCTGGCGCGGTCCGAGGGTGACGGCGAGCGTCGGGGACGTGACCGCGCTCCCGGGGATCGTGAACGACGACTGCGCCCACGAGCCGGCGGCGGTCGCGAACTGCCAGGTGCCCACCGGGTGGCCGTCGGCGCCCACGGCGACGACGCCGGCCTCGGTGTTGCGGTTCTCGACCGGCTCCCGGGCGTCGACGCGCGCCGTCAGCGTCACCGGGCGCCCGGGGGTGAGGCCCCGCAGCTCGAAGTGCTCCCCGCCCACCACGTGCCGCCCGCTGTCGACCACGACGCGACCGCCGGGGTCGGTCTGGTTGCGCACCTCGGTCTGGTCGGCGAGCCCGATGAGCGCCCGGTCGACGCCGTAGCCATGGGCGGCCTCGTCGGCGAGGTCGCCGACGTTCAGGTGGTCGACGACGCGTCCGGGCACCGGGGCGTCCGGGGTGTCCCCGCTGCCGAGGTGGGACCAGTCCGCCTTCCACACGCTGATGACGGCGCATTCGCCGGTGGTCTGGCAGATGCCCCCGAAGGGGCCGGGGTCGCGGTCCGGGCTCTTGGCGTCGAACGACGTCACCGGCTTCTCGCCGAAGATCTTCGCTGCCTCCAGCTCGCCGACCGGGACGAGCTCGGTCCGGTCGAACACCGAGAAGTACGTCGGGCGACGGTCGGCGGGCAGGCGCGCGAGGGCCTCGTACATCGCGCCCGAGCCCGCCAGGGCCGGGCGGGCCAGCCCCGGCGTCGTCAGGCCGACGAGGTCCACCACGCGCCGCCCGGAGAACCAGGCGACGGCCCCGACGTCGTTGACCCCGATCACCGCGGTCGGCGGGGTGTGGCTGCGCAGCCATTGTGACACCGACACCGCGGACTCCCGGATGCCGGCCGCCTGCTGGCCCTGGCGCAGCGCCCACGTCGGCGCCGAGACCAGCCCGAACGCGAGCAGCACGGCGACGATGCCCGTGGTGAGGACCCGGCCGCGGCGCGCGTCGGCCGCGGCCCTCCCGATGGCGCGCGCGCCGAGCACGGCGAGCAGCACCACGACGGGCAGGAACGGCTGCAGGTAGCGGCCGTCCTGCCAGAGTGCGGTCTGCAGCGTCGCCACCGCGAGGAGGACCCCGACCAGCCCGAGCCCGAGCACGCCCGCAACGAGGCGGCGCGGCGGCGGCCCCAGCGCGAGCGCGGCCAGGCCCACCGCGGCCAGCAGGGCGATGCCGGGACCCGCGACCTCCGTCGTCGAGGTGCCGCCCACCAGCTGGAGCGCCGTCTGCACGGTGGCGACCACGCGGTCGAGGACCTCGAGGGGCGAGCCCAGGGGGCGGGAGAACCACGACTTGGCGGTGATGCCGCTGTTCTCCGCCGAGCCGGTGAGCAGCCGGTAGAGCAGGAACTGCGCCAGGGCCGCGAGCACCGGGACGGCGCAGCGGGCGGCGACGGCCACGAGGCGGCCCGGCGGGTCGAGCCCGCGACGGTGCCGTGACACGAGCGTCGCGGCCACCCCGAGGAGGACGACGACCACGAGGACCAGGCCCTCGGGCCGCGTGAGGACCAACGGCGTCGCGACCCACGGCAGCACCCGGAAGCGGCCCGCGTGCTGCTCGCACACGAAGGCCAGGAGGGTCGCGGCCGCGAGCAGCGCGACGAGGCCGACCTCCATGCCGCTCGTGGCGCCCCACAGCAGCGGTCCGCACAGCGCGGTGAGGACGGCCGCGACGGTGCCCGTCCATCGCGACCCCAGCGTCCGGCCGAGCAGCGCGACGAGCACGACGGTGCCGGCGAAGCACACCACGCCGAGGGCCAGCGCGGCGTAGAGCAGCAGACCCGGGGGGACGACGACCGCCGCGACACCGAGCAGCAGGACGTAGAGCAAGCTGCTCGCGCCCGTGGTGGGCGGGGCGCCGGGCTGGTAGCGCAGGAACTCGCCGAGCCCGATCTGTCGGGCGTACTGCAGGCGGATGTAGACGTCGTCGAGCGGCGGGACGACGCGGCCCTGGTTGTAGGCCGCGTTCACCGCGAGCGTCGCGAGGGCGGTCAGGACGGCGAACCCGGCGACGGCGAGGAGCGCGGCATCGGGACGCCTCGAGTGGGTGTCGACCCCGTGTGGGTGATCCGTCGTGGGACCCGGGCGCGGCTCCGGTGCTGCGAGTCCCGGGTCGGCCATCGTCTGGCCCCTGGTCACGACACGTTCCTCTCCGTCCCGCCTCTCCCGGCGGGGACCCCGGCCACGGTAGGCGGACCCCCGACGGGACCCGAGGCCGGGTCCGGAGGCCACGGTGCGTGATCTCCGAGGTCACGGCCGGTGCGCGACCCGGCTCCACTCCTTCGGGGTGGGGCGAGGGCCGCCCGGTCGAGGCGTTCAGGAGGCGGGGTCCGCGGCACTCGATCACCGAGAGTGCCGGGCATGACCGGAGGTGCTGACGTCGAGGTGGAGGTCATCGCTCGATCCACTGAACGGAGTATCAGGAATGGGCCGCGTGGTGCCGTTCCCATCATCGAGCGGTGCGGTCACCGGACCGGGTCGCCCAGCCCACGACCGTCGGGGAGGCACCACGTGGGGACGCTGACCGCGCTCACGACGCGGACGAGCCGCCGCGCGTACGACGGCGCACCGGAGACCGTGTCGGGCCTCTCGCGCCTGCCCACGATGCCGCTGGCGGCCGTCCCCGCCGCGGCGTCGTCGGGGGCGACGGTGACCGCGCTGTCCTCCGCGCCGTCGGTGCTGCCGCTGCCGCGCACGCGCGGGACCGCGCCGACCCCCGCCGTCGCCACCCCGCAGCGGCCCGCGACGCCGGCCCGGCCTGCCGTCGGGACCTCGCGGGGCGACATCCCCCAGCTGACCGGCCTGCGGTGCGTCGCCGCGGTGTGGGTGCTGCTCCTGCACGCCTCCTACGTGCCCGGCGACGTGTTCGCGCGCTGGACCGCGCCGATCGCGCCGCTGGTGGCCGCCGGCCCGCTCGGGGTCGACCTGTTCTTCGTGCTCTCCGGGCTGGTGCTCACCCGCGCCTACCTCGAGCGGCTGGGGGAGCGGCCGACGGCGGCCGGGGTGTGGGCGTTCCTGCGGGCCCGCGTCGCACGGGTCTGGCCGCTGTACGCGGCGGTCACCGTGGTCTTCGGGCTCTGGTGCTCCGCGCGGCTGGTGTTCGGGCACGACGGCGTGGTGGCGTGGCAGTCCCCCCAGCCCGACCTCGGGCCGTGGGGCTGGCTGCGGCAGCTCACCATGACCCAGCTGTGGGACTCGCGCGGCATCGAGGGCATCTCCTTCGTGCTGCCGGCCTGGTCGGTGAGCGCCGAGTGGCTGGCCTACCTCTGCTTCCCGGTACTCGTGCTCGGGGTGTGGCGCATCCGGAACTGGCCGCTGCCGGTGCTCGGGGCACTCGCCGTCGTGGCGGCCTCACCGATCGCGCTGGTGTCGCTGGGGTCGGCGGAGTCCGGGGAGACCGGGGCCTGGGCCTGGGCGCTGCGCATCGGCGGCGGGTTCACCGCGGGGATGCTGACGTGGCTGGTCGTGGCGCGGATCGAGCGGACGCCGCGGGTGGAGCTCTGGGCGCAGCGGATCGTGCTCGGCGTGGTCGCGGAGACCGCGCTGGTGGCGTACTGGGCGGCCTCCGCGCCGGCCTCGGCGGCGATCCCCGCGGCGGACCGGCTGTGGTTCGCGGTGCCGATGTTCCCGGTGCTGCTCGGGGCGCTGTGCCTGGCCCGGGGCGGCGTCGTGCGGTTCCTGTCGCACCCGCGGCTCCAGCACGGCGGACGGATCTCCTACGCGATCTACCTCGTGCACTTCCCGCTCATCGAGATCACCGTGGTGGCGATGACGCGGTTCCCGGCGCTCGCCCCGAACAGCTCGCTCGCGGCGCTCGCCGTCCCCCACGTGCTGGTCGGTTCGGTGCTGGTGGCGCACTGCGCGTACCGGTGGATCGAGGAGCCGGCCCGAGGTGCGCTGACGCGCAGGTGAGCACTTGCAGGGGCTATAGCCTCGGAAAGTGCTCACACGCGCGAAGCGCACCTATACCGGCAACCGGCGGAAGACCGGGCGCGGGATGTGGCGCAGCACCGTCATCACGGCGCGCAGCGGGGCCGGCGCCCAGACCAGCTCCCGGCCCTTGGTCACCGCGTCCACCGCGATCTCGGCGACCTTCTCCGGTGTCGTCGAGAGCGGCGCGGCGTCCATGCCCGTCGTCATCTTCGTGTGCACGAAGCCCGGACGGACGATCGTCACGCCGATCCCGTCGGGGCGCAGCGCTTCGGTGAGGCCGGTGTAGAAGGCGTCCATCCCGGCCTTCGTCGAGCCGTAGACGAAGTTCGAGCGCCGCGCCCGCTCCCCGGCGACCGACGACAGCGCCAGGATGCGCCCGTGGCCCTGGCGGCGGAACTCCGTCGCGAGCGCCACGCCCACCGACACCGCGGCCACGTAGTTCACCTCGGCGAGCTCCACCGCGACGTCGATGTCCTGCCAGGCGGTCTCCTGGTCGCCGAGCAGACCGAACGCGACCACGGCCACGTCGATGTCCCCGCCCGCGAACGCCTTGCGGACCACCTCGGTGTGCACCGCGGCATCCTTGGCGTCGAACTCGAGGGTCTCGACGTGCCCGCCGGCGCGGGAGAGCCGTGCGGCCGCGTCGGCGAGGCGGGTCGACTGGCGCCCGGCCAGCACGATGCGGACGGGGCCGCCCTCGAGGTAGCGCTCGGCGATGGCCAGGCCGATCTCGGAGGCGCCCCCGAGCAGGAGCAGCGAGGACGGGTGGCCGACGGCGTCGATCATGGTGTTCCTGTCATCCGGTGTCAGGCTTGGCGGGAAGCCGCAGGTCAGGGCGGCGTCAGGACGTCAGCGCGAGGCGGCGGCCCATGTCGGAGGCGAACACGCCCTCCGGGTCCACGGCGTCGCGGATCTTGCGCCATTCGTCGAGCCGCGGGTACATCGCCGCGAACGTCTCGGCGTCGGTCCGCGAGTCCTTCGCCGTGTAGAGCCGCCCGCCCATCGCGAGCACGCGCTCGTCGAGCTCGCGGCAGAAGCGGCCGAGGCCGTCGACGATCGGGAAGTCGACGCAGATGTTCCAGCCCGGCATCGGGAACGACAGCGGGGCGCGGTTCCCCTCGCCGAACTTCTTGAAGACGTTGAGGAACGACACGTGCCCGGACGCCGCGATGTCCGCGATGATCGACCGGAACTCCGCCTCGGCGGCCAGTGGGACGATGAACTGGTACTGCAGGAACCCCTTCGAGCCGTAAGCCCGGTTCCAGTCCCCGAAGAGATCCAGCGGGTGGTAGAAGGCCGTGAGGTTCTGGATCTGGCCCCGCTTGTTCTTCGTCTTGCGGTAGTACAGCTCGCCGATCGCCGAGAACGTCAGCTTGTTGGCCAGCCCGTTCGGGAAGACGTCGGGCAGGTCGAGCAGCGTCGGGGCGTCGAACTTCAACGGGTCGCGGCGCAGCTTCTCGGGCAGCTCGTCGAGCCGCGCGAGCGACCCGCGCCCCAGCGCCGCGCGGCCCAGCTTCGGGCCGGTCGAGATGGAGTCGAACCAGGCCGAGGAGTAGTCGTAGGCCTCGTCGGACCCGTCGGAGAAGCGCTCGATGGTCTCGTCGAGGTTCGCGGTGCGCTCGGTGTCCGCGACGAAGTAGGCGGTCTCGGTCTTCGTCATGCGGATGCGCGCCCGCAGGATGATGCCGGTCAGCCCGATACCGCCCACCGTCGCCCAGAACAGCTCCGACTCCGGACCGTCCGGCTCGAGCCGGCGGACCTCCCCGGACGCCGTCAGCAGGTCCATCGAGGCCACGTGGTCGCCGAAGCTGCCCGCGCTGTGGTGGTTCTTGCCGTGGATGTCGTTGGCGATGGCGCCGCCGATGGTGACCTGACGGGTCCCCGGCAGCACCGGCACCCACAGGCCGAAGGGCAGCGCGATCCGCATGAGCCGGTCGAGCGAGACGCCGGCGTCGAGGTCGACCAGGCCCGTCTCGGCGTCGATCGCGTGGACGCGGTCCCGGGAGGTCATGTCGACGACGAGGCCGCCGGCGTTCTGGGCGGTGTCGCCGTAGGAGCGGCCGAGGCCGCGGGCGATCACGCCGCGCGCACCCGCGGAGGTGAGCGCCTCGGCGAGTCTCTCGTCCGAGGTCACCTCGTCGCCGGACAGCACGGTGGCCCGGCTCGGGGCGGTCCGCGCCCAGCCGACCAGGGTCTCCACGGAACGAGGCATCGGATCGAGGCTAGCGCGCGACCCCCGGGCGGCCCGCCGCGGCCTCACGCCTAGGACTGCCCGATCGACAGCGGGCCCGGCGTCGTGAGCCCGGACTGCCCGACGTCGCGGCGGGTCACCGTCGGCGCGACCAGCGGGCTCGTCGGGACCCAGCGCTCCAGGCTCGCGATGTCGGTGAGCGGCAGCCCCGGCAGGTAGACCGGGTAGCGGACCTGCGTGACGAGCGCCCGCGCCGTCGTCCACGGCCCGCCCTGGGAGGCGGTGTAGCTGATGTAGCCCGACTGCGCCTCGCTGCGCGCGTCGGTCGAGATCCGCCAGCCCGGGAGCGCGGCGACGCCGTCGCGCAGCGGGGGAAACGGCGTGCAGGGGAAGAGGAACGCGCCGGGCCAGTCGTCGGCGGCGGGCACCCCGGGCGGCAGGACCTCGGAGAACGGGACGGTGACGGGCAGGCGCGGCACCGTGAAGCCCTGCGTGGCCGGCGTGTCCGCGGAGCTGACGAGCCGGATCGCGGTGTGCGTCGTCGCGAGTGCCGGGTCGAGGCGCAGGTCGCGGGCGCGGGGAGCGTCGACCGACGCCGACGTCGAGAACTGCGTCGCGTCCTCGTCGAGCGGGACCCGGACGACGTCGGTGACGGTGCCGTCGGGGCCGCGGGTGCCGAGCTCGGCGACGACGTCGCCGTGAGCCACCGGCCCGGTGAGCGTCACGACGATCGGGGTGTCCGGGCGGGCGGCGCGGGTCAGCGGCAGCCCGAACCAGCCGGTGGTGACGCCGGGTCCGCGCCAGCCGGGCAGCGGG
This sequence comes from Actinomycetospora sp., assembly GCF_036497585.1. Lineage (GTDB taxonomy): Bacteria > Actinomycetota > Actinomycetes > Mycobacteriales > Pseudonocardiaceae > Actinomycetospora. The sequence goes on along the minus strand of NZ_DASXJD010000199.1, from coordinate 30,880 downwards.
ACGCCGGACATCGACGCGGTCCCGGGGAGCGGCGCGGGCCCGGGGCCGGCGGCGGCCAGGAGCCCGGCGGCGGGGTCGGCCTCGACGCGCAGCCGGTCGGCGAGCCCGCAGGAACGCCCGTGCAGCGAGGCCACCGAGTCCGCGGCGAGCGTGTAGGAGTCGCGGCGCTGGACGGCGGTCCGCGCGAACGAGAGCACCTCGATCGCGACGACGAGCACGACGACGGCGAGCGCGAGGGCGGGGGCCAGCCCGAGCAGCCGTGGGTTCGTGGCAGCGAAGCGTCGTGGCTGGCGTCCAGCGGCAGGAACGCCGCTCTCCCGACCCAGCGTCCGCCGGATCGCGACGACCGCACACGCCACCGCGAGCACGACGCCGAGCACCAGCACCGCGTCGGCGAACCGGATCCCGCCGAGCTGCGGTGAGATCGTCGACCACGTGATCGCGTAGCTGGAGATCCAGTGCCACTGGTTGAACCCGGCGAGGGTCAGCCCCGACGCCCCGGCCGCCAGCGCCACCGCCCAGGCGGCCCGCCGCGGCGCCTGCTCGGCGTCGGCGGGCGCCCGCAGCCACGCGTCGAGCGCCAGCAGCGTCGTCGCCGTCCCCAGCACCGCGAACGCGCCGAAGTGGTGGGTCCACTTCGTCGGCGTGAACGCCAGCATCACCAGCGAGAGCAGGGTGGTGACGACGACGCGGTGGGCGCGCGGCGAGCGCGGCACGTTCCGGACGAACGCCAGCGCACCGAGCGCGAGCGCCAGCAGCAGCACCGGTGCGCGGCGCCCCAGGTTGCCCTCGGCGTCGCCGACGGTGAGCAGCGAGGTGTAGCGCACGTACTCGTCGGTCCAGGGCCGGTCGCCGCCGATCAGGGTGCGGATGCCGACGGAGTCGAGCACCGAGGCCCAGGTCTGGTCGGCGTAGACGAGGACGAGCGTCAGGCCCAGGGCGGCGATCCCGACGACGACGAACGTGGCGACGCCGAGGGGGTCCGCGCGCACCAGGCGGACAAGCGGGACGACCGCGGCCAGCAACGGGGCGAACGCCATGAGCCCGGTCGGGGTGACGGCGAGGGTGATCCCGGCGATCTGCAGCGCCACGACCAGCGGGGTCACCGAGCGCCGCTCGACCGCCCGCTCGGTGAGCACGAGCACCGCCGTCGACCCGACGAGCACCCACGGCTCCGGGCGGACCCCGAGGTCGTAGGGCAGCCACCAGGCGAGGTAGACGATCCCGGCGAGCCAGGGCGTCAGCCGGGGCAGCCGCTCCAGGCCGAGCTTCGGCAGGACCGCCCGGGAGAGCAGGAACCAGCCGACGATCGCGAGCGCCGTCGCGGGCAGGCGCAGCCAGAAGGGGGCGGGGTCCGCGCGGGCGATGAGCGCGAGGACGTCGTAGAACCAGCCGAACGGCGTCTCCGGGGAGTCCAGCCAGCGGAAGACGGTACCGACCTGCCCGTCCTGGAACCGCGCCCGCACGATCCCGGCGATGTATCCGTCGTCGACCGTCAGTGGGCCGATGACCTGCCACAGCAGCAGGCCGAGCACGACGCCGACGTCGACGAGCCAGGAGCGTCGATGAGTGAGCGGCGCCGTCCTGGCGTCAGGTGCCAGCATCGTGCCGTTGCTGGCCGACACGGCAGCCCGACGGCGACGACGCCGCGCCAGCACCACCACCGCACCCAGCGCCACCGCGAACGCCACCACGGCCAGCACGCCCAGCGCGATCTTCAGGCCGCTCGCGGCGGTCTGGAACCGGGTGTCGGCCACCACCGTCAGCGACACCCCGGCCGACGTCGGCGCCCCCGTGAACGCCCCCGCCACCGCCGGACGGACGTCGCCGGCCAGCGACACCACCGGCCGCGAGGACCCCGGCGCGTCCAGCGTCACCGTCGTCGAGGAGATCCCGCTGACCAGCCGCACCGTGCACGGGCCGGCGGGCAGCGTCACCGGCGCCACGTCCCGGCCCCCGACCGTGACCGACACCGCCCCGCCGGCACCCGCCGTCATCACGAGGCCCTGCAGCGGCTCGGCCAGCGGGTCGGGTCGCGGCGGCGTCGTCGAGAGCAGCACCGTCCCCGGCGGGGCGGCCCGCGCCGCATCGCAGGTGACCGACGCCGTCGTCGTCACCGGCTGGTAGGGCAGCATCGGGATCGCGGCGGGCATCGGCGACGAGGAGCCCGGCGCCGGCCACGAGTACGTGACGTCGGGCCGGGTCACCGGCGCGAACGGGAACGCCAGCGACGCGAGCACCGAGACCAGCCCGGCGAGCAGGGCGGTGAGTCCCAGCCACCGGCCCGGGAACGCCCTACCCGAGGTACTCACGCCCTGAGTAGGCCTCGGTCGCGAGCGTCGGGAACCGGGTCAGCCCCCCGCGCTCGACGCGATTGACGGTCAGGTCGTAGCCGTCGACGGGGTGGTCGTACACGACCCGGTCGACGTTGCCCCACTGCAGCGTCGGCGGCCCGCCCGGGGAGACCCCGGAGAACACCCGCACGGTCGCCCAGGTCCGCTCGGACTGGACCATCGTGCCGCCCCACGACTCGTAGGTCGGGTTGGTGAGGATGAAGTCCGGCGTGTTCTCCGCCGCCGAGAGCCGCACCCGCGGGGTCGGCGCGATCCCGTGCCGCACCGCGACCTGGTCGACGCACGGCCACAGCACCGCGGAGAGCTGGTCGGCGAAGACCGGCACCGGCGAGGACGAGTCCGGCCCGACGAGGGTCTGCACCGGCTGCATCGCCGCCAGGTGGGGCGGGGCGACGGCGAGCGCGGTGTCCGGCCCGCCGACGCGGTCCTCGGCGACGACGCGCACCGAGCTCGGCCGGTCGGCCGGCAGGAGCACCGGCACCTCCTGCCACTGGCGCGAGGTCAGCCCGGAGGCGGGGTTCACGGTGGTCGCGACGGTGCGGGTCGGCGCGGCCGGCGGCCCGTACCCGAACTCGAGGACGACGCGCTGCTTGTCGGGGTCGTTGCCCGCGACCGGCACGACGACGTTCGTGGCCGGTGTCCCCTCGCCCGCGACGGCGGCCGGCACCGGGTACCAGCCGGTGGTCAGCGTGCCCAGGCCGGTGCCGCCGGTGGTGGCGGGATCGGTGCTGCCGGAGGTGGCGGGATCGGTGACCGCGTCGTGCCACATCGTCGGGCCCGCCCCCGAGGGCGCCGGGCCGGGCGGGGGGACCGGGGCGGGGTCGAGCGGGCCGTTGCCCGGCGCGGTGAGTGCGAAGTCGCCGGTCCGGGTCTCGGGGGTCAGCGGGGCGCCGAGGTCGCGCGGGGAGTCGGCCATGACCGTGACCGAGTTCTCGAGCTGGCACGGCTTCCCGGCGAGCGCCTGCACCTGCGCGCCCGCGACGGACCAGCCGGGCGCCTGGACGATCGGCGCGTAGGCCATCACCGCGATCATCAGCAGCGCCAGCATCACCACCGAGGGCACGAGCACCGCCCGGTCCGGGGTCACGCCGAAGGTGCTGCGGTGGTGGCGACGGCGCCACCACACGAACAGCCCGGCCAGTACGGCGAGCCCCACCCACCACCAGAACTGGCGCAGGTAGAGCGAGTTCGTGATGTGCGGGGCGAGCTGTTCCAGGTCGAGCATCGACAGGTCGGGGTCGAGGTGCTTGCCGAAGGGCTGGCCCCGGTCGGAGTAGGGCTTCCAGGTGTTCGGGCCGGCGAAGCCGAGGACGGTCGCGCCGGTCAGCAGCGCCACGCTCGCGCCGGTGACGAGCGCGCCGGGCCGCCGCGGCAGCGGGGTCTGCAGCATCGCCAGCGTCAGCAGCACCGTCCCGGGCGCGGCGATCGCGCCGAAGTGGTTCACCCACTTCGTCGGGCCGAGCGCGAGCAGGCCGAGCGCGACCGCCGTCGTCACCGCGATGGACAGCGTGTACGCCCGGATCGGGCCGCCGATCGGCCCGCGGCGCCCGGAGCCGATCGACACGACGACGAGCAGCACCACGGTGAGCAGGACCGGCAGCCGCCGGCCCCACGTCCCAGTCTCGATGAGGGTCTTGTAGTGCTCCCACTCCTCGTACCAGGGGAAGGTCACGTAGTACCAGGAGTGCACGTCGGTGGCCTCGAGGACATCGCCCAGCGTCGCGTCGCCGAACCCGATCGGGATGGCGATCGTGCCGGCCGCGACCACCGCGCCGACGACGCCGAGGCGGGTCCGCCAGCTCGCCGTCCGGAGCCACCGGGAGAGCCACGGCAGGACGACGACGACGGGTGCCGCGGACACCAGTCCCGACGGCGAGATCGTCACCGAGAGCGCCGCGATCGCGGTCGCCGGGATGAGCGGCCCGATGACCTCGCGGTGGCGCGCGACCTCGCAGAGCAGCAGGACGGCGGCGCACAGCGGGATGATGAACACCTCGGGGCGCAGCGCCATCCCGTAGGGCAGGAACCACGCCAGGTGGGCGCCCAGCAGCGTCCACGGGACCCAGGCCCGGCGCTCGATGCGCCCGAGCGCCGTCGCGAGCAGCGCCCGCAGCAGGAACCAGGTGAGCAGGCCCAGCAGCAGCGGGAGGATCCGCATCCAGAGCAGGCCCCACCCGGGCATGCCGAGTGCGTTCCCGAGGTGCCCCCAGATCGCCATGAGGTACTGGCTGCCGACGAACGGGTTCTCCGTCGTGTCGAACATGTAGATCTGGTTGCCGATGTAGCCCGTCGGGGAGGCGTTGCGGGCCATCAGCAGGTACCACGAGTCGTCGTTCTGCAGCGGCGAGAGCACGACCCAGACGGCGCTCACGACGACGACCGCGGCGTCGGCCCAGCTGAACCGGGGCCGGGTGAACCCCAGGCGGCCGGGGCCGCCCCACCAGCGACGCCAGGCGAGCACGAGGGTCGCGGCCAGCGCGATCGCGTGCAGGATCAGCAGCGTCAGCTTGAGCACGCTCGGGACCGAGGAGTAGCGGTCGTCGGGGTGGATCGTGGCCGACAGCCCCGGGGTGCCGGGCGCGTCCGTGGCGAGCTCGGCGACCTGCGGCGCCTGCCCGGGGCCGGAGTGGAGGACCTGGCCGTCGCGGGTGAGCGTGGTCGACGTGCCGTCGGCGACGACGCGGTAGGTACAGGGCGTCAGCGGCAGGACCTCGTCGACGAGGGTGGCGCCGTCGCTGGTGACCGTGACCCGGCCGCCCGAGCTCGACACCGTCAGGCCCCGCCCCGGGGTGCCGGCCGAGGCCGGCTCCGTGCGCAGCGCGTCGCCGCCGCCGCGCAGGGCCTGGCAGGGGACGTCCACGGTGATCGACAGCGGGCGGTAGGGCGTGAGCGGGATCGCGGTCGACGTCGCCGGCTGGCCGGCCTTCGGCCAGGAGACGACGGGGTTGTCCGCTGAAACCGGCGCGAACGGGATCGCGACGCCGAGCAGCACGGTGAGCGCCGCGAGGGCGGCGAGGAACCAGCCGGAGCGGACGTGCCACCGGCTCGGCGTCCGGGGCTCGCCCGGTTCGGAAGGACCCTCCGCGACGCGCGCGGGGGTGTCCTCGACGACGGCCATGGTCGGGAACGGTAGCGACGCCGGGGTCTGCGACCGGTGGGGGGCGTGGCCGGGTGGGGACGCCGCGGCCCGGGCTCGTACCCTCGATGAGCGTGAGCGTCGAGGAGAGCACGCCGGAGTCCGGCCCCGACGAGGCGGCCGCCGTCTCGGCCAGCCCGGCGGGACCGGCCGCCGCCCCCGCGGCCGCCCCCGACCGGCTGGGCCTGAAGGCGCAGCTCGTGCGGTTCGTGGCGATCGGCGCGGTCGCGGCCGTGGTGGACCTCGGCGTCTACCAGCTGTTGCTGCACTTCGGGACGTGGGCGCCGCTGGCCAAGGGGATCTCGTTCATCCTCGGCACGACGACCGCCTACGTGCTCAACCGCCGCTACACCTTCGCGGCGTCGAAGGGTGGCAGCGGCAAGTTCCTCGGGTTCGTGCTGCTCTACGGCTCCACGTTCGCGGCGAACGTCGCGGTCGCGTCGCTGGTGCTCCACCTCATGGGCGCCCCGAGCGTCGGCACCCCGCCGATCCCGGGCGTCGTCTCCTGGTTCGTCGCCCAGGCGGTCGCCACGTCGATCAACTTCGTCGTGATGCGGACGGTCATCTTCAGGAGCTGACGCACGTGAGTACTTGTGGTCGCTATAGCCACCACAAGTACTCACGAGCACTTCGTGCACCTGGTCATCTCGCCGGTCCACCCGAGCTGCCTCATCCGCTCGCATACCATCTCCGCCGTGCGGCAGGGCGCGCCCTGGACCTCTTCCGGGCCGAACACCAGACGTGCCCGCCCCTCGAGCTCGGCGGCGTTGTCGCGCTGTCGGTCGGCGTGGGCGGTCCTGCGGTTGGCGTGGTACCGCCAGCCGTCCAGGCGCACGGTGAGGGTGCCGAGCGGCAGGACGTACTCGATGTCCTCGAGCCGCCGCCGACCCTCGACGACCCTGGCGACCTGTCGGACCCCGGCGGGAATCCGGTGGGCGAGCTCGACGTCGTTCGCATAGCCGGCTTCCAGGACCGATTCCACGCCTTCGGCGAGCATCTTCGCGGCGGCGAGGAGTGCCTTGACGTACCGCCGCGGTCGGCGGAGCTCGAGCGCCTCGACGATCTTCCCTCCGTCCACTCGACCCGCGGCGGCGCCCGCCGTCAGGACCCGCATGCCCTCCTTCGCGTTCGGCGCCGCGACCGCGAGGTCGATCAGGGTCTGCACCTTGGTCGTCACCGGTGGGTCGCACGCCGCGAGCGCGATGTGCGCGAACGCCCGGCTGCGGTGCACGACGATCCCCGGGCACCCTCGGGCGGAGGAGGTGTAGGAAACCGTCACGTGGATCGGCAGGGAGTCGTCACCGCCGGGTAGGCCCAGGACGGCGGCGGCGCTCTGGTGGCTGAGCAGAGCCGGGCCGCGGATGAACAGCAACGCCGCTCGCCGCCACATCGCCGGCGTCGGCTCTCCCGAGACCACCGCGAACACCCCGCGGAAGAGCGGTATCCAGCGACCCGCGGCGATGTTCGCCCGGATGATGGCGTCGGTCAGACCCTGGATGAGCGCCTGCACCCGCGTCGCCACGTCGTTCTGCTCGAGGCGCAGCCTGAGCCATGCTTCGGGATCCTCCATGCCCCTTGGAGGCCGCGAGCGGTGGTGCGGTTCCCGCAGGTGAGTACTTGTGGTGGCTATAGCCACCACAAGTACTCACGAGACTTCGTCACCTCTCAGGCGACGGAATCCCCGGCGGCGGATCCCCGATCTCGCCGTCCCCGTGCAGGCCCCACACCGTCTTCTCGCCGCGCACCACGTCCGGCGCCGCGGTGTTCGGCGCGTACGGCTCGAGGCGCTCGATGCGGCCCCAGTCCAGGTTCGACTCGCCCTGCAGGTAGGACGGCACGTCCTGCTGCTTCTCCAGCACCTCGATCCAGCCCATCGGCCCGCCCGCGGAGGGCTGCGACCACGTCTCGCCGCCGATCCGGAACTGCGAGGCGTCCGCGATGAGCCGGTAGGTCGGCACCTCGGCGATCCCGTCCCGCACGTCGAACGGCTTGAGGCAGGGCGAGGCGAACTGCACCGGCCACTCGAGGTAGCCCGGCTGCTGCCCGACGGCCTGCGTGAACGGCACGAGCTTCGGCCCGCGCATCGGCGCCAGGGCCATCCAACCGTCGACCCCGATCGCGCGGTCCTGGGCGATCAGTCGGACCTCGTCGGCCTGCGCTCCCTTGCCGCCCGCCAGGTTGACCTTGATCTCCCGCCACGGCGGCTCGCCGCCCGCGCCGTCGTCGACCGGGTCCTGGCCCGTGATCTGGATGCGGCCGTCGGGCAGGTGCCTGGCGTACTGCAGGTACAGGCTGTTCCCGCCGTTGAGCCGCCCGGCGACGGTGATGACGAGTGGGGTCTGCCCGGAGCGCAGCGAGGAGTCCACCGACTGCCACTGGGTGCGCAGTACGCCGGTGCCTCGCCCGTCCTTGTCGAAGGTGCCGAGCGTCTGGCCGGCGAGGTCGTTGCGCAGCGTGTACTCGTACCCGGACAGGCCGGTGCCGCCGCCGGTCGGCGGGGTGCCGTCCTGGGCGTGGAAGCCCTGGTCGACCGGGTTCGGGTCGACCAGCTGGGCCTGCGGGCTCGACGCCTGGACGGTGTTCGGCGGCAGCGGGGCGGGCTGCTGGCCCGGCGCCACCGGGGTCTGCGGGGCGATCGTCGGCAGCACGTTCGGGGCCGAGGGCGCGACGCCGGTGGGCGGCGGCGCGATCGGCAGGATCCCGGCCGCGGGGCTGCCCTCGACGCGGACCTGGTCGGCCAGGCCGCACGAGGTCGAGAACGGGTGGCGCAGCACGTCGGCGCCGAGGGTGAAGCTGTCCCACTGCTTGTCGATGCTCTTGCCCATCGAGGCCATCTCGAAGAGCACCAACAGCCCGCAGATCACGGCGATGGGCGCGGACCCGACCCGTAGCGCGCGGGCGCGGCGCTCGACGGCGGTGGCCGAGCGCGTGCCGCGCAGCCGCTTGGCCCGGGAGAGCACCGGGGCCACCAGTCGTCCGAGACGGCCCGACGGCTGCCAGCCCGACGACGGCGCGCGTTCCTCCGGGATGCCGCGGATGTGCTCGATCGCCGCGACGATCAGGCAGACCGCCGCCACGGCGAGCAGCAGCGTCGAGGCCTGGTGGTGGTCGTAGGAGGGCGACTTGTCGTTCCAGGGCACGCCCCAGTTGCTCGTGTACCACCACGTGTTCGGCCCGGTGAACGCCAGCGCGAGCGTCGCGAACACCGCGGCGAGGAACAGCGAGCGGTTGCGCCGCGAGCGCAGCACGTCCGACGACGTCGCCAGCGCGGTGAGCGCCGCCATGCCCGACCCGAGGGCGGCGAACGCCCCGAAGTGGTGGGTCCACTTGGTCGGGGTGAGCGCGAGGACGACGAAGCCGAGCAGCGTCGTCCCGATGAGCCGCTGGGACGGGCCGAGCGCCGCACCGCGGATGCGGTCGCGGCGCAGCAGCACGACCAGGCACACGACCAGCCCGAGGATCAGCAGCAGCACCGGCGCCCGGCGCTCCAGCGAGCCGTCCGCCATGACCGAGAACAGCGACTCGTACCGGACGACCTCCTGGTACCAGGTGTAGTTCGGCCCGATGAGGAACCGGACGCGGTTGGCCTCCATCACCGCGGCGAAGGTCTGGTCGGCGAAGATCGCGACGAGCACGATCAGCCCGGCCGCCAGGACCGGGGCGAGCACGGGCAGCCAGCCCAGCCGGCGGACCCGCTCCTGGACGAGCCGGAACAGCGGCCGGGCCGCGGCCAGGAACGGCGCCACCGCCATGAGGCCCGTCGGGGTCGCCGCCAGCGCGAACGCCGCCGCCACGAGCCCGAGCGCGATCGGGGCCAGCCGCCGGGTGGCGACCGCCCGCTCCACCGCGCAGAACGCCAGGAGCGCCGAGATGACGGCCACCGGCTCCGGGCGCAGCCCGTTGTTGAAGGGCAGCCAGAACATCAGGAACACCATCGCGGCGGCCCAGCCGGCGGCCTTCGAGCGGCGCACCGCGACGCCGAGCCGCGGCAGCATCTCCCGCGAGATCAGCAGCCAGGACACGACGCCCATGAACACCGAGGGCACGCGCATCCACAGCACGTTGTCGCTGACCTGGACCCAGACCGAGTAGAGCTCGTAGAACCAGCCGAACGGCGCCTCGGGGACGTTGAACCACCGGTAGTAGTTGCCGATGTAGCCGGCGCTCTCGCGGGCGCGCGCGATGCCGAGGATGTACCCGTCGTCGGAGGTCTGGGACCCGATCACCGCCCAGACCGCCAGCCCCGCGACCACCACGCCGTCGCGCGCGGTAGGCCGCCACCACCGCCGCGGTGCGAGCCGCGGCGCCCGTCGTCCGGCCCGCCTGTCGAGCGCGTGCAGCGCCCACACCGCCCCGAGGAAGCACAGGATGGCCAGCACCCCGGCGGCGGTCTTGAGCGCGGTCGCCGTCGTCTGGAACCGGGTGTCCGGGACGACCTGGACGCTCGTGCCCGCCGTCGGGTCCTTCGACGCGTCCAGGTCGGAGTAGATCCCGACGACCTGGGGGCGGAAGTCGCCGCCCATGACGACGTCCGCGCCGGCGCCGAGGTTGATGACCGTCTGGGAGAAGTCGGAGGTGACCGTGACGTTGCAGGGACCGGCCGGCACCGGCTCCTGCGCGGCCTGCTGGCCGCGGTCGGTGAGCGTGAGCTGGCCGTTGTCGACGTAGAGCTGGAGCCCGACCTGGGCGCCGCTCGGGGAGAGCGGCGGCGTCGTGGACAGCACCGTCGCGCGCTGCGGCGCGCGGCCGTCGAGGCTGCGCACCGCCGCGCAGGGGATCGAGGCCGACATCGTCTGCGGCCGGAACTCGACCAGCGGGGCGTCGATCGAGCGGGTCCCCGTCGTCGGGCTCGGCCACTGGATCGTCGCGGTGTCCTGCACGACCGGCAGGAACGGGAACACCAGGGCCAGGACGGTGCCCAGGCCGCCGAGGAGCACGGCGAGCCAGCGCACCCGGCGCAGGGCGCGGCGCTCGTCGGCGGGCGTCGGGTCCCCCGGGTCCCCGGGGCCGTGCGTGCCGTTGCGGCGCGGCGAGGCCTGTGTGTCCGGGTCCGCGGTGGCGGTGTTCGTCGCCGGGTTGCCTGACGTCAGCACGGGGTGCGTCCTGACATGGGGGAGATGACCTCCGAAGTCGCCTGGGAGAGCCTGCCGGGCGGGTGCACCCGCCTCACGGGCGCCGGAACCGCTCGCGTCGGCCCATCCGCACCAGTCGCAGCCACTCGCGCAGCGCCCGCACGTCCCGTCGCTCGACGAGGAAGTACCACCCGAAGCGCAGGTGCTCGATGGCGCCGAGCTTGCGCAGGCCGGGCTGGGCGAGCAGGTAGCCACGGTTGCGGTAGGTGAAGAACCGCTTGGTCGCGTCGCCCGGGTCCTGGGCGTGCAGACGGCCGCCGAGCATCGGCTTGAACTCGTCGGATCCGTCCGGGTGGACGTAGGCCGTGGTCAGGCACGTCCCGTAGGGAAGCCCCGAGCGCATGAGGCGCCGGTGCAGCTCGACCTCGTCGCCGCGCACGAACAGGCGGAGGTCCGGGACGCCCACGACGTCCAGCGTCGAGGCCCGGAACAGCGCGCCGTTGAACAGGTGCGCGATGCCGGGCATCAGCTCGCCGTCGCCGAACCCGTCGAGGTCGCGCCGCCAGCGCTTCCACGTCAGCCCCCGCCGCAGCGGGAAGGCCAGCTTGGCGGGGTTCGCCGCGTTCGCGATCACCGGCGAGACCTCGGCGAGGTCCCGCCGGCGGGCCACGTCGAGCAGCGTGGCGAGCACGTGCTCGTCGGCGGGGCGCCCGTCGTCGTCGGCCATCCACAGCCAGTCCGCGCCGTGCGCGAGCGCGGTGAGCATGCCGAGGGCGTAGCCGCCGGCGCCGCCGAGGTTGTGGCGCGACGGCAGGTACGTCGAAGGAAGGCCGCATCCCTCGACGACCTCGCGGGTCGCCTCGTCCGGGCCGTTGTCGACGACGACGAGGTGGTCCGGACGGCGGGTCTGCTTGGCCAGCACGGCGAGCCCGTCGGCGAGCAGCTCCGCCCGGTGCCGGGTGACGACGACCGCCCAGATCGCCTCGGTGTCGGGTGCGGTCACGGGGAGCCCACCGTCTCGTCCGCGGGCCCGCCCGGCGGCGGGGCGTCGGCGGCGGTGTCCGTGCGCAGGTCGAGGCGGCGGATCGTCTCGGGGGAGAGCGACTCGAACAGGTCGCGGCCCTTGTAGTGGCTGACCACCTCGCGCAGGGATCCCTGCTCGCGGATCTCGCCGGTGTCCATCCAGATCGCGGTGTCGCACAGCTCGACGAGGAACTCGTCGGAGTGCGAGGCGAACACGAGCATCCCGGAGCGGCTCACGAGGTCGCGCAGGCGGTCGCGGGCCTTCTCGAGGAACGCCGCGTCGACCGCGCCGATGCCCTCGTCGAGGATGAGGATCTCGGGGTCGATCGAGGTCACGACGCCGAGCGCGAGCCGGACCCGCATACCCGTGGAGTACGTGCGCAGCGGCATCGTGAGGTAGTCGCCGAGCTCGGTGAACTCCGCGATCTCGTCGACGCGGCTCTCCATCTGCTTGCGGGTCATGCCCAGGAAGAGCCCACGGATGAGGATGTTCTCCAGCCCGGAGATCTCGGGGTCCATCCCGACGGCGAGGTCGAACACCGGGGCGACGCGCCCCTCGATCTTCGCGCGGCCCCGCGTGGGCTCGTAGATACCGGCGAGCAGGCGCAGCAGCGTCGACTTGCCCGCGCCGTTGTGCCCGACGAGCCCGATGCGGTCGCCCTGGCGCAGCGAGAGATTCACGTCGCGCAGCGCCTCCACCACCGGGACCTTCGCGTCGGTGATGTGCCCGCCCGCCCGGCCGAGGACCGACTTCTTCAGCGACCGGTTCTTGGCGTCGAAGATCGGGAAGTCGACGGAGGCGTTCCGGACGTCGATCGAGACCATTTACGACTCTTCCATGGCTGGTTCAGCTCACACCCAGTAGGCGACGCGGGAGCGGTAGTTGCGCAGCGCGATCAGGGCCAGGGTCCAGCCGACCACGGTGATGACGCCGCAGACGGCCCAGTGCGTCCAGCTCTGCACCTGGCCGACCAGCGGCGCCCGGAAGATCTCGATGAAGTGGTAGAAGGGGTTGAGCTTCGCCAGCCACTCGACGAGGGACTTCGTGCTGCCCGGCGCCCCGCCGCGCAGCAGGTCCGTCGTCCAGATGATCGGCGTCATCGTGAAGAACAGCTGCATGAAGCTCGAGACCACCGGCGGGATGTCGCGGAAGCGGGTCGCGATGATGCCGAACAGCAGGGTCACCCACAGCCCGTTGATCACGATGAGCAGGAACGCCGGGATTGCGAGCAGCGCGCTCCAACTCAGGCCCGGGTGCACGACGCCGTTGGGGTGCACCATCTGGTACGGCCGGGTGAGCTGCGGGAAGAAGATGGCCAGCACGATGACGTAGACGACCAGGTTGTGGGCGAAGAACAGCACCTGCCGCCACACCGTGCGGAACACGTAGATCATCAACGGCGCGGGCAGGAACCGGATGAGGCCCTCGTTGGCGATGAAGGTCTCGGTCCCCTCCAGCACGCAGGCGCTGATGAAGTACCAGATCATGAAGCCGACGGTCACGTACGGCATGAAGGTGCCGATGGGCTGACCGAACAGCTGGGAGTACAGCCCGCCGAGCGCCGCCGCCGTCACGGCCATGCTGATGGTGATCCACAGCGGGCCGATCGTGGAGCGCCGGTAGCGCTGCTTGATGTCCTGCCACCCGAGGTGTCCCCAGAGCTCGCGCTGCGCGATCGCCTGGTTGATGTCGCCGAACGCCCGGCTCCACGACCGGGGCGACGGGGTGTGCAGGTCAGCGGCCCCTGCGGCGTCGTCGGGCCCCGACGGATCGTCGGCGCCACGTCGCGCTAGTGCTGGGACGGCCACGGCGGGTGAGCGTACCCGGGAGGCTCAGAGGTACTGGCCGGTCGTCCCCCCGGCGCCGGCCTCGGGGCCACCTCGTCCGGAACGTCCGGAAGCACCCGACGGGAGCCCGCGGCGCATCTGCTCGAGCTGCATCCGGGCGGCCATCTGCTGGGCCACCAGGGCGGTCTGGATGCCGTGGAAGAGGCCTTCCAGCCACCCCACGAGCTGGGCCTGCGCGATGCGCAGCTCGCCGTCGGAGGGCGTCTCCTGCTCGTCGAAGGGCGCGATGATGCGGGCGAGCTCCTCGCGCAGCTCCGGCGACAGCGCCGCCTCGAGCTCGCGCAGCGACGCCGCGTGGATCTCCTTGAGCCGGCGACGGCTGGCGTCGTCGAGCTCGGTGGCGCGGACCTCCTCGAGGAGCTGCTTGATCATGGTGCCGATCCGCATGACCTTCGCCGGTTCCTCGACCGCCGACGACGGGTCCTCGGACCCGGCCTCGTCGACCTCGCCCTCGGCGCCGGGGGAGGTCTCGCCGGCGGGGACGCGCACCGTGCCGACGGGGGTCCCGTCCGGCCCGACGATCATGACTTGGTCGCCGGACGACCCCTCGGACTGCTCGCTCATGGCCGCCATCCTGGCGGATCCGGGCCTGCTCCGTCCGGGACCACGGGGCGGTGGAGCCGCGGACCGGCCTCGGCTACGCGGCGCAGCCGACGTACCGTACTGGAGCATGACGGTGGACGTCGCTCGGGTCCGGGGTCAGGTCCCCGCGCTCGGTGACGGCTGGGTCCACCTCGACGCGCCCGCCGGGATGCAGGTCCCCGAGCAGGTCGCCACCGCCGTGTCCTCCGCGCTGCGCGCCCCCGTCGCCCCGCCCGGCGGGGTCTTCCCGGCCTCGCAGCGCGGCGGGGCCATCGTCGACGCCGCCCGCCGCGCGGTGGCCGACCTCGTGGGCGCGGAGCCCAAGGGCGTCGTCCTGGGCTCCTCGGTCCCGGCGCTGCTGGAGCGGCTGGCCGACGTGCTGTCCACCACCTGGGCGCTCGGTGACGAGGTCGTCGTCTCCCGCCTCGACGACCGCGCCAACGTCGCCCCCTGGACCCGCGCCGCGGGCCGGGTCGGCGGGGCGGTGCGCACCGCCGAGGTCGACATCGAGACCTGCGAGCTGCCGAGCTGGCAGTACGACGACCTCCTCGGCCCCCGCACCCGCGTCGTCACCGTCACCGCCGCATGCAGTCACCTCGGGACCCGCACCGAGATCGCGGCGATCGCCCGGAAGGTGCACGCGCTGCCCGCGCCGTCGTCGGGCATCGAGCCGCTCATGGTGGTCGACGCGTCGGCCGCGGCGCCCTACCTGCCGATGGACATGGACACGATGGGCGCCGACGTCATGGTGCTCTCGGCCGCGGCCTGGGGCGGGCCGGCGCTGGGCGCCCTGGTGTTCCGGACCCCGGAGTTGCTCGACCGGCTCCCCGCGGTGTCCTTCGACGGGGCGGCCCGCGGGCCGGAGCGGCTCGAGGTCGGGGACGCGTCGTACGCGCTGCTCGCGGGCCTCGTCGCCTCCGTGGACCACCTCGCCGACCTCGACGACCGCGCCTCGGGCTCGCGCCGCGACCGCATCCTCACCTCGATGTCCTCGCTGCGCAGCCACCACGACGAGCTCACCGCCTACCTCGTCTCCGAGCTGCGCTTCCTGCCCGGCGTCACGGTGCTCGGCGAGCCCGCCCGGCGGATCCCGACCGTGGCGTTCCTCGTCGCCGGCCGCACCGCCCAGGAGGTCGCCGAGCGGGTCGCCGACCAGGGGATATGCGTCCTCATCGACCCGGGCGACCAGGGCGCCCTCGAGGTGATCGGCGGCGCCGAGATCGGCGGCGTGGTGAAGGTCGGGCTGGCGCACTACACGTCGCGGGCCGACGTGGACGCGCTCGTAGGTGCGCTGTCGCGCACGTGAGCACTTTCCGGGGTTATAGCCACAGAAAGTGCTCACAGGCGCGTCAGCGCACCTAATCGTCGCGGTGCACGTCCTCCTCGTCACGGACCACGAGCAGGAGCTTCCCGACGACGCCGCCGTCTTCCATCAGCTGGTGCGCCCGCGCGGCCTCCTGCACCGGGATGCGCTCGTGGATGATCGGCCGCACCCGGCCCGACTCCACCAGCGGCCACAGGTCGGTGCGCACCGCCGCGACGATCGCGCCCTTCCCGTTGGGCCCACCGACGTCCCGGGCCCGCAGCGACGTCGCGCTCACCGACAGCCGGCGCATGAGGAGCTTCGCGAGGTTGATCTCGCCCTTCGCCCCGCCCATCAGCCCGATGATCGTCATCCGGCCGTCGAGGGCGAGCGAGTCGAGGTTCGCGTCGAGGTTGCGGGCGCCGATGTGGTCGAGGATCAGGTCCGCCCCGTGCCCGTCGGTCGCGCCCTTGACCGCCTCGACGAGGTTGCCGTGGTAGTCGATCGCGTGGTCGGCACCCAGGTCGCGGCAGAACTGCAGGCGGTCCTCGTGGCCCGCCGTCGCCAGCACCGTCGCACCAAGCGCCTTCCCGACCTGGATCGCGTGCGTCCCGATCCCGCCACTCCCGCCGTGGACCAGGAACGTCTGGCCCGAGCGCAGCCCACCGAGCATCACCACGTTCGACCAGACGGTGCACGACGCCTCCGGCAAGGCGCCCGCCTCGGTGAGGGAGACGCCCGCGGGCACGGGCAGCAGCTGCGGCGCGGGCACCACGACCTTCTCCGCGTAGCCCCCGCCCGAGAGGAGCGCGCAGGCGAGGTCGCCCACGTTCCAGCCGCTGACCCCCGGTCCCACCTCGCTGACCCGTCCGGAGCACTCCAGGCCGGGCAGCTCCGAGGCGCCCGGCGGAGGCGGGTAGTTCCCCTGGCGTTGCATGACATCGGCCCGGTTCACCCCGGCGGCCACGACGTCGAGGACGACCTCCCCGGAGCCGGGCTCCGGGTCGGGCTGCTCGGTCCACTCGAGGACCTCGGGTCCGCCGGGCTCGCGGATGGAGATGCCGTACACGACGGCGGACGGTAGCGGCGTGGTGACGGCGGCGCGCGACGGCGGAGTCGTCCGGCCACTGACGTGGGGTTCTCCGGATATCATGGATCCATGTCCGGTACGCAGGAGGAGCCCCGCTGGCTCGACGCGGAGGAGTGGCGCGCCTGGCGGAACTACATCGCCGGCCAGGCGCTGCTCCTGGGCCGGCTCGGCCGGGAGTTGCAGGACACCCACAACCTCGCCTTCGCGGACTACGAGATCCTCGTCCGCCTCTCGGAGAAGTCGGACCACCGCCAGCGGATGACCTCGCTCGCCGAGGAGGTCGTCGCGTCCAAGTCGCGGCTCTCCCACCAGGTCGCCCGGCTGGAGGCCGAGGGACTGGTGCGGCGGGAGGTGTGCGACTCCGACGGACGCGGAGTGTTCGCCGTGCTCACCGACGAGGGGTACGCCCGTCTGGAGGCGGCCGCGCCCGACCACCTGCACGGGGTACGGGAGCACTTCGTCGACCTGCTCGACGACGACGAGCGCCGGGTGATCGGCGACGTCTTCGAGCGGATCGTCGCCAAGCTGCGCCCCTGACGCTCGCGCCCTGGTGGCGACGACGACCCGCGTCGTTGCCTACGCTGACCGGCGGAAGCGTGGCAGAGCGGCCGATTGCATCCGCCTTGAAAGCGGACGTACCGAGAGGTACCGGGGGTTCGAATCCCCCCGCTTCCGCAATGCCGGTCGGATGCCGCGGTCGTGGGCTCACATGGGCGCCGCCGGGGTCGGCTCACCCGTGTCGACGACGTGGCCGTTGCCGGAGTGCTTCGAGGCCCGCTTCTTGTCCTTGGCGCTCTTGTCCTTGGGAGTCGAGGGCTCGGCACCGAGCAGGGCCTCGACCCACTGCGCGCGGGGATCGGAATCGACCAGGACGGCCTTGACGAGCAGCGTGACCGGGATCGCCAGCAGGGCGCCGAGCGGCCCGAGGATCCAGGCCCAGAACAGCAGCGCCAGGAACGTGACGGTGGCCGAGAGGCCGACGGAGTCGCCGACGAAGCGGGGCTGGATCAGCGACTGGATGAGCATGTTGAGCACGATGTAGACGACGACCACGGTCAGGGCCAGCTGCCAGCCGCCGGTGAGCAGGGCCAGCAGCGCCGGGGGCACCAGCCCGATGATGAACCCGATGTTGGGGATGAAGTTGGTGATGAACGCCAGGACGCCCCAGAGCAGGGCCAGGGGTATGCCCAGGATCCACAGGGCACCGGTGTCGAGGACCGCGACGATCAGCCCGAACACCGCGGTGACGACGAGGTAGTTGCGGGTGCCGTGCACGAACCCGTCGAGGGCGTCCATCATGTGCGGGCGCTCCCGGGCGATCATGCCCATGCGCCGCGCGGTGCCGCCGGACTCGGCGGTCAGGAACAGCAGCAGGGCCAGGATGAACACCAGGCCGGAGACCACCGAGCTCACCCCGGAGAGCACGCTGCCGATCTGACCGGCGAGCTTGCTCAGGTCCGCGGAGCTCGCGGTGTTCCTCGACTGGGTCGGGTCGATGCCGATCCTGGCCAGTGCCGCGGTCAGCTGCGCCACGAGCTGCTGGGACTTGGCCGTGTTCTGCTCGAGCAGGGCGGCGAGCTGGCTGACCGAGGCGACCAGGAACGCGCTCAGCGCCAGGATCGCGCCGAAGATGACCACGAGCAGCGAGACCACCGCGGCCCACGTCGGCCACCCCTTGCGCTCCAGCCACGTCTTGATCGGGTAGACCGCGATCACGATCACCAGGGCGAGCAGCAGCGGCCCGGCCAGCCACGACACCCAGAACAGGCCGGCCACCGTCACCACGACCGCCGCGGCTCCCAACAGGATCACCACGCCCCGCGGCATCGCCCGCGGCGGCTGATCGTCCGCCGGAACGACCGGTGGCACGGCCGGTGGCGCGGTGTCCACCTGCGGCGGCGCCTCGGCGGGGTCCGCCAGCGCGACCGCGCCGGCCCCTGAGTGGTCGGTCATGTCTCCACCTGCTTCCTGCATCGTCGGTCACCGAGTTCCTCCGGCCAGCCAGACAGGCCGGCGCACGACGGGTCAGGGCCCACCGGGCCACCGCAAGGCCCTGGAGGTCCCGGCGTGCGGTACGGCGCCGGCCCGTTGGGGCCACGGCAAGCACAGGCACCACGGGGAGCGGGCCTCGATGTGGGACGGGCTGCGCGGGGCCGCGTTCGAGACGATCTCCTCGCGCGCCTCCTACGACTTCCGCACCCGCATCCAGACCGTCTCGAAGGAGGCCCAGGACCAGCTGGAGGAGATCGACCCCGGTCGCAGCACCGCCGAGCTCAAGGCATGGCTGGACGCCCGGTTGACCGCCGAGCTGCACGACCACCAGGGCGGCATCGTGGCCGCGGCCCGCGAGTTCTCCGGCCGCGCCGCCCGGCACTCCGCTCTCGACGCGCCGGTGGTGGTCGACCCGCCGGGCCCGCGCACCGGCAGCGACCTGGACACCTCGCGGCTGGCCGTGCACGAGAAGAAGAACAGCAACCTGAGCACAGCCGTGAACATCGCGACCCGCGCCTACATGGGCTTCATGATCTTCTTCGTGCTCAAGAACGTCATGGCGATCGCGCTGCCGGGCTGGGTGGGCGCGTTGCCGGTGCTGCTGCTCGGCGGGGTGCCGCTCTACGAGGAGTGCCGCAAGCGCGTCGAGCAGCGGCGGTACCAGGCCTCGGACGTGCTGGCCCAGCACATCGGCGAGTTCGCCGACCGCGCCTCGAGCGAGATGGACGAACTGCTGCGCGGCCTCGACCTGAGCCTCGACTCCGCCTACCGCTCCCGCGTCGAACCCCTCCTGACCGCCTGACGCAGCTCAGGGCCGGTACGCGGCGAGGAAGACGTCGACGGCGTGGGCGGCGCCCGACTCGATCTCGGTTGCCGTGAGGCCGCGGTGCTCGACCTGGAACATCCCCTCGTCGAGGGCCCGGCCGAGCAGCAGGAAGGCGAAGTCGGCCGCGGCGCGATCCGGGTCGCCGACCTCGAGCAGGCCCCGCTCCGCCAGCCCTCCGAGCAACGGACCCAGCGCCGCGATCACGCGGGACGGTCCCTGCTCGTAGTAGGCCGCGGCGAGGTCGGGGAACCGGGCCGCCTCACTGATCATCAGCCGGCGCAGCGCGAGGACCTGCGGGTTCACCACCGTCGCGAGGTAGCGCCGGGCCAACGCCCGCAGCGCCGCGTCGAGCTCGGCGGGTGTCCCGATCCCGTCGAGCGCGTCGGCCAGCCCCGCGGCGAAGGTCTCCGCCGTCACCGTCACCCCGAGCACGATGGCCCGGAACAGGCGCTGCTTGTCGCCGAACTGGTTGTAGACGGTCTGCTTCGACACCGCCGCCGTCGTCGCGATCTGCTCGGTGCTCGTCGCCTGGTACCCCTGGCGCAGGAAGAGCTCGGTGGCCGCGCGCACGATCGCCGCGCGCTTGCCCTCGGCCCCGCGGTGTCCCGGGTCGCGGCCGGCGGGGTGGGGCCCGATGCGCACGAGCAGCCCGTCGTCGGCGTCCGCGCGCTCGGCCATCCGCCGCCCTCCGATCTCCGGGGTCGACACTGGACCATACGGTACCGAGGTCAGTACTGTCCGGTCCATGAGCGGTACCGAGCAGTCCAACAGCCGCGGGAGGGCGACCGGGACCGGGCCGTCCGGGAGCCCGCTCGTCGGTCGGGGCGACGCGGACCGCGCGGCGGCCGTCACCCGCTCGCTGCTGGGCTACGGCGTCGTCGTCGGCCCCTTCTACGTCGTGGTGGGGCTGGTCCAGGGCCTCACCCGCCGCGGCTTCGACCTCGCCCGTCACGACCTCAGCCTGCTCGCGAACGGGTCGCTGGGCTGGATCCAGGTCGTCACCTTCGTGCTCAGCGGGCTCATGACCCTCGCCGCCGCGGTCGGCATGAGGCGCTCGCTGCGGGTGCTCGGCGGCGGGCCCGGCAGCGTGTGGGGGCCGCGCCTGGTGGGCGCCTACGGTATCGGGCTCGTCGGCGCCGGGATCTTCCCTGCCGACCCGGCCTACGGCTTCCCGCCGGGCACGCCCGACGGTCCGCCCACCACCGTCGGCGTCGGCGGCATCGAGCATCTCGTGCTCGGCGGCCTGGGCTTCCTCTGCCTCGTCGCCGGCACCGTCGTGCTCGCCCGGCACTACGCGTCCCGACGGCGGGTCGGGATGGCGTGGTTCTCCCGAGCCACCGGGGTGTTCTTCCTGCTGGCCTTCCTCGGGATCGCGAGCGGGTCCGCGAGCCCGGCCGTCGTCCTCGGCTTCTGGGTCGGGGTGCTGGTCGTGTGGACGTGGCTGGCGGTGGTCTCGGTCGACCTCTACCGGCGCACCCCCCTGCTCACGCCTGCGATCTGAGGGGGGACGAGGGACCATGGGTCGGTGACGAGCACCACCCCCGGCCCGGTGGCCGACCTCGAGCGGGCGTTCGAGGCGGCGGCGACGATCGTCGACGCGATCCCCGCCGACCGCCGCGACGCCCCCTCGCCCTGCACGGACTGGACCGTGGCCGACGTCGTCGAGCACGTCATCGACGGCAACCTCGCCGTCGCCCGCTCGCTCGGCCCCGAGCTCGCGGACGCCCCCGAGGTCGACGGGTCCCTCGGCCCGCGCTTCCGCAGCTCGGCCGCGGCCCTCGTCGCGGCCCTCGGTGCCCCCGACGTGCTCGCCGGCACCGTCACCGTCCCGTTCGGCACCGTCCCCGGCCCGGTCGCCGTGCAGCTGCGCACGATCGAGGCGCTGGTGCACGGGTGGGACGTGGCCGTTGCCTCCGGCCAGGACCCGACGGTGCTCCCCGACGACCTCGCGGAGGCCGGGATCGCCTTCTCCGGGTCGGTGTTCGCGACGCGCGACCGGAGCGAGCTCCCGTTCGGCCCGGCCGTGCCCGTGGACGACGACAGCCCGGCGATCGACCGCCTCGCCGGCCTCCTGGGCCGCACCGACCCGCGGTGAGCGACGACGGCGTCGTCAGGACCCCGCGGCCGCCCGCCGCCGCAGCAGGCGCAGGTACCCGGCGAGCATCGCGGCCAGCACCAGCCCCATGAGCAGCACCGACACCCCGATGCCGAGCACCCCGGCCAGCCCCGCGCAGACCAGCACCCCGACCACGGCGAACGCCACGTAGCCCGGCGCGAGCGAGCCCGGCGCCCACGTGAGCCGCCGCAACGCCGTCAGCACCGCGAGCACCAGCGCGATCGGGACGGCCACCGCGAACGCCGCGGTCGTCGCCGAGACCTGCGCGGTGTGCTCCTCGGCGTCGACGGCCACCTCGAGCCCCGCCCCGGTCGCCGCGACCCCCGCGAACACCACGTAGTGCCCGTAGCCCCAGGTCAGCGCCGTGCGCAACGACGTCAGGCCCTCGTCGTCACCACCCAGGAAGTAGATCCACCAGAGCCCGACGACGACGAGCAGGCCCCCGATGCCCAGCAGCAGCAGCGAGACCGAGAACCCCCGCTCGGAGAGCGCCGGGCCGAACGCGCCGGTGATCCCGAGGATCACCTCGCCGAGCACGATCAGCGTCAGGAGCCCGTAGCGCTCCGCGATGTGCTCGGGGTGCCACGTGGTGCCGCCGGTCGGGGAGGTCTCGGCCTCGACCTCGCGGGACTCGGCGAGCGGAGGGATCGACACCTCGCCGGCGACGAGCACCACGAACCCGATGAAGGCCCAGGGCACCGGCACGAAGATCAGGCCGATCCAGAGCAGCTGGATGACGGCGAGCGCGAGGGCGTAGGCGTGGGTGACGGGGGCGCGCGCCCGGTCGCCGTGCGCGGCGCGCAGCCACAGCGCGACCATCGCGACCCGCATGATCGTGTAGCCGAGGACGACGGTGCCGAGGTCGAAGTGCTCGAAGGCCGCGGGGATGCCCACCGCGAGGACGAGGACGCCGGCCATCTTGAGCACCGTCAGCACGCGGTAGAGGGCGTCGTCGCAGTCGTAGGCCGACGCGAACCACGTGAAGTTGATCCACGCCCACCAGATCGCGAAGAACACGACGAGGTAGCCGAGGACCCCGGCCAGGACGTGGGCCTCGCTGATCGAGTGGTGGAGCTCGGCCGCCGCGGTGGAGATCGCGACCACGAAGGTCAGGTCGAACAAGAGCTCCAGCGGGGAGGCGACGCGGTTCTCCTCGTGGGGGTCCCGCGCGAGCATGGGGCGGAACCACTCGGTGCGCGGGCTGCTCACGGCCGCGATACTTCCGGATCGTCCGGTCTCAGCGCGACGGGGCGCGCACCACGTCGTCGGGCCCGACGGGGTCGGGCACCGGCCGGTCGCCGCCCTCGAGCACGTCGCGCACCCGCTCGGCGAGGCATTCGGACACCGCGCGGTAGAACCGGCGCTGGGTGAACCGCCCGAACACCCCGAACCCGAGCGCGATGATCGGGTTCGGGATCGAGGCGCGCGAGGAGACGCCGGTGATGACGAACTCGACCTTGCCCGTGGTCGTGTTCTTGACGACCTCGTAGACCAGGCGGCCGCGCTCGAGGTGGTGCTCCAGGGTGCGGTAGCTCCACCCCCACACCCGCTCGGACGTACCGTCCGCGCGCTCGCGGGTCTCGTCGACCTCCGCGTCCACGCGCACGCCCATCGGGAAGCGCAGCACGAGGAACCGGCCCTCGAGGACCATGTCCCGCCCGACCAGTGGCGCCTGCGCGTGGAACATCGCGGCCATGATCCGACGGTCGGCGAACTCGTAGTCCCGCACCAGCGCGCAGGCGATCTCCCACGGCCCGCCGGGCTCGGGAGCGCCCGGGTCCTCGACGGCGAGGGCGTGGCGCAGGCGGTCGTGGTGCCAGCCCTTGCCCCCCGTCGTCGAGGGGTCGTAGTTGAGGTCGTACTGCGCGATCTCGTCGAGGGCCTCCGCCGGGCGGGAGACGGGTGAGAACCGCCAGGTCCGCATCGCGCTCCTTGTTCCGACGCGCCGGGGCGGCACGTGATCGCGCCGCATCGTCCCAGGTGCGCAGATCACGCGCCCGCTGTGGACCCGTCGTCAGCCCAGGAAGGACGAGGCCGCGTCGATGAGCATGTCGTTCTCCTCGGACGCCCCCGCGGAGATCCTCACGCCGTACGGGGAGAAGCCCCGCACCACCACCTTGCGGTCGAGCGCGTGGTCGGTGAAGGCCTGCGTGCGCTCACCCAGGGGCAGCCACAGGAAGTTGGCCTGCGACTCGGGGACCTCGTAGCCCTGGCCGCGCAGCGCGGCCGCCATCCGGGCGAGCTCGGCGACGGCGCCGCGGGCGTCGTCGAGGAGCTCGTCGAGCACGTCCAGGGCCGCCAGCGCCGCCGCCTGCGCCGGCGTGGACACCGAGAACGGCACGGAGACGCTCTTGAGCGCGGCGGCGAGGTCGGCGGGGCCGATCGCGTACCCGACGCGCAGGCCGGCCAGCCGGTGGGCTTTGGAGAAGGTGCGGAGCACGACGACGTGCGGGTGGGCGTCGAGCAGGCTGAGGCCGTCCGGCACGTCGGGGTCGGAGACGAACTCGCGGTAGGCCTCGTCGAGCACGACGAGGACGTGGTCGGGCACGCGGGCGAGGAACGCCTCGAGCTCGGCGCGGCGCACCGCCGTGCCGGTGGGGTTGTTGGGGTTGCAGACGAACACGACGCGGGTGCGCTCGGTGATCGCGGCGGCCATGGCGTCGAGGTCGTGGACGTGGCCCGTGGTCAGCGGCACCGGGACGGCGGTGGCGTGACCGATGAGCGTGACGATCGGGTAGGCCTCGAACGAGCGCCAGGCGAACACCACCTCGTCGCCCGGCGAGCACACTGCGGACACCAGCTGCTGGCACAGCGCCACCGACCCGCAGCCGACGGCGACCCGCTCCGGCGCCACCCCGTGGTGCTCGGCGAGGCGGCTGCCGAGCGCGGTGACGGTGATGTCGGGGTAGCGGTTGCCCGCGGCCACCGCCTCGGCCACGGCCGCCTGCACCGCCGGGTGCGGGGGCAGCGCGACCTCGTTGCTCGCGAGCTTGACCGCGCCCGCGACGGTGCGCCCGGCGACGTAGGCGGGCAACGAGGACAGGTCCGGGCGCAGCGGCGTCGGTGCGGTCACGGGCCCCACGGTAATCCGCAGGTCACGGTGCCGGTCGGTGTCCGTCCGGGCGCGGCCTGCTCCCGCCACACGGAAGCCGACGTGGAAGGCTGGCGACCATGACGACCCGGACGGAGACGATCCCGCTGGTCGACGACACCGAGCTCGCGGTGACCGTCGGCGAGCCGGACAGCGCGGCGGTACGCGGGGGCATCGTCGTGCTCCACTCCTCGCGCGGGGTCACCGAACGCACCGAGCGCCTCGTCGAGGGGCTCGCGGACGAGGGATGGCTCACGGTCGCCCCACACCTGTTCCACCGCGAGGGCGCCGCCCGGTTCGACGACCCCGCCTCGGTCTCCGAGGGTGCCGCCCGCGTCTCGGGGGCCTCCGTCCTCGCCGACTCCGACGCCTCCTTCGGCTGGCTTGCCGACCACGGCGTTCCCTCGGACCGGATGGGCGTCCTCGGCTTCGACATCGGCGCCACCGCGGCGCTCGTCGTCGCCTCGCAGCGGGCGCTGGGAGCGGCGGTGACGATCGCCGCCGCCGGGGTGCAGACGCCGCTGGCCGACGGCCTGCCCGCCCTGCTCGACGTCGTCGGCGAGCTGACGTGCCCCTGGCTCGGGCTCTACGGCGAGACCGGCGACCCCGTCGACCCGTCCGACGTCGACCGGCTCCGCGAGGCCGCGCACGCGTCCGGCGCGATCGTCGACGTCGTCGTGTTCCCCTCGGCCGAGCACCGCATCGACGCCGACGAGGCGGCCCCGGTGTCGTCCGATCCGCTCGAGGACCGCGACGCGGCCGCCACCCGTTCGGAGGCGCGCAACCGCGTGCTGAACTGGTTCGACGCACACTTGCGCTGACGTCGCGGGACCTGGCAGCGGAGCCGGAGGGCGAAGGGGTGACGACCACGCAGGAACGGGCCGAGGGCGAGGTCCGTCAGGAGCGCCGTCGGCGCGCCCGGGTCGCGACGGCCGTGGTGTGGTCGGCGCGCATCGTCGGTCTGCTGACCATCTTCTCGATCGTCGCCCCGGCGGCGCGGCGGCGGCTCGAGCCCGCGGCGTGGTTCGGGCTGCCGGTCGAGGCCTCGCTGGTCGGCACGGTCATCCTCGCCACGGCCGGTGTCGGGCTGATGCTGTTGGCCACCGGCCTGCGACGTCGCAAGCGTCGGGCCTGGCAGCTCGCGGTGCTGCTCTGTGTGGTGATCATCGCGTCGCACGCCCTGGGGCGGCACCCGATCCCGCCGCTGGTGGTGGCGGTCGTCCTGCTGGTCGGCCTCGTCCTCACCCGGCGCGAGTTCGACGCGGTGCCCGACCCGGTCGGCCGGTTCGTCGGGCCGCGCCTCATCCTGCAACTGGTGACGGCGGGCTTCGTCATCGTCAGCGCGATGATTTTCTTCGTGCGCCCGACCTTCGTGCTCGGGCGACCCTCGGCCGGGGAGAAGTTCGCGCACGCCGCCCTGTCGCTGATCGGGGTCGAGGGTCCCGTCGAGTTCCGGCTCGACTGGTACGACGACCTGACCGCGGCCGTCGGCCTGAGCTTCGGGATCGGCGCGCTGCTGCTCGGCGGCTACTTCCTGCTCCGCTCGGCCGAACCGCGCCCGCAGCTCTCCCCAGAGGACGTGGCCGGCATCCGGGCGCTGCTCGAGCGCCACGGGGCGGCCGACTCATTGGGCTATTTCGCGCTGCGCCGCGACAAGTCGGTGGTGTTCTCCGCCTCCGGGAAGGCGGCCGTGGCCTACCGGGTGGTGGCGGGCGTGGCGCTGGCCTCCGGGGACCCGCTCGGCGACGTCGAGGCGTGGCCGGGGGCGATCGAGGCCTTCGTGGCGGAGTGCCGCCGCTACGGGTGGGTGCCCGCGGTGCTGGGCTGCTCCGAGACCGGCGCCCGGGTGTGGGCCCGGGAAGGGGGCCTCGACGCACTGGAGCTCGGCGACGAGGCGGTGGTCGACGTCGCCACGTTCTCGCTGCAGGGCCGCGCGATGCGCACCGTCCGCCAGGCGGTGTCGCGGATCAAGCGGGCCGGCTACGAGACGACGGTGCGGCGGCTGCGCGACATCGGCGACGACGAGCTGGCGACGCTGCGCGACCGCGTGTCGCGCTGGCGCGGCGGCCCCGACGAGCGGGGCTTCTCGATGGCCCTCTCGCGGGCCGGCGACGGGCAGGCCGACCCGGAGGCGGTCCTCGTGGTCGCCGCCCTCGAGGGTGTGCCGAAGGGAATCCTGCAGTTCGTGCCGTGGGGCACCGAGGGGCTCTCGCTCGACCTCATGATCCGCGACCCGGCGGTCACCGAGAACGGGCTGAACGAGCTGCTGATCACCGACCTGCTCGCGGCCTGCCGGGGGCTGGGCGTGAGCCGGGTGTCGCTGAACTTCGCGGTGTTCCGCTCCGCGCTGGAGCGGGGGGAGCGGATCGGCGCCGGGCCGGTGGCGCGGCTGTGGGCGCGGCTGCTGCGGATCGCGTCGCGCTGGTGGCAGATCGAGACGCTGTACCGCTTCAACGCCCGCTTCGCGCCGTCGTGGGTGCCGCGGTTCCTGGTCTTCGACACGGTGCGCGACCTGCCGCGGATCGCCGTGGCCGCCTTCGAGGCGGAGGGCTACGGCGGCAGGCCGCCCGCGTTGCTGCGTCTACTTCGTCGCTGACGCGACCTGTGCGTGCGTTTCCGTGTCTGGGCACGGAAACGCACGCACAAGGCCTACGGCCGAACGAGCACCTTCAGGGCCTCGCGGTCGTTCATCGCGCGGTAGCCCTCGGGGACCTCGTCGAGCCCGATGGTCTTGTCGAAGACCTTCCCGGGCTGGACCTTGCCGGAGAGCACGTCCGGCAGGAGGTCGGCCATGTTCGCCTGCGTCGGCGCGATCCCGCCGGTGATCGTGACGTTCTTGACGAACTTCTGGCCGGCGTTGGGGATGTTCCCGCTCTGCGGCACCCCGACGATCCCGACGGCGCCGCCGGGCTTCGTCACGTTGATCGCCGTCGTCACCGACTGGTCGAGCCCGACGGCCTCGATGGTGCAGTGCGCGCCGTCGGTGCCGAGGATGTCGCGCACCTTCTGCTCGCCCTCCTCGCCGCGCTCGGGCACGACGTGGGTGGCGCCGAACTCCTGGCCGAGATCGGTGCGGTCCTTGTGGTGACCCATGAGCACGATGCGCTCGGCCCCGAGCCGCCAGCTGGCGAGCACCCCGAGCAGCCCGACCGCGCCGTCCCCCACGACGACGACGTCCTTGCCCGGCCCGACGCCCGCCGTCACCGCGGCGTGGTGGCCGGTGCCGAAGACGTCGGAGAGCGTGAGCAGGCTCGGCATGAGCTCGGAGTCCTGCGGGACGTCGAGCGTGGTGAGCACGTGGTCGGCGTAGGGGACGCGGGCGGCCTCGCCCTGCGCGCCGTCGGTCTCGGCGCCCCAGGCGTTGCCGTTGGGGCACGCGCTGGTCAGCCCGGCCCGGCAGTACTTGCAGGTGCCGTCGGCGTAGAAGAAGGGTGCGACGACGAGGTCGCCCTGCTTGAGACGGCTCACCTCGGACCCGGTCTCCTCGACGACACCGATGAACTCGTGGCCGATGCGGCTGCCCTGCTCGGTGGCCGCACGGTTCTTGTAGGGCCACAGGTCGCTGCCGCAGATACAGGAGTGCGTGATGCGGACGACGGCGTCGGTCGGGTTCTCGACCTTCGGGTCGGG
The DNA here is from genome assembly GCF_036497585.1 of Actinomycetospora sp. Classification (GTDB taxonomy): domain Bacteria; phylum Actinomycetota; class Actinomycetes; order Mycobacteriales; family Pseudonocardiaceae; genus Actinomycetospora. Next base: position 2,817 of record NZ_DASXJD010000199.1, on the reverse strand, counting down.
GACCTCCTCGACCCGGACGTCGCCGGCGCCGTAGATGAGCGTGGCCTTCACTGTGGGTGTCCTCCTCGAGCGGTTGAACGCGATCGGCTACCCGGGGCCCGCGTGGGGGATGCGTCGGGGCGAATGGGTCACGCCGGGGAATAGGGGTCCCGACGGCGGGTGGCGGGGCGCCCGGCGGTCGGGGCGGGTGGCTCGTCGGCCTTGCTTCGAAGAGCCGAACTTCGTGAGCGTGTCCCGAGCGCTCGGCTCCGGGGGCGCCCGTCAGCCCTAGACCGCGGGCGTGTACTGTCTTCGACCGGTGGCCCCAGGGCCTCGGGAGGCTTCGCCTAGTCTGGTCTATGGCGCCGCACTGCTAATGCGGTTTGGGTTAACGCCCATCCCGGGTTCAAATCCCGGAGCCTCCGCGGCGGCGATCGTCCCGGGCACGCCGTCACAACTGAAACACCTGCGCCCGTAGCTCAACGGATAGAGCATCTGACTACGGATCAGAAGGTTAGGGGTTCGAATCCCTTCGGGCGCGCAGCTTTGACCAGCACAGACGCATGATCAGCACGGGTCAGCAGGCACCCAATCATCCGCGTGTGCGTACGCCGTGCGTCCCGTGTTCAGGGCACGCTCGGTAGCAAGCTCGGCCGCGGCGGCGTCGAGCGCCCCGGCCGATGGCGTCGGCGACGGCCGTCGACACCTCCGGCGACAGGTGCCCGTACCGGTCGGAGGTCATGGCGGTGGTGGGGTGCCGGGCGAACTTCGACACTGCCGACAGCGGGACGCCTTCCATGAGCGCGACGGTGACCGCGAAGTGCCGGAGGTCATGGAGCCGGGTCCGGGGTAGCCCGGCGGCGTCGGTGAGCGCGTGGAAGCGGTGCAGGACCCGCTCCGGGCGCCGCGGCGCCCCGTCCGGGCGGGCGAACACGAGGTCGTCGTCGCTGTAGCCGGAGCCCCACTCGGCGCGTTCGATCTCCTGCCGGGCCTGCTGGCGGCGCAGCGCAGCCACCACCCGCGACGACAGCCCGATCACCCGCGGCGGAGCCCTTGGTCTCGCGGCGGAGCCCTTGGTCTTCGGGCCGGTGAACACGAGGTGCCCGCCGACGTCCGACAGGTGCCGACGTCGGACAGGTGCCCGCGGCTCGGGTCGATCCGCAGGATGCGGCGGTCCAGGTCGACGTATCGCCACCGCAGCACCAGGGCCTCGCCGCGGCGCAGGCCGGTGCCGACCAGGACCTCGATCAGCTCGGCGATCTCGTCGCCGACGATGCCGTCGAGGAACGCCACGGCCTGCGTCGCCGTCCACGGTTCCCGCTCCGCGGGCCGTTCCGGGGGCAGCTCGACCATCGCGGCCGGGTTCGTGGTGAGTCGCCGCTGCGCCACCGCCGTGCCCAGCGCTGAGCGCAGGGTGGCGACGACCCGCCGGAGCGTGGTCGCGCCCTTGCCCGCGGCCTGGAGGTCGGCAACGAGCTGGACGACGTGGCCATGGCGTAGCGCTCTTCCAGCTTGAGCGTGCCCAGCGCGGGGACGATGACCTTGTCGACGTGCTCGCGGTAGGTGTGCACCGTTTCGGCTTCAACGAGTGACGCCGGTTGTCTAGCCACCGGGCGAGGTAGTCGGCGACGGTTTCGCGGTCGTCGAGGACCACTCCGCCGTCGCGGCGGGCGATGACGTCGGCGAGGGCGGCCTCAGCGGCGGCCTTCGTGGCCGAGGAGGAAGTCGACGACGGCAACCAGGGGAGAAGGACGCCGAGGACCAGGACGATCCGCAGGCAGACCCGACACAACGCCTACATCTACGTCGATGAAGGCGAGCAGCTGTTCCGGATGGCCGAGCGCAGCGGCTCCACGATCATGACGGCGCTTCGGTCTGCGTGGCCCGGAGAGGTGCTGGGCCAGAGCAACGCGTCCGCCGAGTCCACCCGCCTGATCCCCGCAGGGTCGTACTCGATGGGGGTCGTCATCGGAATCCAGCCCGTCAAAGCGGGCCCCCTGTTCGGAGACACCGCCGGAGGCAAGCCGGTCAACAACGTTGTGCACCTGCTGCTGACGTTGATCACGTTCGGACTGTGGATCTTCGTGTGGCGGGCCATAGGGATCACGTCTGCCTCGCAGAAGAAGACCGTGATGCTGACGGTTGACGAGTACGGGCAGGGCATGCGGCAAGACGTGTAGAAGACTTCACGCTCGAAGGTCGAGATCACGTCGAGCCTTTGGGGGGAGGAGCGGCGGAGCACAGGCCGATGGGCCGATGGTGGGAAATCACCGTGACGTAATGCTCGACTGTGCTGCCCGGAACCCACAGTCGCGCCAACGAGTCCGTTTCTCATAACGGCGTCTCCGTCCAACGCGGTCGAAACCCCGAGGCGGCCGACGACCGACGACTACGACCCTTTGGCGCCCGAGCTTTCGTAGACGAACCATGTAGACCCGGGCGGGGCCCGCGGCTTCGCTTGGACGAGTCCCGCACCCGGGGGAGCACCAGTCGTCGCGGCGGCCCGGACTGAGGCCGGCGGGGACGGCAAGACCCGAGTGCCGCAGCCCGGACCGTCGCGGTCATCGGGGCGTTGGTCAACGACGTGGGCGGCCGCTGCCGTAGGCCAGGTCAGGCCCGCGGCGGGGCGCTGCGGGCGGGTGGGGCGGATGTTCGCCGTCTGGATAGCGGGCGCCCGGATGCCAAGGCTTGACCAGCGGGGGTCGCGTGCGGTGACGTGTGGTGGTGGAGGGCTCACCGCGCGCAGTGGACCATCCGGCCGCGGACGACCGGGCTGCCTTCCGTGCGGGTGTCAGCAGCGAGCGGGAGGCCCGCACCACGGTCGAGGCCGCGCTGTCC
>NZ_DASXJD010000198.1:0-1546 GCF_036497585.1 Actinomycetospora sp. | reverse complement strand
GAGACCTGGAGCCGACCGCGCGACCCGCCGCCGGCCACCGCCTGTCGGCCGCTAGGTGGCCGAGACCCCGGCGTTCGTCAGGCCGTGCTCGTCGATCCAGGCTGCCTCGACGCCGTCCTCGGGAAGGAGCTCGCCCCATTCCATGGCGTCTCGGGGGCGGACCTCCTGCAGGGCGACGAGGATGTCGGCCTTGTCCTGGCCGGAGATCCGGGCCCACATGTCGGTCAACTGACGCACCAGCTCGCTGCGCGTCTCCTGCGGGCGACCGGTCCGGATCAGTCCGATGGTCTTGGAAGCGGTCGACCGCTCGCCTCCGACGTACGTGGCCCCCGGAGCGACCTCCTCGTAGGTGACGTGAACGAACTTGCGGGGAGTGCCGTTGGTCAACCCGCAATGGATGTCGGTGATCTCGAGGGCGATCTGCTGCTTCTGATCGTCCGTGAGCAGTCCCTGCGGTATCGAGCAGCGGTACACGGGCATGGTTCCTCCTGGGGTGTCGCCGTCCCACCGCAATGTCCGCGTCCCGGGCCACGTGCACCAAAGGCGTGCTGGGTGACCCAACCATAGAGGGATTAGGTAAGTCACAACAAGGGCCAGCGACAAGTCGGAACAGGAGGGGTCCCCTCGCAGACGCACGTATGGTTGACCGATGTCGACGAGCACGACCGCCACCACGCGCTATGGGATGGTCCCGGCTCCTGGAGGCCTGGTGCTGGTCCAGGACGTGGTCAATACCCGGGCGGGCGGTCGACCCCGCCAGGCGGACCTCCTCGACTCCGGGCTCGAGGTGGCGCAGCAGTGGTGGGACGGCGTCGCCGAGGAGTGGGGCCGCGCCACTGGCGGGTCGACCGTCGACCTGGCCGTGCTGACCACGTCCGACCTTCCCAGGCTGCGCGCTCTGCGCGACGACGTCGCCCAACTGCTCCGACGCGAGGGTTTCGCAGGCGCACTGAGCGACGGTGCCACCGTCGAGGTGGCGCTGAATGACGACGGTCAGGCCCACCTGTCACCGCGCGGCGGAGCGGTGCGATGGCTCGCCGGGGCCGTCATGGTCGAGGCTTTCCGCGCGCAGACCGCGGACACGTGGCGGCGGTTGAAGGTGTGTCGCAACCACCTCTGCTCGGGTGCGTTCTACGACCGCTCGAAGAACAACAGCGGGGTATGGCACGACGTCCGGACCTGCGGCAACGTCGCCAACCTCCGCGCTTCCCGCGCTCGGAGACGGGTCGGGAGTTCCAGCGCCGCGGGTACGGGTCGCTCTTCGGGCTGATCGCCACGCGCCGGCCGCGCGGCTCGGACAACGGCGAGCCGATAGCGACCTCGCCAAGCTCGGTCACGGCCGCTTCGCGGCCGTCCGGCATCATCGCGATGTCGCCCCCAGCCTCGACCGCTTCTCGAGGTAGAGGGTGCCTCCGAGTTGCGTCCGTAATCCACGCCTCAACCAACCGCGTAGACGGAGAACGTGGAGATGGCGAATGACAAGGTGTCCTGGTCACCGGCCGAGGGCAGCGCTTCTATCAGCAGCTAATAGACACCCGGCAACTAG
>NZ_DASXJD010000197.1:0-1711 GCF_036497585.1 Actinomycetospora sp. | reverse complement strand
GAAGTGCGCCGTCATCGGCATGTTCACCGCCTCGCCCCAGGTGCCCCCCGGAGCGTCGGCCGGCACCACCGGAGCGCACGGCGCCACCGGCGCGATCCGCTCGTAGCCCGACCCCAGCGGTGGGCGCGGGTCGGTGAGCGTGCCCGGCGGGCTGAACGGTGACGAGGTCGGCCGGGCGGTCGACGAGCTCGCCACGCGGCTCGGGGACTCGCCCCGCACCGCCGCCCTGCTCCGCCCCGACGCCGTGCGCGATGCCTGCGCCGGGCTCCGGGAGGGGACCGCGGAGGGGTCGGCGTGAGCACGGGGCACAGCGAGTACGAGGGGCTCGACTTCGCGATCCGCACCGGCGACGCGGCCGACGGCACGCTCGTCGTCGTGGTCAGCGGCGACATCGACTACACCCACTTCCGCGAGCTGGAGTCGGCCATCGACCACCGCCTCGCGAACCACGACGGCGCGGTGCGCCTCGTCGTCGACCTGGCGGCGGTGCCCTACTGCGACTCCTGCGGCATGCGGGTCCTGCTCGGGGCCTCGCAGCGCGTCACCGCCGCCGGCGGCACGTTCGGGGTCCGCGGGGTCCACGGGGAGCCGAAGCGGGCGCTGCGACTCACCGGGCTCGACCGGGTGCTGCGGGACGCCGGCACTACCGGCGAGGTGGACGCCCGCTCGCACGGGTGATCTAGTCGGCGTCATGACGTCCGTGGCCGCGAACGGCACCGCCGCCCTGCCCGAGCACCTCGAGACCCTCGCCGTCACCCGCGAGACCCCGGCCACCCACGTGGCCGAGGTGTCGGTGACGGCCCGGGCGATGGCGCCCGCGTTCTTCGCCGAGCTGCCCGCCGTGATGGCGGCCCTCGACGCCGACCCGGACGTCCGCGCCATCGTCGTCACCGGCGCCGAGGGCCGGTTCTCCTACGGGCTGGACCTGCGCGCCGCGACCGAGTCGCTCGGCAGCGTGCTCACCGACCCGACCGCCTGGGCCCGCGAGGAGTTCCTGCACCACCTCCGCGACCTGCAGGCGTCGATCACCTCGGTGGCGTCGTGCCGCACGCCGGTCGTCGCGGCCGTCGAGGGATGGTGCGTCGGCGGCGGGGTCGACCTCATCACCGCCTGCGACGTGCGGCTCGCCAGCGCGGACGCGCTGTTCTCGGTGCGCGAGGTGCGCATGGCGATGGTCGCCGACCTCGGGTCGCTGCAGCGCCTCGTCGGGATCGTCGGCGACGGGCACCTCCGCGAGCTCGCGCTCACGGGCGCGGACGTCTCGGCCGCGCACGCCGAGCGGATCGGGCTGGTCAACCGCGTCCTCGACGACGGCGAGGCGCTGCGGTCCGCGGCGTTCGAGCTCGCGGGCGCGATGGCGGCGAACTCGCCGCTGGTCACCCGCGGCATCAAGGACGTCCTCGACGCCGAGCGGGCGCCGCGCGTGGAGGCGGGTCTGCGCTACGTCGGGGCGTGGAACGCGGCGTTCCTGCCCAGCGCCGACCTCGCGGAGGCGTTCACCGCGTTCGGCGAGCGCCGGGAGCCGCGCTTCACCGGGCGCTGAGCTCCTGAGCCCACCCGCTCGGGTGGAGGCTCATGTAAGGAGCTCCGGGACTTGATCGGCCTGGGGTTCCAGGGTTGCAATGCGCATCCCGGCTGGTTCGGTGGGTGGCGAGGAGTCCGGCTCTGAGGGCGGGCGGTCCAGTGTTGGATCGTTCGGGCCTCGTCCGTC
>NZ_DASXJD010000196.1:0-78516 GCF_036497585.1 Actinomycetospora sp. | reverse complement strand
TCGAGGAATCGCACCTGTGCCGCCATGTCCGCCGCGCCTCGGTCGCGGCCCTGGTCGGATCGGCCCCTGGGGTCGTCGTTCATGCTCACGGCGCCCTCCTCCCGCTACTCCGTGGCGTCACCGTACCCGTGAACACGGGTGTCCGTGGAGTAGCGAGCCGGTGACGGACTTCTCGCGCCACGTACTTGCGCGAGGTCACGCGGGGTGGTTCTTACCTGTCAAGATGATCACTGACGGTGTCTGACCAGTCGCTATCCACGGCTCGGCCGCCGCTGCACCCGGGGCGGCACGACCCCGTCCGCGAGTCGCCGAGCGGTCACCAGGAACGCGGTGTGGGCGATCATCCGGTGCTCCGGGCGCACCGCGAGCCCGACGCTGTGCCAGGGACGCACCAGCGACTCCCACGCCTGCGGCTCGGTCCAGCAGGCCTGCTCGCGCAGCGCCTCGGTGAGCGTCGAGAGCTGGGTGGTGGTGGCGACGTAGCCGACCAGGACGCCGCCGGGCACGAGCAGGCGGCGCACCGTCGGGAGGACGTCCCACGGGGAGACCATGTCGAGGACGATGCGGTCGTACTCGCCGTCGGCGTCCGCGACGTCGCCGAGGCGCAGGGTCCAGTTGGACGGGTGCTCGCCGAGGAACCGCGCGACGTTGCGCTCGGCGTGGTCCAGGTGGTCGTCGCGGATCTCGTAGGAGGTGACGGTGCCCTCCGGCCCGACCGCGCGCAGCAGGCTCAGCGTCAGCGCCCCGGACCCTGCCCCGGCCTCGAGCACCCGCGCCCCCGGGAAGACGTCGCCCCAGGTGACGATCTGGGCGGCGTCCTTGGGGTAGATCACCTGCGCCCCGCGCGGCATCGCGAGCACGTAGTCCGGCAGGAGCGGCCGCAGCGCCAGGTAGGGGGTGTTGGCCGCGGAGTGGACGACGCTGCCCTCGGGCGCCCCGATGAGCTTGTCGTGGGCGATCGCGCCGCGGTGGGTGTGGTAGGTCTGCCCGGGCTCGAGGACGAGGCTGAAGTGGCGGCCCTTGGGGTCGGTCAACTGCACGCGGTCGCCCGGGAGGAACGGTCCGCTGCGGGCGGGGCCGCGGGGGACGTCGTCGTGGTCGGCGGGGTCGGCGGCCGCCACCGGATCGTCGGCCGCCACGGGGGTCTCGGCGGCCTCGTCGGCCGCCTCGGGGTCGTCGGCCGCCACCGCGTCGGCCGCGTCCTGGGGGCCGGTCACCTCGTCCTGCACGGCGGGCCAGCCTAGGCGGAGGGTGCCTGCACCCTGGGCGCCCGGTCCTCAGGGGTCTGTCGCAGCATGATCGACTTGTCGGGAGCGACACGCGCAAGATGCCCCCGCGACGAGGCCCGAGGACGTCGCCGCGGTGAGTACCGTCGCCGGCTTCTTCGTCACGGCCACCCCGTCGACGATCACCCGATCGACCGGGTCCGCAGCACGCCGGACGATGCGGACGCCCGGCCTCCGCCGCGGGCGGCTCCCGTGCGGGACCGCCACCTGGATCTCGGCCGGTGCGACGTCGATGATCCGCCACCAGTACGCCCCACTCCGTCCGACGAGCGTCGCCTCGTCGCCCAGCGAGAGCATCGCCGCCCGAATCCGGGACCGAGGGGTGACCGGGTGGTCCGCGGCCCGCAGCACACCGCTGAGGTCCCGCAACAACTGGCCGGCCCGCACCCGACCGGCGATCGCTGCCGGGGTGAGACCGGCGTCCTCCGCCTGCCGCACGCTGAGCATGCCGTCCTGGGCCCGGAGCAGGGCCCGGAGTCGTTCCTCACGACGATCGTCCTTCACCCGGGTTGGACGCGGCCAGATGCCCCGCGGCTCCTCCGCAAGTCAAGATCTGATCTTCGGTCGCGGGTCGGGTCAGATCGTGCGCGTGTCGCTCCCGAGAAGTGGATCGCCTCCCGCGGGAGGGACGGCAAGGCGGTCGAGCCCGCCGAGCGGACCCGGACCGCCGGACCCCGTCCTCCGCGGAACACCACGTGGCTGTCGGGGGGTCGTCGTAGCGTCCCGGACATGATCGACGCCGACCGCGCCCCGGCCGAGCAGCAGCTCGCGGTGCCGCTCCCCCGCCCGGCCCCGGAGGAGCCGCGCCCGGTCACCCCGCGCCGGCTCGACGAGGAGCGCCCGCGCCGTCGGCCCGCCCTCTCGCCCTCCCGCGCCGCGGACTTCAAGCAGTGCCCGCTGCTCTACCGGTTCCGGGTGGTCGACCGGCTGCCCGAGCAGCGCTCGCCCGCCCAGGTGCGCGGGATCGTCGTGCACGCCGTTCTGGAGCGCCTCTTCGGGCTGCCTGCCGCGCAGCGGGTCCCGGCCCGGGCCCACGCGCTGCTCGCCGAAGTCGCCGCCGAGCTCACCGGGGAGGACCGGGCGCTGCTCGACCGCGCCGACGCCGCCCGGCTCGTCGACGCCTACTTCGCCATGGAGGACCCGAGGAGGCTCCCCCCGGAGGCCTGCGAGGTGTTCCTGGAGGCGGAACTGGATTCCGGGGTGGGGCTGCGCGGCTACGTCGACCGGCTCGACGTCGGAGCCGGGGGCGAGCTGCGCATCGTCGACTACAAGACCGGCTCCGCACCCCGGGCGGTGTTCGAGGCCCGGGCGCTCTTCCAGCTGAAGTTCTACGCGCTCGTGCTCCTGCGCAGTCGAGGGGTGCTGGCCGACCAGCTGCGCCTGATGTACCTCGGGGACGGGGAGAGCCTGAGCCTGCGCCCCGGCCACGAGGAGCTGGCGCGCTTCGAGCGGACCCTCGTGGCGCTGTGGCAGGCGGTGCTGCGCGCGGCGCCCACCGGCGACTTCCGCCCGAACCCCGGCCGGATGTGCGCCTGGTGCTCCCACCAGGCCGCATGCCCGGCGTTCGGTGGCACCCCGCCGGACTACCCGGGCTGGCCCGACCCCGCCCCGGATGATCACGGGGACGATCAGGAGCAGACTGCGGCCCCGTGAGCTCCCCCGCGCCCGAGCCGTACTTCCGCATCGTGGACGAGGACACCCACCGGGAGGGCACCATCAGCCGCGTCGAGGCCTCCGGGTCGACGGCGGGTCCCTGGTTCCCCGACGCCCAGCACATGGGCCCGCCGAGCGCCCTGCTGGTCCGGGCGCTCGAGCGGGAGTCCGGGCGCGACGACGTCCGCCTGGCCCGGGTCACGGTGGAGGTGCTCGGCAAGGTGCCGGTGGGCGCCCTGGAGCTGCGCTCCCGGGTCGCCCGCGCCGGCCGCACCATCGAGCTCGTCACCGCGGAGCTCGCCTCGCCCGACCCGGCCTCGGGAACGCCGCGGGCGGTGGCGCGGGCGACCGGCTGGTTCCACGGGGTGGTCGACACGGCGGGCGTGGCCACCGTCCCCGGCACGACCATGTCGGCCCTCCCCGATCGGGAGCAGGGCCGACCGCGCGCCCTCCCCGACGGCTGGCTGCCCGGCTACCTCACCTCGGTCGACTGGCGCTGGCTCGACGGCGGGCTCGACGAGCTCGGACCGGGCCGCGCCTGGGGGCGGGTGCTCACGCAGGTGGTGGCGGGCGAGGAGCCGTCACCGACCCAGCGCCTCGCCGCCGTCGCCGACTCCACCAACGGCGCGGCCTCCCGCCTCGACCTGCGGCAGTGGCTCTTCGTCAACACCGATCTGACGCTGCACCTCCACCGCGCCCCGCAGGGCGAGTGGACGGGGCTCGACGCCGACAGCGTGCTCGGCCCCGAGGGCACCGGGACCGCGTACTCGGTGCTGCACGACGAGGCGGGCCCCGTCGGGCGGGCCGCGCAGGCCCTCACCGTCCGCCCGCGCTAGGCCCCCGCTGGACCCGGGGCCCGACTCAGCGCCCGCCCACGCCCAACCGGCTGGTGCCCGCGTCGGACGACGACGGCGCCTCGGCCGGCGGCGGCGTCGCGCCCGGGATCGAGCTGACCCCGCCGTGCCCGGGGAGCACCGCCCGGCACGACTGCAGCGACGCGGTGACGATGCCGGTGCAGCCCAGGTCGGCCAGCTCGTCCATGACGTCGTTGACCCGAGTGCGCCGCACCATCGCCCGCACCGCGACCCAGCCGTCGAGCGAGAGCGGCGCGACTGTCGGCGCCTGCACGCCAGGCGTCACGCGGACGGCGTCCTCCTGCACCGCCTCCGGGCAGTCGTAGTCGAGCATCACGTACTGGCGGGCGAACACGACGCCGCGCAGCCGCTCGACGAACCGGTACTTGGCCTTGAGGATGTCGTCCGGATCGGGCTGCTGGTCGAACTTCGCGTTGCGATCGACCACCACGGCCTGCGAGGCGAGGATCGGCTCGCCGATGGTCTCCAGGCCGTGCTGGGCGAGCGTGCGACCGGTGGAGACGACGTCGGCGATGGCGTCGGCCACCTCGAGCTCGATCGAGACCTCGACGGCCCCGTCGAGCCGGATGACGTCCTTGGCGGCGATCCGCTGCTGGGCCAGGTTGGCCCGGACGAGCCGCGGGAACGACGTGGCGATCCGCTTGCCGGCGAGGTCCTGGATGCTCCAGGCGTTCCCCACCGGGGCGGCGTAGCGGAACTGGGACTGACCGAAGCCGAGCTCGAGCACCTCGTTGACCGAGGCCGAGGACTCCTCGGTGAGGTCGTGCCCGGTGATGCCGAGGTGCAGCTGGCCCTCGGAGACGTAGGTCGCGATGTCCTTGGGCCGCAGGTAGAAGAACTGCACCCCGTTCGCCTCGTCGGTCAGGGACAGGTCGCGGTTGTCCGACCGTTGCCGGTAGCCGGCGTCGCGCAGCATGCGCGACGCCTCGTCGGCGAGGGATCCCTTGTTCGGGACGGCGACGCGGAGCATGGCTGTCTCTCCTGGCGGGCGCGATCAAGCTCGCGCCCGTGGTGTCACGGGGCGGGCAGGGTCAGAGGTACTTGTAGACGTCCTCGAGCGAGAGGCCACGTCCGAGCATGATCACCTGGGTGCGGTAGAGCAGCTGGGAGATCTCCTCCGCCAGCTTGTCGTCGGTCTCGTGCTCGGCGGCCAGCCACACCTCACCAGCCTCCTCGAGCACCTTCTTGCCCTGTGCGTGCACACCGTCATCGAGCGCGGCGACCGTGCCCGATCCCGCCGGCCGCTCCCGTGCCTTGGTGCTGAGCTCCTCGAAAAGCCCCTCGAACGTCTTCACGTCACATGATGGTCGCACCACCGGTGTGGAATGCGCTCGCCGTTCGGGTCCTCGCAAGGCAAGCGGTCGGCGACGGTCGGTAGGCGCAACGCGCTCGGCGGCACAGCGCTGGGCCGGACGGGCTAATGCACCCCGGCGGCCAGGAGCGACCGCAGCTCGCCGACCCCGAGACCGTCGAGGGTGCCGCGAAAGGTGCGCCGCTCTCCGGGCGGGACCTCGACCCCGGCGGGCACCACGAGCACGGTGGCGCCGGCCCCCTCGGCCGCCGTCGCACCCGCCGACGAGTCCTCGACCGCGACGCAGCGCGCCGGCTCGACGCCGAGCAGGTCCGCGGCCCGCAGGTACGGCGCGGGATCGGGCTTGGTGGCCGCCACCTCGTCCCCGCAGACCGTCACGTCGAAGAAGCCCCGCCCGAGGGTGTCCAGCGCGACCTCGGTGAGCTCGCGGTAGGTGCTGGTCACCAGCGCGGTGCGCAGCCCGGCCTCGCGGACGACCTCGAGGGCCTCCCGCGCACCGGGACGCCACGGCAGCCCCTCGCTGAAGAGCGCGAACGTGCGGTCCAGGAGCCACCGCCCGTCGCGGGCCACGCCCGCCTCGTCCTCGGGATCGCGGATCCCGAGCTCGCGGCGCACCGTCACCACCGTGTTGCGCAGGCTGGAGCCGGTGAGCTCGTCCCGGGTCGCGGCCGAGAGCTCGCCGCCCAGGTCGGCGGCGAGCTCGGCCATCGAGATCGACCAGAGACCCTCCGAGTCGACCAGCGTGCCGTCCATGTCCCACAGGACGGCGGCCAACCGGCTCATGCGTTGAAGTACTTCGCCTCCGGGTGGTGCACGACCATCGCGTCGGTGGACTGCTCCGGGTGGAGCTGGTCCTCGTCGGAGAGCTCGACGCCGATGCGGCTCGGGTCGAGCAGCTCGACGATCTTCTCCCGGTCCTCGACGTTCGGGCAGGCCCCGTAGCCCAGGGAGTAGCGCGCGCCGCGGTACCCGAGCTTGAAGTACTCGTGGACGTCGGCCGGGTCCTGGTCGGCCATCGTCGAGCCGTCCGCGAAGGTCAGCTCCTCGCGGACGCGGCGGTGCCAGTACTCGGCCAGCGCCTCGGTGAGCTGCACGCCCAGGCCGTGGACCTCGAGGTAGTCGCGGTAGGAGTTCTTCGCGAAGAGCTCGTTGGCGAAGTCCGCGATCGGCTGGCCCATCGTGACGAGGTTCATCGGCATGACGTCGACGCCGCCGAGCTCGCGGGCCTCGTCGCGGGTCCGGAAGAAGTCCGCGAGGCACAGGCGCCGGTCACGCTTCTGGCGCGGGAACGAGAAGCGGTGCAGCTCGTTCGCGTCCGGCTTGGCCTCGTCGAGCACGACGACGTCCTGGCCCTCGGAGATCACCGGAAAGTAGCCGGCGACGACCGCGGCGTGGGCGAGGATGCCCTCGGACTGCAGCCGGTCGAGCCAGTAGCGCAGCCGCGGCCGGCCCTCGGTCTCGACGAGCTCCTCGTAGCTCGGCCCGTCGTCGCCCTTGGAGCCGCGTAGGCCCCACTGCCCGAAGAACGTCGCGCGCTCGTCGAGCAGCGCGGCGAAGTCGGCCAGCCGGATGCCGCGGACCACGCGGGTGCCCCAGAACGGCGGCGCCGGGACCTCGATGCGGCGGGCGACGTCGGAGATGGCGTCGGGGTCGTACGAGGGGTTCTCGCCGCCGGCCTCGGCCTCGCGCTTGGCCTTGATGCGCTCGGAGCGCTCCCGGCGCTCCTTGCGCTCGGCGGCCTTCTCCTTCTCCTCCTCCGACGGGCCCTCCCCGGTCATGACCGAGTCCATGAGCCGCAGGCCCTCGAACGCGTCCTTCGCGTACCGGACGTCGCCCCGGTAGAGCTCGCCGAGGTCGTTCTCGACGTAGGAGCGGGTCAGCGCCGCGCCACCGAGCAGCACCGGGTACTTGTCGGCGACGCCGCGGTCGTTCATCTCCTGCAGGTTGTCCTTCATGACCACGGTGGACTTCACCAGCAGCCCGGACATCCCGATCGCGTCGACCTTGTTCTCGTCGGCCGCCTCGAGGATGGCGTTGATCGGCTGCTTGATGCCGATGTTGACCACGTCGTAGCCGTTGTTGGACAGGATGATGTCGACGAGGTTCTTGCCGATGTCGTGGACGTCGCCCTTGACCGTCGCCAGCAGGATCTTGCCCTTGCCGGAGTTGTCGGTCGCCTCCATGTGCGGCTCGAGGTGGGCCACGGCGGCCTTCATGACCTCGGCCGAGGCGAGCACGAACGGCAGCTGCATCTTGCCGGCCCCGAAGAGCTCGCCGACGGTCTTCATCCCGCCCAGCAGGTCGGTGTTGATGATCTCGAGCGGGTCCTTCTCCTGCATGCCGGCGTCGAGGTCCTCCTCGAGGCCGTTGCGGTTGCCGTCGACGATGCGCTGCGCGAGGCGCTCGAACAGCGGCATGGCTGCGAGCTCCTCGGCGCGCTGGTCCTTCGACGACTGCGCCGACACGCCCTCGAAGAGGTTCATGAAGTGCTGCAGCGGGTCCGGGGTGTCCCGGTCCTCGTGGCGCCGGTCGTAGACGAGGTCGAGGGCGGCGTCGCGCTGCTCGTCGTCGATCTGCGACATCGGCAGAATCTTCGATGCGTTGAGGATCGCGGTGTCGAGGCCCGCGTCGACGCACTCGGAGAGGAATACCGAGTTCAGCACCTGGCGCGCGGCCGGGTTCAGGCCGAAAGAGATGTTCGACAGGCCGAGGGTGGTCTGGACCTCGGGGTAGCGCTCCTTGAGCTGCTTGATCGCGTTGATCGTCTCGATGCCGTCCTTGCGGACCTCCTCCTGGCCGGTGGAGATCGGGAAGGTCAGGCAATCGATGATGATGTCCTCGACCCGCATGCCCCAGTTCTCGGTGAGGTCCTCGATCAGCCGGAAGGCCACACGGGTCTTCCACTCCGCGGTGCGGGCCTGGCCCTCCTCGTCGATGCAGAGCCCGACGACGGCGGCGCCGTGCTCCTTCGCGATCCGCATGATCTTCTGGAACCGGGAGTCCGGGCCGTCGCCGTCCTCGTAGTTCACCGAGTTGATCGCGGAGCGGCCGCCGAGCTGCTCGAGGCCGGTCTGCAGCACCTCGGGCTCGGTGGAGTCGAGTACCACGGGCAGCGTGGAGGCGGTCGACACGTCGTGGGCGAGGCGGTCCATGTCCGCCACGCCGTCACGCCCGACGTAGTCGATGCAGAGGTCCATCCAGTGGGCGCCCTCGCGGGTCTGCGCCTTCGCGATGTCCACGCACTTCTCGTAGTCGTCCTCGACCATGGCCTCGCGGAACGCCTTGGAGCCGTTGGCGTTCGAACGCTCGCCGATCATGAGGAGGCCGACGTCCTGGCGGAACGGCACCGACTGGTACATCGAGGAGATGCCGGGCTCGGGCTGCGGGTTGCGCTCCGCCGGCGTCAGGTCGCGGCACTTCTCCACGAGCGCGCGCACGTGCTCGTTGGTGGTGCCGCAGCAGCCGCCGACGAGCTGCAGGCCGTAGTCGGTGATGAAGGAGGCGCAGTAGTCCGCGAGCTCGTCGGGCTGCAGCGGGTACTCGGGCCCGTTCGGGCCGAGCTCGGGCAGGCCGGCGTTGGGCATGACCGTCACCGGGATGCGCGACTGCCGGGAGAGGGCGCGCAGGTGCTCGCTCATCTCGGCCGGGCCGGTGGCGCAGTTCAGGCCGATGCCGTCGATGCCGAGCGGCTCCAGCGCCGTCAGGGCCGCCGTGATCTCGGAGCCGACCAGCATGGTGCCGGTGAGCTCGACGGTGACGTGGCAGATGACGGGGACACGGCGCCCGTACTGCTCCATGGCCCGGTAGGCGCCGAGGATGGCGGCCTTGGACTGGAGCAGGTCCTGGCAGGTCTCGACGAGGATCGCGTCGGCGCCGCCCTCGAGCTGGCCCAGCACGGACTCGACGTACGCGTCGCGCAGCTTCGCGAACGGAGCGTGCCCCAGGGTCGGCAGCTTCGTCCCCGGGCCGTTGGACCCGAACACGAAGCGCGGACGCTCCGGGGTGGAGTACTCGTCGGCGGCCTGCCGGGCGATCTTGGTGCCCTCGAGCGACAGCTCGCGGATGCGGTCCGCGATGTCGTACTCGTTGAGGTTCGGCCAGTTGGTGCCGAAGGTGTTGGTCTCGATGACGTCGGCGCCGGCGTCGAGGTGTCCGTGGTGGACGGCGAGCACGGCGTCCGGACGCGAGACGTTGAGGATCTCGTTGCAGCCCTCGAGGTCCTGGAAGTCCTCGAGAGTGAGATCCTGGTCCTGCAACGCGGTGCCCATGGCACCGTCGCCGATGAGGACACGCTCGTGGAGTGCGGTCAGGAACGGTGACTCACTCTCGGTTGCCATCACACGATCGTAACGTGACCGGCGCGGTCAACCGGTTCTCCTGCGAGCCTCGTCACGACCCGTAAGCTGGCGCAGGTGTCCGACTCCGATCACCTCGAACCCCCGCGCGAGCTGTCCGATCCGGTCATGCTCTGCGCGTTCGAGGGCTGGAACGACGCCGGCGACGCGGCCAGCACGGCCGTCGAGCACCTCGCGCTGAACTGGGACGCGATCGAGCTGGGCGCGATCGACCCCGAGGACTACTACGACTTCCAGGTCTCGCGCCCGACGGTCCGGCTCGTCGACGGGATCAGCCGCGCCATCGACTGGCCGACCACCCGCTTCACGCTGTGCCGCCCCCCGGGCTCCGAGCGCGACCTCGTCCTCGTCCGGGGCATCGAACCGAACATGCGCTGGCGATCGTTCGTCGCGGAGATCATCACCAAGGCCGAGGAGCTCGGCATCACCACGGTGATCACCCTCGGCGCGCTGCTCGCCGACACCCCGCACACCCGCCCGGTGCCGGTCACCGGGTCGTCGTTCGACAAGGCCTCGGCGGCCCGCTACGGCCTCTCGCGCTCCCGCTACCAGGGCCCCACCGGGATCACCGGGGTGCTGCAGGACGCGTGCGTGCAGGCCGGCATCCCGGCGATCTCGTTCTGGGCCGCGGTCCCGCATTACGTGTCCCAGCCGCCGGCGCCGAAGGCGACGATCGCGCTGCTGCAGCGCGTCGAGGAGGTCCTCGACGTCGAGGTGCCGCTGGGCGGGCTGCCCGACCAGGCCGAGAAGTGGGAGCGCACGGTCTCGGAGATGGCCGACGAGGACGACGAGGTCCGCGAGTACGTCAAGGCCCTCGAGGAGGCCGGGGACGCCGAGAGCGACCTCACCGAGGCCAGCGGCGAGGAGATCGCCGCCGACTTCGAGCGCTACCTGCGCCGGCGCGACCCGGGCGGTGGCCCCGGGGGCACCGGCGGCGTCGCGGGCGGCCCGAACCTCGGCGGTCCCTGGGAGCGCTGAGCGGCCGGGTGTGCGAACGGCGCCGTCCTGGCGTCCGACGCCAGGATCGTGCCGTTCCTGGCACGAAGGAGCCGGGTCACCGCAGCGTGCGCGCCGCGTCCAGGTCGAGGGCGGGCCCGCGCGGGAGCAACCCGACGACGCTGCGCGGCGCCGGCCGCGGCGCGCCGAGCCCGAGCGCGGTCGCCGCGCGCACGTCGGCGACGGGGAACACCCGCCCGACCGGGTCGACGACGACGCCGCGGCCCGGGTCCGGGGCCTCGCCCGGCCCGACCGGCACGACGTAGGCGCCCGCCCCCGCGATCCGCACGGCGTCGACCGCCCGCGGGCCGGGGATCGTCGGGTCCGAGGCCGGCGTCGGCGGCACCGGGGTGGGCAGCGTCCCCGCGACGGTGAGGGCCGTGCCGCTGCCCGGCGCCGCCGACGGCCGGGCGCACACCACCGGCGCGTCGGCCACGCCCAGGAGCCTCGGGAAGGCCCGGGGGTAGGCGCCGAGGTCGACCCCGACGGCGCGGGGCACCCGGTCGAGCGCCGCCGCGGGGACCGTGGCGATGCCCGGGTCGGCGCCCGGGGTCGGGTCGGCGAACCGGACGAGCTGCGCGACGACCGCCGGGACGTCCTGCACGCCGCGGTCGAGCACGAGGACGAACCGCTGCCCCGGTCCCACCGTCGCCACCGACCCCACGGGGAGGCCGAGGGCCCGCGTCTCCTGGTCGCCGGGCGGGAGCCCGACCCCGGGCACCCGCGGCGGGACGAGCGGGGCGCCGACCGGGAGCGTGCCCAGCAGCGCCGTCCCCGCCGCGCGGGCGGGTTCACCGGCGATCCCGAGGGCGCGCACCACCGCCCCCTGCGTCGGGTCGAGCGCCGCCCGGTGCCCGTCGGCGACCAGCCACGTCACCCCGTCGTCGCCGCGCGCCAGCACCGCCTGCTCGCCCGCGAGCGGCCGGCCGAGCCCGGGGAAGCCGCCCAGCACCGCCGTCGCGCGGCGGCCGGCGTCGGGGTCCCCCGGCGGGCGCACGGCGTCGCAGACCGCCCAGGCGTCGGCCGAGACCGGAGCGTCGCGGTCCGGGAGCTCGGCCGGCGCGCCGGCCAGGCCGGCCGGCGCGGTGCGCGGGGCGCCGGCGAGCACGTCGTCGCGGACGGGGGTGGGGTCGAGGGAGCCGCCTCCCGACGACGGGTCGGTCCGCGACGGGTCCACCCCGGCGGCGAGCAGGCGGGCCGAGGCGAGGTCGGTCGTCGGCACCAGGCGGTCCGGACCGTGGGCGACGACGTAGAGGGTGGCCGACGGTGTGCCGCGCACGATCGCGGCGGCGCGCCAGTCGGTGTCGCCCCGGACCAGCCCGACGACCGCGGCGGCGCCGAGGGCGAGCGCCCCGAGCAGCGCCCCGACGACGAGGGCCCGACGACGGGTCCGGCCGGGGTCGCCGCCCGTGGGGTCGGCGTGCGGGTCGCGCCCGACGAGCGCGGACTCCAGGCGCCGGGCGACGACCCGGTGGGCGTGCACCCGGGACGGTGTGGGCGGGGCGGTACGGGTCCCGCCGGCGCTGTGCCCGCCCATCCCCCGCACCCGATCCCTCAGTGCAGGGTCACGCCGAGCAGCGCGTCGACCGCGAGTGCGAGCCGTGGCCCGGCACCGGCCGCGGCGCCCGATGCCGGCCGCCGCAGCGCCTCCTCGGCCCAGGCGTCGACCGCGGCGAGCGCCCCGGGGGTGTCGAGGTCGTCGGCGAGGTGGAGCCGCACCCGGTCGACGACGTCGTCCGGGTCCGGTCCGGAGTCGAGCGAGGCGGCCTCGCGCCAGCGGTGCAGCCGGGCCTGGCCGCCGGTGAGCAGGTCGGCCGTCCAGGAGCGGTCGGTGCGCCAGTGCCCGGAGAGCAGCGCCAGGCGGACCGCCATCGGGTCGACCCGGTCGCCGCGCAGCCGCGAGACGAACACGAGGTTGCCCTTGGACTTCGACATCTTCTCGCCGTCGAGCCCGATCATCCCGGCGTGGCAGTAGTGCCGGGCCATGGGGTGGACCCCGGTGAGGGCCTCGCCGTGCGCGGAGCCGAACTCGTGGTGCGGGAAGGCGAGGTCGGAGCCGCCGCCCTGCAGGTCGTAGGTGTCCCCCAGCCGGTTCAGCGCGATCGCGGTGCACTCGACGTGCCAGCCCGGACGCCCGTGGCCGAGGTCGGAGGGCCACGACGGCTCGCCGTCGCGGGCCATGCGCCACAGCAGCGCGTCGAGCGGGTGGCGCTTGCCCGGCCGGTCCGGGTCACCGCCCCGCTCGGGGAACACCTCGGTCATCCGCGCCTCCGAGTAGCGCGAGACGTAGCCGAAGTCGGCGGTGGCGGTGTGGTCGAAGTAGACGTCGGGGAACTCGGCGTCGTCGGCCCGGTAGGCCGCGCCGGAGGCGAGCAGCTTCCCGACGAGCTCCGAGATCTCGTCGACGGCCTCGACCGCCCCGATGTAGTCGCGCGGCGGCAGCACCCGCAGCGACTCCATGTCCTCGCGGAAGAGCGCGGTCTCCCGCATCCCGAGGACCATCCAGTCGAACTTGTCGCGCTCGGCGCGCTCGAGCAGCGGGTCGTCGATGTCGGTGACGTTCTGGACGTAGTGGACGTCGTGGCCGGCGTCGCGCCAGCACCGGTTGACCAGGTCGAAGGCCAGGTAGGTCGCGGCGTGGCCGAGGTGCGTGGCGTCGTACGGGGTGATGCCGCAGACGTACATCGTGGCGCCCGAGGGGCCCGGGGCCGTGGGCCGGATCTCACCGCTCGAGGTGTCGAAGAGCCGCAGCGGGGGCGGGTTGCCGGGCACCGGGGGAACCTCGACCGAAGACCACGAGCGCATGCCCCGACCCTAAGCCCCGGCCCGCGGCTCGGGGGGCGAACCGTGTGGCAGCGAACCGGTCCGGGCCCGGCGTCCGAAGAACGGGTGGGACCCGGCCGGGTCCTGCCACAGGGCCGTCGAGGGCGAGCACGGCGGCCCCGCTCGTAACGGAAGGGCCCGGCCGGGGCGGCAGGAGTCGCGGGGGGTTCGACTCCGGCCTACTCCCAGAGTAACCCACCGCTAGCGCCGTTCGGGTGGATCACACCGTTCACGACGGCTCTCTTGGCCGCAATGTCACGCTGAGCCACGAAGTGATCGAATGTCTCATCGTTGAATTCAGCGCCGTCGGCTGTGGAGGTAGTCGCTGACCACCGCGGCCCCCAGACCGTCGAGGTCCGGGGCCACCACTCGGCCGCCGCTGCGGCGGGCCACCATGTCGACGAACTCCTCGAGCCGGGCGTCCTCCCCGAGCATGAACACCGTGAGCGCCGCCCCGAGCCGGGAGATCGCGTCCACCTCGTTCAGCGTCGCCCGCAGCGTCTCCGGGCTCGGCGGGTAGTCGAACACGGCGTGCCCGTCGGGCTCGAGGTGTGCGGTCGGCTCCCCGTCGGTGACGACGAGGACCACCGGGGCGGCGTCGGAGTTCTTCCGCAGGTGCCGGCCCGCGAGCAGCAGCGCGTGGTGCAGGTTCGTGCCCTGCTCCCACGCCCCCTCGAGGCCGGTGAGCTCGCCGAGATCCACCGTCCGGGCGTGCCGCCCGAAGGTGATGATCTGCAGCGCGTCCCCGCGGAAGCGCGTCGAGACCAGGTGGTGCAGCGCCAGCGCGGTGCGCTTCATCGGCACCCACCGGCCGTCGGCCACCATCGACCACGACGTGTCCACGCACAGCGCCACCGCCGCGCGGGTGCGCTGCTCGGTCTCGACGATCTCGACGTCGCTGACGTCCAGGACGCGCTCGTCGCCGGCGGCGTGCCGCATCTCGGCGTTGAGCAGCGTCCGCGACACGTCCCAGCGCTCGGTGTCCCCGAACGACCACGGCCGCGTCGCGCCGCTCGCCTCCCCCGCCGCGCCGGAGCGCTGCGTCTCCCGCTCGCCGCGGCGCGTCGAGAGCGACCCGACGACGTCGCGCAGCGCGGACTGCCCGAGCTGGCGCAGGGCTTTCGGGGAGAGCATCAGCGACCCGTCCGGGGCGCGCTCGAACACGCCCTGGTTCTCCAGCTCGCGCTCCAGCTCGGCGAGCCGCTGGGCGTCCACCCGGGCCTGCCGACCGAGGGACGCCTCGAGCGCCTCGAGGTCGATGTCCTCCATGCGGGCGCCCGGGTAGGTCTGCGAGAGCTGCTCGGAGAGCGAGTCCAGCTGCGCGAGCTGCTCCATGGCCCGCGTCGCCTCACCCATCCCCATGGGGTTGTCGCCGCGGAACCGGCCCTGGCCGTCCCAGTCCTCCCCCGGTCGCATCGCCTGCAGCTGGGAGTCCAGCCGGGCGAGCTGATCGGCCAGGCGCGGGTCGCCGAACGCGGACTGCATGAGGCCCTCGAGCTCGGCGCGCTGCTCGGCCGAGAGCGAGTTCATCATCCGCTGGGCGGCCGCCGACCGCTGCGCCAGGATGTCGACGAGCTCCTCGACGTTGCTCGGGTTCTCCGGGAAGTACTGGCCGTGCTTCTCCATGAACTCGGCGAACTGCTCGGCCGTGTCCTCGCCCCGCCCGTGGGCGTCGAGGAGGTCGTTGAGGTCGGAGAGCATCTCCCGGACCCCGTCGACGTCCTCCTGGGTCGCGTTCTCCATCGCCTCCTTCATGCCCTGGAAGCGCTGGTCGAGCGCCTCCCGGCCGAGGAGGTCCTGGATCTGCTGGTAGGCCTGGCGCGCCTCGGCGTTGCGCCAGTCGTAGTTCTCCAGCTCGCGCACCGCGCCCGCCGGGGAGTCCGGCAGCGCGTCGAGGCTCATCTCGCGGAAGCGGGCGTCGTCGGAGTCCTCGGCCTGCAGCGAGTTCCGCTCGGCCTCGAGGGCCTGGTTCAGCAGCTCCCGGATCTCCTGGAGGGTGCCGTCGATCCGGTTCTCGCGCTGCAGCTGGCGGCGCTGCTCGAACAGCCGCCGCTGCAGGTCGTCGAGACCCTGCTGGTCGCGCAGCCCGCGTCGCATCAGCTCGCGCATCGCCTGCCGCGGGCTGGTGCCCTCCATGACGTCCCGGCCCAGCGCGTCCATCGCCTCGCGGAGGTCGAACGGGGGGGCGAGCGGATCGGGGCCGTCGTAGAACCGGCCATAGGTGTAGCGCCCGGAGCGGGGGCCGACGGGCCCGGGACGGCCCGCACCGCCGGCGTCGTCGTCGGGGATCTCAGCCGCCATAGGTGACCCTCCCCTCGCCATCCTCGGCTGAGTCGTCCCTGTCCTTGGCCAGCTTGCGCGTCAGGTACAGGTGCTCCAGCGCCAGTTCGACGGCGCTGGCCAGCGGCCCGGGCGCCTCGGTGTCGCCCGCGCCGAGCCGCTCGGCGACGGTGCGCACCACCGGCACGGCGGGCAGCGTCGCGACGACCTCGCGGGCCGGCACCCGCTCCCCCGTCACCACCCGGCGGCCCTCGGCGACGGCGTCGGCGAGCGGGCCGAGGTCCACCCCCGCGAGCCGCTTGCGGGCGGTCTCGGCGATCGCGCGGCGCAGCAGGTGGGTCAGCAGCTCCTCCTCGCGGCCCTCCTCGCCGGACTCGAACTCGAGCTTGCCGCGCAGCACCGGCACCACGGCCTCGAGGTCGACCGGCCGGGCGACGGCGGCGTCCTCGCCGGTCACCGCGGCGCGGCGCAGCGCCGCGGCGGCCACGGTCTCGGCCGCGGCCACGGAGAACCGCGCCGAGACCCCGGAGCGCTGGTCGATCGCGGAGGCACCGCGCAGGTTGCGGGTGAAGCGCGCGATCACCTCGACGAGGTGGTCGGGCACCTCGGCGACGGTGTGCGCCTCCTGCCGGACCAGCGCGACCTCGCCGGCGACCTCCAGCGGGTAGTGGGTGCGCACCTCGGCGCCGAAGCGGTCCTTGAGCGGGGTGATGATCCGCCCGCGGTTGGTGTAGTCCTCGGGGTTCGCGCTGGCGACGAGGAGGACGTCCAGCGGCAGGCGCAGCGTGTAGCCGCGGACCTGGATGTCCCGCTCCTCCATGACGTTGAGCAGTGCGACCTGGATGCGCTCGGCGAGATCGGGCAGCTCGTTGATCGTGACGATCCCGCGGTGCGTGCGCGGGACGAGGCCGTAGTGGATCGTCTCCGGGTCCCCGAGGCTGCGGCCCTCGGCGACCTTCACCGGGTCGACGTCGCCGATGAGGTCGGCCACGGAGGTGTCCGGCGTCGCGAGCTTCTCGGCGTACCGCACGGAGCGGTGGCGCCAGCCGACCGGGAGGGCGTCGCCCTCGACGGCCGCGCGGCGGATGCTCGCCGGAATGATCGGCTGCTCGGGGTGCTCGCCGAGCTCCGAGCCCTCGATGACGGGGGTCCACTCGTCGAGCAGCGCGACGAGGCTGCGCAGCAGGCGGGTCTTGCCCTGACCGCGCTCGCCGAGCAGGACGACGTCGTGCCCCGCGAGGATCGCGCGCTCGAACTGCGGCAGCACGGTGCGCTCGAACCCGACGATGCCGGGCCACGGGTTCTCGCCGGCCTTGAGGGTGGTCAGCAGGTTGTCGCGCAGCTCGTCGCGGACGCTGCGGGGGGGCTTGGCGGGGTGGTCGCTCGCGCGGAGCTCACCGAGGGTCGTGGGGAGGCCCGCCGGCGGGGCGGGGGTGCCTGCGGTACGAGCGGCTGGGCGAGGAGAGCTCACCTCCGCCACGCTACGACGGCGTCGGCGCTCGTGCCGCCCAGATCATGGGACCGCGGGTCCCACGCTGCGCGGCCGGCCACTGAGCCACCGTGATCGTCTTCCCGTAGCGGAACCGGACGCCCAGAGCCCGGACCCGCTACGGGGAGCGATCATGCGGGGAACAGACCCGACGGTCGGGCCGGGGTCAGCCGACGCGCGCCGGCTCGGCGGGACGACGCTCCGCACGTGTCGCACGCCGGACCCGCCGGGCCGCCAGCGCCATCCCGGCCAGCCCGACCAGGGCCACCGGCACGTGCACCGCCATCGCGACCCCGAACGCCGTCGTCGTCCAGTCAACCGGGGCACCCGCGCCCTGCAGGTCGAGCAGCACCCCGACGAGGGCCACCACCAGCAGCGACGACGTGAACCCCCCGACGTTGACCACCCCCGACGCCCGTCCCACCTGCGAGGGCGCCACCGCGGACCGCGCCACGTCGAACGCCACCAACGACGCCGAGCCACCGCTGCCGAGGACCACGACGAGCGCCGCGAGCACCGGCCACGGCACGGTGCCCGGCCACGCGAGCACGACCGCCCACGCCACGACCTGCGCGGCCACCGACCCGGCGATCAGCGCGACGCGGCGGTGCGGGAACCGCCCCGACGCCAGGCCGAACAGCGGCCCGATCACGACGTTCACCACGACGACGCCGCTGGTCAGCACCCGGGCGACACCGGGCGGGACGTACTCGGCGCTCACGAGGAACGGGAAGCCCCACAGCAGCCCGAACACGTTGCCGCCGAACGGCGAGGCGAAGTGGCACCAGAACCCCAGCCGCGTGCCGGGCGAGCGCACCACCGCGCCGAGCCCGGTGGGGCGGTCGTCCGGCGCGGTCCGGGCCTCGATCGGGCCGTCGCGCAGCACCAGCGCCGCCGTGGCCGCGACCAGCCCGGTCACGCCGGCGGCCGAGAGGTAGGCCGCGGTCCAGCCGTCGGAGACCACGAGCGCGGCGAGCGGGATCGCCGACACCGCCTGCCCGAGCTGGCCGAGGATCCCCGAGAGCTGGTTGACCAGCGGCACCCGTCGCGGGGCGAACCAGGTGGGCACCAACCGCAGGATGCTCACGAACGTCACCGCGTCGCCGGCGCCCGCGAGCACCCGGCCGCAGACCGCGAGCGGGAACGACGGCGCGAGCGCCAGCACCGCCTGCCCGACCGCGACGAGCACCGCGCCACCGGCGATGAGCCGCCGGGCGCCGAACCGGTCGGCGAGCACGCCCGCCGGGATCTGCAGGGCCGCGTAGACCGCGAGCGAGAGGACGGCGAGCAGCGAGAGCGTCGCGGCCGAGACCTCGAAGCGCTGGGCCGCCGTGACACCGGTCGCCGCGAGCGCCGAGCGTCCGACCACCGCGAGGACGTACGCGACGACCGCGGTTCCCCAGACGAGCAGCCGCATCACTTGCCGGAACCGTACGCGAACGGAGGATCCGGCCGCGCTACCGGGCCGGGGGGTCCCCTCGTGCTCCCAGGACCCGGGAGCCCCCGATCGGCAGGTCCCAGAGGTCGGCGCGGGCGCGGCCGGTGCGCCGCCACTCCCGCCGGGTCTGCTCGAGCGGCTCGAGCACCGGCTCGCCGGAGAGCACGAACGTGCCCCAGTGCACCGGCACCATCCGGCGCGCTCCCAGGGTCTCGGCGGCGCGCACGGCCTCCGTCGGGTCCATGTGCACGCTGCGCAGCAGCGCCCGGGGCCGGTAGGCGCCCACCGGCAGCGCCGCGATCTCGAGACGGCGGTGGCGGGCGGCGATGCGCGCCAGGAAGGGTCCGGTGGCGGTGTCCCCGGCGTGGTAGATCGCGCGGCCGTCGGGTGCGGTCACCACCCAGCCACCCCAGAGCCGACGGCAGGTGTCGGTCGCCGTCCGCCGCGACCAGTGCCGGGCGGGGACGAACTCGACCGTGACCGGCCCGGAGCGCCCCGGCACCGTGACGGAGTCCCACCAGTCGAGCTCGGTGACGTGGGTGAACCCGCGGGCGCGCAGGAACGGCCCGGTGTTCAGACCGGCCAGCACCCGGGTGTCGCGCGGGAGCCGGGCGAGGGTGCGGACGTCGAGGTGGTCGTAGTGGTCGTGGCTGAGCAGCACCGTGTCGAGGGGCGGCAGTTCCTCGACGGTGCGGCCCGGCGGGGTCAGCCGTCGCGCGGCGCCGGGGATGCCGGGCGAGAGGACCGGGTCGACGAGGACGGTGACCCCGTCGACCCACAGCAGCGCGGACGCGTGCCCGAGCCAGGTGATCCCGAGGGTTCCGGCGGCCGGTTCGGGCAACGGCGCGTCCGGGGTGATCGGCACCGCGAGCGCGTCCCGGCGGGCGACCTCGTCGCGCGGGAACGACCACCACAGCTGCAGGGCGCCCATCGGGCCGAGCAGCTGGGAGTCGAGCCGGTGGCGGAAGTCCGCGGGGACGGGCTCCCGTCGCCCGCTCAGAAGGCGGGCCACGGGATCGGCGGCCAGCCGCCCGTCGGCGCGGGCAGTTCGCCGGCGTGCAGCAGCCGGTCCACCCGGGAGCGCAGCGCCTTCACCTCGGTGCACGTGACGTGGTCGTTCAGCTCGTCCCCGAGGGCAGGCCCACGAGATCCGGCACGGTTGCCCGGGGACAGCGCGGCGCGGAGGCCCTGCAGGCCTGCGGTGACCTCGTCACCGAGCGACTCGCCCACCCAGCCCCACAGCACGGTGCGCAGCTTGGTGTTCTGGTGCAGGCAGATGCCGTGGTCGACGCCGTAGACGCGGCCGTCGGCGCCGGCGAGCACGTGACCGCCCTTGCGGTCCGCGTTGTTCGCGACGACGTCGAGGGCGGCCATCGCCCGCAGCGCCGGGTCGTCGGCGTGCACGAGCAGCGCCGGCTCGCCGTCGTCGCCACGCGCCCGCAGCACGGTGCGCCAGTGCGGCCCGACGTCGCGCGGCGCGACGATGTCGACGAGCTCGCGCTCCTCGTCGATCTCGATCCACCGCTGCACCATGCCCGGCCCGAAGGGGCCGTCCCGGTGCACCGTCGCCGGGACGACGTCGAACCCCGCGGCCTTGCTGATGAGGTAGGTCGCGACCTCACGGCCGGCGAGCGTGCCGTCGGGGAAGTCCCAGAGCGGGCGCTCCCCGCGCACCGGCTTGTAGACGCAGAGCCCCTCGACCCCGTCGAGGGTGATGGTGCACAGCAGCGTCGCGTTCGACGCCTCCGTGATGCGCCCCTGCACCTCGAGCGTGCCGCGTCGGAGCAGGTCCTCGACCTGGTCGACGGTGAGTCGGGCGACGGCGTCGGCATCGTTGCTGCCGCCCTCGGGGTCCTGGTGCTTCCCGGGACTGGTCACGCGCGGCGTCGATCCCCTCTCACGACTCCGCGGCGACCCGGCGGAACCCGTTCTGCCGCGGGCACACGTGCCCGGCGGCGTCCAGGGGCTGGGTGCACAGCGGGCACAGGCGACGGCCGGCGGAGACGACCCGCTCGGCCCGGGTGGCGAAGGCGCGGGCCCGCTCCGGGGACAGGAACACGCGCAGGGCGTCGGGACCCTCGTCGGTGTCGTCGAGCACGACCGACTCGTCGACCTCCTCCTCGGTGACCGCGAGCAGCTCGACGACGACGCTGCGGGACTCGGCGTCCCAGCCCAGCCCCATCGTCCCGACGCGGAACTCCTCCTCGACGGGGACCTCGAGCGGCGAGGTGTCGACCTCGTTCTCCGGCGTGGTGGGCGGGACCTCGGCACCGAAGCGGCGGGAGACCTCCTCGAGAAGCGTGCCGATGCGCTCGGAGAGCACCGACACCTGCTGCTTCTCGAGCAGCACGGACACGCGGCGCGCCGACTCGGAGGCCTGCAGGTAGAACGAGCGGTCGCCGGGCTCCCCGACCGTGCCGGCGACGAACCGGTCGGGCTGGCGGAAGACGTGGATCACCCTGGGCATGGCCCCTCGATCATGTCGTGCCGTTCGGGCCGGGCTGCGCGCGGGTTCCCGGCGGGACTTCGGGTCGGGGTCAGTTTACGCCGGTGGACCCGCCGACCACCGCCTCGGAGCCGTCGCCCGCGACGTCGGTGGCGTCCTCCCCCTCGCCCTCGGGCTTCTCCTCGTCGGGCTTCGGGACCAGCGAGGACAGGTCCCCGCCGGTGTCGTTGACGCGCACGACGAACGGGCGGGTCGGGGTGTAGCTGATCACACTGATCGAGCAGGGGTCGACCGAGATGCGCTGGAACGAGTCGAGGTGCAGCCCGAGCGCGTCGGCGATCACCGACTTGATCACGTCACCGTGGCTGCACACCACCCACAGCGCCTTCGGGCCGTGCTCCTCGGCGATGCGGGCGGCGTGGCGGCGCACCGCGGCGACGCTGCGGTGCTGCATGCCCGCGAGGCCCTCGCCGCCGGGGAAGACGGCGGCCGACGGGTGGGCCTGCACGACCTTCCAGAGGTCCTCCTTGCCCAGCTCCCCGAGCGTCTTCCCGGTCCAGTCGCCGTAGTCGACCTCGGAGAGGTCGTCCTCCACAGCGGCCTCGAGGCCCCGCGCCTCGAGCAGCGGGGCGACCGTCTCCTCGCAGCGCTGCAGCGGCGAGCGGACCACCGCGGCGAGCGGCAGGACGGCGAGCCGGTCGACCAGTCCCTTCGCCTGGGTGCGGCCGTGGTCGTCGAGACCGACCCCGGTGGAGCGGCCGGCCAGGACGCCCGACACGTTCGCGGTCGAGCGGCCGTGCCGCAGGAGGATCACCGTCGTCACGTCCGCCAACCCTAACCGGATCGCTCAGGTCGCGGAGATCATCCCGCCGGACACCGCGAGCAGGACCAACAGGCCGAGGATCACCCGGTACCAGACGAACACGTAGACCGTGTGCTGCTCGACGTAGCGCAGCAGCCAGGCGATCGAGGCGTACCCGACCACGAACGCGACGAGGGTCGCCACCACCATCTGCGCCGCCGAGGGCTGCGCGCCCGGGCCCGACGTGTTCTCGATGTCGGGCAGCGAGAACAGGCCCGCCGCGGTCACCGCCGGGATCGCGAGCAGGAAGCTGAAGCGGACCGCCGCCGGGCGCTGCAGCCCGAGGAAGAGCCCGGCCGAGACGGTGCCGCCCGAGCGGGACACCCCGGGCAGCAGCGCGAGCGCCTGCGCGCAGCCCATGAGGACGCCGTCGCGCAGGGTCAGGTCCTCGACCGGACGGCGCTGGCGGCCGTACTTCTCGGCGGCGCCGAGGACCACTCCGAAGAGCACCAGCGAGGCGCCGATGAGCCACAGGTTGCGCGCCGGGCCCTCGATGGCGTCCTTGAACAGCACCCCGAGGATGCTGATCGGCAGGGTGCCGATGATCACGTACCAGGCCAGCCGGTAGTCGAGGCCGCGCGCGGATCGCCCTCGCAGCCCTGCCAGCCATGCCGTCAGGAGCCGCCAGATGTCGGGCCAGAAGTAGATGAGGACGGCGGCCTCGGTCCCCAGCTGGGTGACCGCGGTGAACGCGGCGCCGGCGTCGTTGCCGAAGAACACCCCCGCGACGATCCGCAGGTGCGCCGAGGAGGAGATGGGCAGGAACTCGGTCAACCCCTGGACGAGTCCGAGGACCAGGGCTTCGAGCCAGCTCATCTGCACGGGTCCGGAACCGTAACGGATGACCGGTACGCCGCGGTCGCGTCGGGGGTCGCGGCCCGGCGTCCACGGCCGGCGGGGTGATGACCCCTATCCTGCGGGGCCGTGGAACAGCGACGCCTCGGTGCCAGCGGGCTGCGCGTCTCGCGGCTCGCGCTCGGCACGATGACCTGGGGTCGCGACACCGACGCCGACGAGGCGGGGGCGTCGCTGCTGGCCTTCCTCGACGCCGGTGGCACCCTGGTCGACACCGCAGACGTGTACGCGGACGGGGAGGCCGAGGCGATCCTCGGTGGGCTGTTCGCCGACGTGATCCCGCGCACCGAGGTCGTGCTCGCGACCAAGGCCGGGGCGCGCCGCGAGGACGGACCGTTCGGCGGCGGGGCGTCGCGCTCGTCGCTGCTCGCCTCGCTCGACGCGTCGCTGGAGCGGATGGGCACCGACTACGTCGACCTCTGGCAGCTGCACTCGTGGGACCCGGAGGTCCCGCTCGACGAGACCCTCTCCGCGGTGGACCTCGCGGTCTCCTCCGGGCGTGTCCGCTACGCCGGGGTCGCGAACTACGCCGGCTGGCAGGTGGCCGCGGCGGCCCGGTCGGCGGGGCTGCCCCTGGTCAGCGTGCAGTCCGAGTACTCCCTGCTCGAGCGCGGCGTCGAGGACGAGGTGCTCCCGGCCGCCTCGTACCACGGCATGGGGCTGCTGCCCTGGGGTCCGCTGGGGCGCGGCGTGCTGACCGGCAAGTACCGCGACGGCACCCCGCACGACTCGCGCGGCGCCTCGGCGCACCTGGGGCCCTACGTCGGGCACCACCGCACGGATCGGGCGGCCCGGATCGTCCAGGCGGTGGTGACGGCCGCGCACGGGCTCGGCACCTCCCCGCTCGCGGTCGCGCTGGCCTGGGTACGGGACCGCCCGGGCGTGGTGGCCCCGGTGGTCGGCGCCCGCGACGGGGCCCAGCTGCTCGGCTCGCTCGCCGCGGAGGAGCTGACGCTGCCGCCGGCGATCCGAGGAGCCCTCGACGACGTCTCGTCCTCCCCCCTCGTCCCGGTGGGCGCGGGCGCGGTGGGACCCGACGGCGTCCTGGTCGACCACGAGCCGGCGCCCTGGACGTGACCTGCCGGAGCCTGCCGTCGCCGGTCCCGAGGACGTACGGTGGTTGCCGGACTGCGACCAGGAGGTTGCCGGTGAGCGACGCGACGCTGCCCGATCATCCCGATGTCGCCCTCGAGCCCGGCGTGGTCGAGGGCGACTGGGAGTACCAGCCGGTGCGCCTCCCGCCCGACGTGTCCCGCCTCTCGGCGAGCGCGGAGCTCGGGCTGCGCTCCCAGTTCGGCGGGTGGGAGCTCGCCCGGACCCTGCTCTACGCGGACGGCACCCGGAAGGTGTGGCTGCGGCGCAAGCTGTCGCGGGCCTCGCTGGGCGCCGTCGGCGTCTGAGGGGCGTCCCCGGCGGGTGCTCGGCGCCCTTGTCGCCGGCCCGCGGCGCCCGGCTCACGGCGTGACGACCACGCGCCCCGTCGTCGTGCGGGCCGCGATCGCGTCGAGGGCGTCCGGGAGATCGGCCAGCGCGTACTCCGCCCCCACGAGCGGGTCGATGAGCCGCCGCGCCCACAGCGCCTCGAGCTCCCGCTGCCATGCCTCGACCAGCTCCGGCGCCCGCGTCCGGTACGCCGCCCAGTGCACCCCGACGACGTCGTAGTTCTTCACCAGCGCGTGGTTGGTGGGCGCGTCGGCGATCCGGCCCCCGGCGAAGCCGATGACGAGGATCCGGCCCTCCCAGGCCGTCACCCGCCGGGAGGCGTCGAAGGTGTCGCCGCCGACCGGGTCGTAGACGACGTCGGCCCCGCGCCCGTCCGTGAGCTCCTTGACCGCGGGGATCAACGTCTCGGCGACCGGGCCGTCCAGCACGATCACCTCGTCCGCGCCGAGCCGCCGTGCCACCTCGGCCTTGTCCGCGGACCCCACCGTCGCGATCACCCGCGCCCCCGCCGCGACCCCGAGCTGCACCGCGGCCGCCCCGACCCCGCCGGCGGCGGCGTGCACGAGCAACGTCTCCCCGGCGCGCAGCGACGTCCGGTGGTGCAGCGCGCACCAGCCGGTCTGGTAGGCGACGAAGAACCCGGACGCCTGGGCCGCCGTCATGCCCTCGGGCCACGGGTACGAGGTCCCGACGACCGCCTGCTCGGCGTATCCGCCGTGGGGCAGCACGGCCGGACCGAAGACCCGTTCTCCGGTCGCGACGTCGGTCCCGGCCACCTCCAGGCCCGGGGTGAACGGCAGTGGCGGGCGCTCCTGGTACGTGCCGCGGCAGTAGAGGATGTCGGCGAAGTTCACCGACGCCGCCTCGACCCGGACCACCCGCTGCCCGTCTCCAGCCGCCGGAGCCGGCAGGTCGGTCAGCTCCAGCACGTCCCGCGGCTCCCCGAACCGCGGCACCGTCCAGCCGCGCACGGTCAGCCCTCCCAGGCCAACCGGGGCGGGGCCTCGCCGCCCTTCGGGCCGGGGACCCCGCGGAACCCGTAGGGCCCCGGGTCGCGGCCGGGCTGGACGTACCAGCACTCCCCCGGCGCGCCGTCGGCGAGCATGCGCTCCGTCCCGTCGGCGACGTCGTCGGCGGTCAGCAGCGGGAACCCGGCGAACTGGTCACGCAGGTGGGCGATCAGCGCGGTGTCCGCGTACCCCGGGCACAGGGCCATCACCCGGATGTCCTCGGTCGCGAGCGTGGCCGCGGCCGAGCGCACGTAGCCGACGACGGCGTGCTTGGTGAGCGTGTAGATCGCGTCGCCGGGCAGCGGCACCAGGCCGGCCAGCGACGACGTCGCGATGACCGTCCCGCCGCCCGCACGCCGCAACGCGGGCACGGCCGCGGTCAGCCCGAACACGACGTGGTCGACGTTGACGCCGAGGACGCGGCGGTAGGCCTCGACGTCGAGGTCGGTGATCCCGGACTGCCCGCCGACCGACCCGGCGTTGAGGTGCACGAGGTCGAGGCGCCCGCCCCAGGTCTCGGCCTCGGCGACCGCGGCGGCCATCGCGGTCGGGGAGGTGACGTCGCAGGAGACCGCGAGTCCCGCGATCTCGTCGGCGACAGCGGCGGCGGCCACAACGTCGCGGTCCACGATCGCGACCTTCGCGCCCGCCCCGGCCAGCCGGCGGGCGACGGCCTCGCCGATGCCGGAGGCGCCGCCGGTCACCAGGGCGACGGTCTGGTCGGTGATCAGCACGTCCGGAGGATCCTCTCGAGCACGCGGGTGCCGAAGTGCAGCGCGTCGACCGGCACCCGCTCGTCGGTGCCGTGGAAGAGGGCGGTGAAGTCGAGGTCCGGGGGCAGGCGCAGCGGCGCGAACCCGAAGCAGCGCATCCCGAGCTTCTCGAACGCCTTGGCATCGGTGCCGCCGGACATCATGTAGGGCAGCGTGTGGCAGCCCGGGTCCTCGGCCTGCACGGCGGCGGTCATGGTGTCGACGAGGTCGCCGGAGAACTCCGTCTCGACCGCGGGCAGGTTGCGGATCCACTCCCGCTCGACGTCGGGTCCCAGGATCTCGTCGAGCTCGCGCTCGAAGGCCTCCTGCCGCCCCGGAAGCACCCGGCAGTCGACGGTGGCCTCGGCGACGGCCGGGATGACGTTGGCCTTGTACCCCGCGGAGAGCATCGTCGGGTTGGCGGTGTCGCGCGTGGTGGCCCCGACCACGCGGGCCACCCCACCGAGCTTGGCGACGGCGCCGTCGAGCGCCGCGGCCGAGTCGGTCGGGAACTCGATGCCGGTCAGCGCCGTGATCTCGGCGAAGAACCCCTGCACCGACTCGGTGAGCACCAGCGGGAAGCGGTGGCGGCCCAGCCGGGCGACGGCCTCGGCGAGGATCGTCACCGCGTTCTCGTCGTGGACCATCGAGCCGTGCCCTGGCCGCGAGCGCACCCGCAGCTTCATCCACGCGATCGACTTCTCGGCGGTCATCACCGGGTAGACGCGGACGTCCTCGCCGAGGGTCACCGAGAACCCGCCGACCTCGCCCAGCGCCTCGGTGCAGCCCTCGAACAGGTCCGGACGGTGCTCGGCGAGCCAGTGCGAGCCGTAGGCGCCGCCGGCCTCCTCGTCGGCGAGGAAGGCGAACACGAGGTCGCGGGGCGGCACGTCGCCCTCCCGCCGGAACTGGCGCGCGAGCGCCAGGATCATCGCGTCCATGTCCTTCATGTCGACCGCGCCGCGGCCCCACACGTAGCCGTCCTGCACCGCGCCGGAGAGCGGGTGCACCGACCAGTCCTCGGCGGTGAACGGCACGACGTCGAGGTGGCCGTGCACCAGCAACGGGGGACGTGACGGATCGGCGCCGGACAGTCGCGCGAAGACGTTGTGCCGGCCCGGCGCCCCGGACTCGACGACCTCGGTCTCGTAGCCGACCTCGCGGAGCTTCGCGTCGACGTAGGCGGCGGCCTCGGCCTCCCCCGTGGTGGTCTCGAGCTCGCCGGTGTTGCTGCTGTCGATCTGGATCAGCTCGCTGGTGAGCTGCACGACATCGTCCTCGGCGGCACCCATGCGCGGCATCCTGCCACCCCCGGTGATCGCGGGCAGTGGCGTCGCGTAAGCTGTGTTCCTGCAGGTCCGAGTGGCGGAATGGCAGACGCGCTAGCTTGAGGTGCTAGTCCCCGAGTAGGGGGTGGGGGTTCAAGTCCCCCCTCGGACACACAGCATCATCGCACGACGTGCGTCGAGACCGACCTCGGCCTCGACGACTCGTTGCCCTGGCTCACAGGTCACTTCTCCGGCACGACGAGCCGCTCGGGAACACATCCCGCCCGGGCAGACCGGGACGAGGTCGCCAGGTCGCGGAGCCGCGGCGTTGACGCTGTCGTAGCCGCCGCTGAACCGGTCGACCACGCCACCTACACTCTGTCGGGTGAGCAGCTCCACTCCCCACCTCACGCGAACCTGCCCGTGGTGTGCGGACGCCACCGTCGTCGGTCTGAGCGAGGAGGGCATGATCCGTGCCCTCGCCCGCCACCTCGAGCGGTGTCCCGGCCAGCAGGGGTCGGAGTAGGTCCGTCGCGCCGACCGTTCGCCACCGGCCCGGAGCCCGGGAGCCGCAGCTCGGATGCAGAGCGGTTGGGCGAGTGTCGTCTCAGCCGGGGCCCGGTCCGCCGCTCTCCCCGTTCACCCGCCGCTCGCCTGTCGGGCTGCGGTCACCATGGCAGTGACACGTCGGTGCGGCTTCGGCCGCCCGGAGCGAACCCGCGGCCTCCGACCCACCTCGCCAGGCCGAACGCGACGGCCGTGCGGTCCGGATCCGGCGACGCGCGCCCGGTCGGCCTGCCGGGCCGAGGTCCCGTACCGAGATTGCCTCTCCGGGACCGAATCGGAGCCGCGGCGCCCTTGCCACCGTCATGAGCACCGAACGGGGTCGGGCCGACCCCGGCATCGCCACCCCGCGACCCACTTGGAGTCCCCGTGACGCTCATGCGATTCGACCCGTTCCGCGAGCTCGACCGCCTCGCCGAACGAACCATTTCCCCGGCCGCCCGCACGATGCCGATGGAGGCCCTGCGCCGCGGCGACGAGTTCGCCGCGTACCTGGATCTGCCCGGCGTGAATCCCGACGACGTCGACGTCACCGTCGAGAAGAACGTGGTCACCATCCGGGCCCGGCGCATGCCGCAACGCGAGGAAGGGGACGAGGTGATCGCCGACGAGCGGACCTACGGCGAGTTCACCCGGCAGCTGTTCCTCGGCGACAACCTCGATCCGGGAGGCCTCACCGCGGACCTCTCCGACGGCGTGCTCACCCTGCGCATCCCGGTCGACGAAGCCAGCAAGCCCCGACGTATCGCGCTCGCCGCGTCCGAGCGCGACGGGGACTCGACCGAACGCGAGGACACGTCGGCCAGTGCCGCCTCATCCTCTCGGTAGTCGCCAGGCCGCAGCCGGAACCGGGGGCCGAACCGTCGCGACCCGACCGTCGAGATCGTAGATCACCTCCATGTCTGATCGACCACGACGCGGAGGCCGAGCAGGCCGTCGAGCGGCCCGCCTCGCACGGATTGCCCGTGGAGCGGGTCGCGATCGTCGGCCGCGACCCGTCTCTCGGTCGAGCCGATCACCGGACGGCTGACCTTCGCCTCCGTCGCATGGCCGGGCCCTGCTCGGTGCCCTGGTCGGCTGGATCTTCGGCCTCCTGGCCTGGGTGGACCCGTTGATCGGCGCACTGCTGGGCGCGCGTCGTACGGCTTGATCTTCGACGCCGTACCGGGCGCGTTCCAGCGGGGGCACTCGACCCGAGGCGGCCGCGCCGGCCTGCGGACTGCCGGCCTGCGGACTGGACGAGAAGCAGCACGAGACGGTTCCACATCCAGGCCGTGCCCACGCTGCTCGTGCTGCGCGGCGGCGAGGTCGCCGCCCGGCCGGCGGGGGCCGCCCCGGTCGCGGCGTTGGGGCGCTGGGCTGGACGACCCCCTCGCCGAACCCCAACTCTCGAAGAGAAGGAGCCATCATGAACGGACGCGACCTCGCCTGGCAGCTGCCGCTACGCCTGACCGCAGGCACCTACATCCTGGACTCGGGCCTGCACAAATGGGATCCCGACGAGGACACGGCGAAGTCTGCACGGGTTCGCCACCGGGACCTATCCGTTCCTGGGCGCCCTCCAGCCGGTCACCTTCACCAAGGCGCTGGCTGCGGCCGAGATACTGGTCGGAGCCGCGCTGCTCGTCCCGGTCGTCCCGGCAGCCCTGGCAGGCGTCGGGCTGCTCGGGTTCGGAGCCGGTCTGGTCGGCCTGTACGCGCGGACCCCCGGGATGCGCAGGCCGGGCACCCCCTTCCCCACCCAGGACGGCATCGCACTGGCCAAGGACTCCTGGCTGGTCGCCATCGGGGCGGCGCTGGTGGCGGGAGACCTCCGCTGAGGAGCTCGACCTCCGTTCCAGCTGAACGATCTGGTGGTCTGCCGGATCACGAAGAGGCTTCAGGAGCGGATGCGCGAGCTCGACGAGCCGGCACAGGCTGCGCGGTCCCGACTTCGCCTGATCGTCGGGCCTGACGCGCCGAGGCGTCGGCCCGCTCGGGGCGCTCCGCGTGCAGACTGCGCGGCCGGCCGCCGTCGGGCACCGGGACCAGGCGGCGGCGCAGCAGCCGGGCCGCCGTCGTCCGCCCACAGGACGGGCACAGCGGCCGTCCGTCCGGGGTGTAGGGCGAGATGACGGGCTCGCCGTCGATCGAGAAGTACTCCCACAGCCCGCCGTCCGGGTCGGCGTAGCGCACGACGTCCACGTCGACCTCCTGCTGCCAGTGGTTCTCGGGACAGAACAGGAGCACCCGCTCCACCGCGATCTCGTCGATCATCGTCTGGAGCGGGCAGCGGGGAATGGCATGCCCACGAGGGTGCCGCCCGCAGCGTTTCGGCGCCTCGACCTGGCGGGCCCAACCCCGGCCGCACGGCTTGCCGTGATGGCGGTCGAGGTACGCCACAGCGCCGCCGGGGTCATGCGAAGGGCACGGCGAGGGAGCGGGTGCTCCGGTGGCGAGCCAGGTACTGATCACGCGGGCGGCTGGACCCGAACGGCCCCGCGCCGGTCATCGACGCGGGGCCGTTCGGCGTGCGGTAGGTCGAGGAGGGTCAGCCGTCCGGTGTCTCGACACGAAGCTGCCGGTACTGCTCGGCCAGCCAGACCAGAGCAGGACCGTTCGGATTCACGCCGGGAATGAGATCCAGCGTCTCGTACGCCTCGGCGATGCATCGCGCGAGCAGGTCGCGCTCCTTCGTCTGGACGTCGGGCTGAGCAGTCATCACGATTCCTTCCTGTTCGGCGCCTTCAGCCGGAAGAGGTGGAGGTCTCCGCAGGCCCCTTGTCGCGGGACGAGCCCAGTGGAATCCGACGCGGCTTGCTCTCTTCGCTGACCGGAATGGTCAGCCGCAACACACCGTCGCGCAGGTCCGGCGTCATCCGGCCTGCGTCGAGGTTGTCTCCCAGGAACAGCTGTCGGGTGAACTCGCCGGACGGCCGCTCATCGATGATCACTTCGTCGCCCTCCTGGCGAGCAGGTGCGCGGCGGGCCCGGACGGTGACGACATTCCGCTCGACGGTCAGCTCGACGTCGTCCTCGAACACCCCCGGCAGGTCGAGATCGACGATGACGGTGTCGCCCCGGCGCAGTGCGGTCATCGGCACCGTCCTCGGTGTCCGCGTTCCGGCGGAGCTCTGGTCCATGATCTGCTCGAACTGGCGGAACGGGTCAAAGCGCATCAGGGTCACGTGTCCTCCTTGATCCAGGCCGACGGTGGGCGGTGCCGCCCACCTCCGGGTCCACCCTGGCAAGCCCGCCGGCGATCCGGACCGGCCCGCGAGCAGCGATTCGCCGCCACGGGCTCGGCCCGTCGGGTGGATCGGGTGCTGCTCGGCGGCACCAGGCGGGCCCGGCCTGTCCCGCGAAGCCGACGCTGCCGCCCGCAGTTGCCACTCCGGGCTGATGCCGGTGCCCAGGCCGTGCAGGATGTTGTCGATCCATCACCGCTCCCCGTCGACGTCGGAGTCGATGCTCTCCACGCGGGCGTGCAACCGACCCTCCGGCGCCGCCCACTCGATCTCGTCGCCGACGCCGGCGCCGAGGAGCGCGCGCCCGAGTGGGCTCTCGGGTGTGACGGTGGGGAAGTCGCCGTCCGGGACGCGGGTGACCTTGAGGCGCTCGGATTGCCCGTCCGGGTAGCGGAGCGCCACCACGCTGCCGACGCAGACCCGGCCTGGCAGGCCGTTGCCTGTCCGAGCCGCGGCCTCGAGCAGGTGCTTGATGTCGCGGATTCTGCCGTCGATCCAGGTCAGCTCGTCTCGGCGCAGGGTCGCCTCGGACTGCTCACCCATGTCGTGCGGATGGTCGTCGGCGGCGAAGCTCGCCTCCAGCTCCGCCCGGCGGGCCCGTAGGAGGTCCAGCTCGTCCAGGAGCGCATGCCGCTCGTCGTGGCTGGTCATCTGCACACGGCTACAAGCATGATCGCCTCCGTGGGGGGCGGCGGGTCGGGCGGATGTACGAGTCGTTCACGGACCACTCGGCGTCGAACTGCCGACTGCGCCTTCTCGTCGTGCCGGGCTTCGTTCCCACGGCTGCGCCTCACCCCGCATGCCCTCCGTCATCGAGGTGATTCGGCGTCACCGTCCCCACGGGCCGGTCAGGCTCGACGAGCGGACGGAGTCTGTCGCACAGGCTGCGGACCGTGGGCCCGAGGTCTGCCGCGTGCCGATCCAGCTCGGCCGCCCGCGGCGCGATGTCCGACAACAGCGCCAATGCCCGGAGCGCCAGGTTCCCGGCGTCCGCGAGCCGGTCCCGCCCGAGCAGTTCCTCGATCTCCTCACCGAGGCTCGCCAACGTGTACGACGCGGTGTCCGGCACGAGGTGCCCCTCGAGCCCGTGCGGGAACGGGTCGCGGGCTCGCAGCTCGCCGAGCGCCCCGAGGACGCCGTCCGCTGCCGAGTACCGGTCGAGTACACCGATCACCCAGAACAGCCGCGCGGTGAGCCGTGGCCGTCCGGGAAAGCCGTCCAGCCACCGCAGCAGCGCCTCGTCCCCACCGACGCGCTCGGCCACGCGGACCAGGCTCGTTGCGAGTGGGTTCGGCAGTTCGCGACTGAAGGGCAGCACGCGGGAGACCTGGTCGGCCAAGCGCGCGCACTCCTCGACGTCGAGCTTGCCCGCGCGGAATGCCGCCACCAGATCCGGATCGAGATCGAAGGCCGTACTCGGAACCTCATTCATGCCCTGCCGCCCGCCTGCGCAGGAGCTGGACGAGGAACACCACGCCCGCCACGGCGATCACGATGAAGATTTGCACCTGCCACCGGTAGGGCGCTGTGAGCATGTCCATCCCGCCGCTGAGGTGGACGGCGCGACCGTCCGACAGATCGTTGGACTCGAGCGGCGAGGGACACGGGTCCGCCCGGTTCGAAGACGTCATGGTGGCCACGCTCGCCCGCCGGCACCTCCTTCTGCTTCGGCTTCGCAGCGTGAATCGACCCGCCACCGCTCGGTCCCCGAGGGCACGGTGATGCCGCGTCGACGATCGCCCGTCGTGGCGGACACCGCTGAACCGGCACGGCCCCACCGGGATGGGCCCGGCCTCTCGAAGGCTTCGGAGGGGCGACGCAGGACGACCAGGCGCTGCGCGAGGCGGTCCTTCACGACCGCGTGCCCGTCGCGGGCGAGGTCAGCCTCCGCCGTCGCCCTTCGCGTCGGTTTCCCCGTCCGTCTCGGCGTCCGTCTCCGGCAACCGCCAGCCGCGCCGGCCGGGGAGGCGCAATGCCTCGGTGGGACCCCACGAATGCCGTGGGTAGGGGATCGTCTTCGGCGGATGGCGAAGCAGCGGGTCGAACAGCCCCCAGAGCAGCTCCGTCGCCTCCGTGTGCAGGAACAGGGTGGTGTCGCCGCGTAGGACGTCGAGCAGCAGCCGCTCGTAGGCCTCGAGCGGCTCGGCCTGGGGGAAGGACTCCAGGAGGTCGAGTCGCATCCGGGCGCGGGCCAGCCGGAAGTCGGGACCGGGGACCTTGGACCGGACGTCGGCGAAGATCCGCGGGTCCTCGCTCAGCTCGATCACCAGCTCGTTGCAGGTGTCGTCGACGTCGCCGGGGAAGACCTTGAGCGGTGGCTCGCGGAAGCCGATCGTGATGGTGCGCCTGCCTTCGGCGAGCGCCTTGCCGGTCCGCAGGTGGAACGGCACACCGATCCAGGTCCAGTCGTCGACGTAGACCTCCATCGCGACGAAGGTCTCCACGACCGACGCCCGGTCCACACCCGGCTCGTCGCGGTAGCCCTCGTACTGGCCGTAGACCACGCGGTCCGGGTCCACGGGGCGGATAGCGCGGAAGACCTTCGTCATCTCGTGGTTGAGGGAGTCGCCGTCCATGCGCGACGGGGGCTCGATGGCCACCAATCCGAGCAGCTGGAACAGGTGCGTCGAGATCATGTCGCGTAGCGTCCCCGTCGACTCCATGAACTCCGCCCGGCCCTGGATGTCGATCTCCTCGGGCACGTCGATCTGCACGTAGCACACGTGCCGGTGGTTCCAGACCGGCTCGAAGAGCCCGTTGGCGAAGCGGAGGGCCAGGATGTTCTGCACCGCCTCCTTACCCAGGAAGTGGTCGATCCGGTAGATGTGCCGCTCATCGACGACCGCGTGCAGGACGGCGTTCAACCGCCGGGCCGAGGCCAGGTCGCGGCCGAACGGCTTCTCCAGAACGATCTTCGTCGGTCGGCCCGCCGTGAAGGATCCGAGCATGCGAACGACGGACTCCGTCGCCGCCGGCGGTACTGCGAGGTAGTAGCAGCGCTCGGCGTTCGGGCCGAGTGCAGCGGCTGCGAAGGCAACGGCCTTCTCGAGCGCCGCGCCCCGGTCGTCGGACAGGGTGACGAACGTGATCCGCCGATCGAAGCCCAACCACACCTGCGGGTCGACCGGGCCATGGCGCCGCTCGATCGCCACGCGCACCAATTCGAGGAACGCACCCGTCGTGTCCGGCTCGGTGCGCCCCGAGCACACCATGCGGAAGCCGCGCGGGAGCAGGTCTAGCTGGTAGAGGCGATAGAGCGCGGGGAAGAGCTTGCGCCGCGCCAGGTCGCCCGTCGCCCCGAGCACGACCAGGACGTGCGGGCCGGGCATACACGGATCGACCACAGGTCAGCGCCCGTCGTCGGCTCGGACCAGGGCGGTGTCGACCAGGTGCTCGGCGACGAGCCACGCCGTCGTCTCCCCGGTCCGCCGCACCCTGCCGAAGGCCTGCAGTTCGTGGCCGTGCTGGTGCAGCCCGGGTGGCGGAGCGGCCGCGGGCTTCGAGGTCGTGGTCATGCGCCCTCCCGCTGACGTCTGGGACTCCAGTCTCGGCCGTGTCAACCGCGTGGCAGTCCGGTCCGAGGGGCTGAAATCGACGGACCGGACTCGACCCGACGGCGCAGCCGCCGCCCACACCCGCCGCGGCCGGGCGCCACGACGGCGATCTCCTGGGGTTCCAGGGGCACGGGTCGGGATCGAATCCGTTCGTCGCGGTTGTTCGGCGTGATCGCCGGGTTGCCGTCAGAGTGCCTCCAGCCTGCGCGGCTGGACCGGCGGCGGGAACGCCTGGTCGAGCAGGTAGAGGTCATCGCGGCCGAGACCGATCCCCCGCGCCTCGGCGTTGGCCCGCACGTGCTCGGGTCTTCCGGTGCGCGGGATGGCGCTGACACCGTCGTGGGCCAGTACCCACGCCAATGCGATCTGGGCGGCCGTGGCGGAGTGGCGCTGCGCGACCTCGGTGAGCACGGGGTGGCGCAGCAGACGGCCCTGCTCGATCGGCGAGTACGCCATCGCGGGAATGCCGTGGGCGGAGAGCCACGGCAGCAGGGCGTACTCCGCTCCGCGACGGACCAGGTTGAAGAGAACCTGGTCGGTCTGCGCCTGGTCCCCGCCCGGCACGGCGGCCAGGTCGATCAGGTCGTCGACGTCGAGGTTGCTCACCCCCCAGTAGCGGATCAGCCCTGCTGCCTGCAGATCGGCGAAGCCCGCGACGGTCTCGGCCAGCGCGACCTGGCCGCGCCAGTGCAGCAGGTAGAGATCGATGTGGTCGACGGCCAGCCTCGCGAGGCTGGCCTGGCAGGCCCGGACCGTGCCGGTGCGCGTCGCGTGGTGCGGAAGCACCTTGTCGACGAGGAACACCTCATCACGACGGCCTGCGATCGCCTCGCCCACCAGCACTTCAGTCGCCCCGTCGGCGTACATCTCGGCGGTGTCGACAAGGGTCAGCCCGAGGTCGAGCCCCAGTCGGAGCGCGGCGATCTCGTCGGATCGGCGAGCCGGCCTCTCGGCCAGGTGCCACGTGCCCTGACCCATTGCGGGGATGGCCTCTCCGGACGGAAGGGTGACGGGGCGCGACGTGCTGGTCATGGGGGAACCTCGCAGACTGGGACGGGACCGTCTGCCGCTCGATCCTCCGCGGCGTGTCCGCCCCCGCCACGGACCCCGGCACGCGAAGCGGCACGGCAGGGCTGGGCCCCGAAGGACGGTGCGGCCGCCCCCGCGGGTCGTCATCGTCGGCGCCTCGAGGGCTGCGAATGCTCGACATCCATCCCGCGGCGCGCATCGACTGCGGCGCCTGCGAGCCCATCTGCCCGGTCGAGACCATCCATCGGGGAGGACGAGGGCGACTCGCCGACATCCTCCTCGCGGGATCACAGCACCGCGGCGTCGCCCTCCGGGCCGCCGGGGATCGGCCGGCCCAGCACCCGCGCGAACGCCCGCTGGTAGGCGTCGGTCATCGCCGAGACCGTGTAGTTCTCCAGCCCCCAGCGCCGACCGGCCTCGCCGAGGGCGGCGACGCGGTTCCGGTCGGCCAGCACGCCGTCGAGCGCGGCGGCCCAGGCCTCGCGGGTGACCGGTTCGACGACGACGCCGGCCCGACCGTGGTCGAGCATCTCGGCGACGCTGCCGCTGGCCGAGGCCATGACCGGCATCCCGCGGGTGAGGGCCTCGACGATCGCCAGCGGGAACGCCTCGAACCCGCTCGGCACGCACAGCACGTCGAACTCGGCGAACGCGTGGTCCGGCCC
Source organism: Actinomycetospora sp. (assembly GCF_036497585.1). Lineage (GTDB taxonomy): Bacteria > Actinomycetota > Actinomycetes > Mycobacteriales > Pseudonocardiaceae > Actinomycetospora. Next base: position 42,334 of record NZ_DASXJD010000196.1, on the reverse strand, counting down.
CGGGGACGGGCCCCGCCACCAGACCCGGTCGCGCAGGTGCGCCGGCGACTCCGCGGTGAGCCGCTCCCGGTCGGGGCCCTCGCCGAAGATGTCCAGCGTCCACTCCCGCCGCCGGTCCGCGCCCAGCGCGTCGAGCGCGTGGACCAGCAGCATCGGGTTCTTGTACTCCTTGATCCGCGACAGCATCCCGAAGCGCAGCGGGCCCGCCGGGTCGGCGCGGAACGGCAGCGGCTCGGCCGCCGGGACGCCGTTCGGCGCGACCATGACGGTGTCGTGCAGGCGCTGGTGGCGGGTCAGGTCGCGGTGGTGCTGCGCGGAGAGGACGAGCATCCCGTCGGCGCTGCGCAGCGCCCGGGCCTGGACCTCGGAGAAGGTGGGGTGGTCGGGCTCGGCCGGATCGTGCAGCGCGGGCAGCCACCAGCGCCGTCCCCCGGCGACGCGGGCCTGGGCCCGCCACCCGAGTGCGAACCCGATCTCGGTGCGGGTGCCGCCGGCGATGACGATCGCGTCCTCGGTGCCGACGTCGACCACCGGCTGCCACCAGGGCTGGAACACCAGACGGACCCGGGGGTCGAGCTCGCCCAGGAGGATCCCGAGGTGCTGCATGCACACGACGACGACGGGGTGGCCGCGCGCGACGAGCTCGTTCGCGAGCTGGACGCGCTGGCGTTCCGCGCCGCCGAGCGCGACGCCGTTCGTGGCGATCACGATGGTCGGGCGCCCGCCGGACCGGCGGGCCTCCACGGTCCGGCGCTCGCGTCGCCGCGCGCGCTGCGAGGGCTGCACCCGGTCGAGGACCAGCGCGGCGGCCGAGAACACCCGGCCGCGGCCGCCGTTGCCGCCGGGACCGTGATCGGCCCCGGTACCCAGGACGAGGGCCCGGGCCGCGCGGCGGAGGTCCTCGTTCCGCGCCGCCCAGGGGTCGTCGCCGCGCGCGGGCGTGCGGCGGACCTGCGGGCCGTCGTCGTCGACCAGCCGCAGCGACCACCCGTGCTCGCGGGCCAGGCGCTGCCAGGCCGCGTCCTCGCCGCCGTCGAAGAACCAGTCGTCGAGCTCGCCGAGCGCGTCCCACGCCTCGCGGGCCACGAGCAGGCAGCCGCCGGTGAGGTAGCCGTCGACCTCCTCCGGGGCGCGCCGGTAGAGCTCGCCGCCCGGCCTCCCCCGCAGCGCCGGGGCGAGCCCGGCCACCGCCGCGAGGTCGCGCAGCACGGTCTGCGGGCGGCGGGCCACGTCCCAGGGCTCGTCGCCGTCGTCGGCGAGGCCGTCCCCGGTGGGGGCGACGACGGCGACGCCGGGCTCGGCGAGCACCTCGCGCACCCGGGTCAGCGGCCCCAGCAGCTCGACGTCGGGGTCCAGCAGCAGGACGTCGCCGTCGGGGACCCGCGCCATGAGCCGGTTGACCGCGATCGCGTACCCGACGTTCGACTCCGACAGCGTCCACTCCACGTCCGGACGCCGGGCGGCGAGCTCGGCGACCGCGGGCGAGTCCGTCGAACGGTTGTCCCACACCAGGACGCGGGCCTCGGGCAGCCACTTCTCGACCCCGGCCAGGGCCCGGTCGAGGAGGTCGACACGACGGTGCGAGACGATCAGGACCGTCGGCTCACGGAGGCCGGTGGACACGCTCCGGGGCTCCTCCCCGTCGACGACGAAAGCGCCCGCATCGTGTCACGGTCGGCTGGGGCACCCGTGTCGCGGTGCGGGTCCGTTCGTTGTCAAGGGGTCGTGTGCCGACGAGCCGGGTCGTGATCACGCACCCGGACAACCTCGGCGGGCGCCACGCGTCACGTTGCTAGGGTCCGGATTGGCCAAAGGGAGTAGGCGTGTCCTCTGCGGGAGCAGTGATGTCCCCGGCTCGCCGCCGTCTCCCGGCCGCCCTGGATCGATTCACGGAAGCGGACGTCCCCGTGGTCGGCGCCGCCGCCGCCCACGCCCGGGCCCGCCGTGCACCACGGCCCACCTGTGTGATCGGAGACTGATGAGGGCAGACACCGTCGAGCCACCCGCCCGCCCGAGTGCGCAGGCGCCCGCCACGTCCGTCCCGGTGCCCGCGCGCATCGCCGCCCACGGCGCGAGTGCCGCCGACCGCGTCGCGGTCACGGGCCCGGACACGACGCTGACGTACGGGGAGCTCGACGACCGCGCCGACCGGTTGGCCGCGGCCCTGCAGGCCGCGGGCGCCCGCCCCGGGTCCTGCGTGGCCGTCCTGCTGCCCCGCTCCGCGCGCTACGTCCTGGCGGCGGCGGCGGTGATGAAGGCCGGGGCGGCGTACCTGCCGCTGGATCCGGCCACCCCCGCCGACCGGGTCGAGTACATCCTGGGCGACGCGGCCACCGCGGTCGTGCTCACCGACCACGAGCGCGCCGGCACCCTGCCGGCCGGGCCGTGGACGGTGATCGACCTCGACGAGCCGCGCAGCCTGGTCCCGGCGCCGCAGACGCCGGCGGATCCGCACATCGGACCGGACAGCCTGGCGTACGTGATCTACACCTCGGGCAGCACCGGGCGCCCCAAGGGCGTCGAGATCACCCACGCCAACCTGGCGAACCTGGTCGACTGGCACAACGCGGCGTTCGAGGTGAGCAGCGACGACCGCGCCTCGCAGGTGGCCGGGCTCGGCTTCGACGCGGCGGTCTGGGAGATCTGGCCGCCGCTGGCGGCCGGCGCGGCGCTGCACGTCGCCGACGAGGGGACCCACCGCTCGCCCCAGCTGCTCCAGGACTGGCTGGTCGAGAAGCAGATCACGATCGGCTTCGCGCCCACACTGCTCGCCGAGCAGCTCATCGCGGCCCAGTGGCCGGCCCACACCGCGCTGCGCACCCTGCTGACCGGGGCGGAGCGGCTCAACCGCCGGCCGCTGGCGGGGCTGCCGTTCACCCTGGTCAACAACTACGGGCCGACCGAGTGCACGGTGGTGGCGACCTCGGGCGAGGTCGGCCCGGAGGGGAACCACCCCGGCCCGCCCTCGATCGGCCGGCCGATCCCGGGCACGCTCGCGCTGCTGCTCGACGAGGCCCAGCGCCCGGTCGGCGAGGGCGAGCCGGGTGAGCTGGTGCTGGCCGGGCCGCACGTCGGGCGCGGCTACCGCCATGACCCCGAGCGCACCGCCGAGCGCTTCGTCACCGTGCGCACCGGCGACGGCGAGACGGTGCGGGCCTACCGCACCGGTGACCGCGTCCGGCGCCTGGACGACGGCCGGCTGATCTTCCTCGGCCGCCTCGACGACCAGGTCAAGGTCCGCGGCTACCGGATCGAGCCGGCGGAGATCACCAGCTGGCTCACCCAGGCCCCCGGCGTCGGCGCCGGCACCGTGACCGTGCTGGGTGACGAGTCGGGCGAGGGCGAGCGGGAACTGGTGGCCTACGTCGTCGCCTCGGGCGACCAGCCGCCGGCCGCCGCGGAGGTCCGCGCCTTCCTCGCCGCGCAGCTGCCCGACTACATGGTGCCCGCCCACGTCGTGACCCTGGACGCGCTGCCGATGACCCCCAACGGCAAGCTCGACCGGGCGGCCCTGCCCCGGCCGGCCGTGGTCGCCGAGCCGGCGGCGTCGCCGGCCGGGGAGAGCACCGACGACGTCAAGGTCTGGCTCGGCGAGCTGATCGCCGAGCTGCTCAACCTCGGCCAGGTCGGCGAGGACGACAACATCTTCCTGCTCGGCGGCCACTCGATGCTGGCCATGCAGGTGGTCTCGAGGGTCCGGCAGCGCTACGGGGTCAAGATGACGCTGCGGCAGCTCTTCCGCGGCCCGACGGTCTCGGCGATCGCCGCCGAGGTCGCCCAGCAGCAGCAGGAGGCGAGCGCATGACCGAGCAGAGCACCGTCGCCCCGGAGCTCGAGGAGGAGACGCGCAGCTACGCCGAGCTGCTCGACCCCGAGGTGCTGGCCGACCCGTACCCGCTGTACAAGAACCTGCGCACCACCGACCCGGTGCACTGGGACCCGTTCCTGCACGCCTGGGTGGTCACCGGCTACGACGACGTCACGACCGTGCTGAAGCGGTTCTCGGCCCGCCGCACCCCACCGCCGGAGTACTTCGAGCTGCTCGGGGTCCCGGAGGTCGCGCCGGTCGCCGAGCTGATGGTCCGCATGATGCTGTTCATGGACTCCCCGGAGCACCCCCGGGTCCGGCGGCTCGCGAGCGCGGCGTTCACCCCGGCGCGGGTCGCGGTGCTCGACCAGCGCATCGCCGAGATCGGTGAGCAGCTCCTCGACCAGGTCCTCGCCCGCGGCGACGGCCACATGGAGCTCATGGCCGACTTCGCCGACCCGCTGCCCGCGATGGTCACCACCGACCTCCTGGGCGTGCCGGTCGAGGACCACATGGACCTCAAGCGCTGGTCGACGACGTTCGCCGAGATGCTGGGCAACTTCCAGCACAACCCCGAGCGGCTCGGCGGCGTGCTCGAGGCGGTGCAGAACCTCATCGCCTACTTCACGAGGGAGGTCGAGGCGCAGCGCGAGAAGCCGGTGGACGGGCTGGTCTCGGCCTACATCCAGGCCGAGGTCGACGGCGACCGGTTCACCACCGAGGAGATCGTCGCCAACTGCATCGTCACCATGGTCGGCGGTCTCGAGACCACCACCAACCTGTTCGGCAACGGGCTGCTCGCGCTGCTGCGCGACCCCGAGGCGATGGCCCGGCTGCGCGCCCACCCGGAGCTGATGGACTCCGCGGTGGAGGAGCTGCTGCGCTTCGAGAGCCCCAGCCAGCACACCGCCCGCCTCGCGCCCCGCGACCTCGAGCTCGGGGGCAAGCAGATCGGGAAGAAGCAGGCGGTGATCGCGGTGATGGGGTCGGCCAACCGCGACCCGCAGCGCTTCGGAGACCCCGACCGGCTCGACCTGGCCCGCACCGACAACCGCCACGTCGCCTTCGCGTGGGGCGCGCACTTCTGCTTCGGCGCGCCGCTGGCCCGCCTTGAGGGCCGCATCGGCTTCGAGACGCTGCTGCGGCGGCTCCCGACGATCGAGCTCACCGACGAGCCGCTGACCTGGCGCGAGAACCTCGGGCTGCGCGGGCTCACCGCCCTGCCGCTGGAGGTGTCCGGCACGTGAGCGCGGAGTCCACCGGGACAGCGGCCGCCGCGCCGACGGCCTTCGTCGAACCGCCCGAGCTGCGGCCGGCGACCTTCGACGACTTCCCCGCCATGCACGGGCTCGAGTCGCGGTTCCTGACGAACATCTTCTCGCCGGAGGACCGGCGGGCGCTGTTCGAGGAGAACCCGCTCTGGCCCCGGTTGAAGGACCGCTGGACCGTCGGGTGGGTCCTCGAGGACCCGGACGGGTCGATCGTCGGGGCGGTCACCAACGTGCCCTCGCCCTACGTGCTGCACGGCGAGGAGAAGATCTGCGGCAACGGTCTCGCCTGGGCCGTCACCGAGGAGCACCGCGGCTACGCGGCGCTGCTCATGGACGAGTACTTCGAGCAGGAGCAGGCCGACTTCGTCGCCAGCTCCAACGTCGGGGTGGGCGCGACGACGATCTGGCAGGCGTACGGCACCCGGGTCCCGCTCGGGGACTGGGGCAGGGCCGCCTACGTCGTCACCAACCGTCGGTCCTTCACCCGCGAGGTGCTGGCGATGAAGGGGATCCCCCTGGCGGGGGCCCTCTCCGTGCCGGCCGCGGCGGGGCTCGCCGTCAAGGAGGGCGCCACCGCCCGGAAGTTGGCCGGGCCGCCGGAGGGCGTCGAGATCGTCGAGGCCCGCGGCTTCGACGACCGGTTCGACGCATTCTGGGAGGAGCTGCGCGCGAAGCACGCGGACATGCTGCTGGCCGTCCGGGACCGGGCGACCCTCGAATGGCACTACCGCATCCCGCTGCGCGCCGGGCGGCTCTGGGTCTACACCGCCGAGCGGGCCGGGTCGATCCGCGCGTTCTGCGTGGTCAAGGAGTACACCCGCCCGACGGGCATGCGCAGCATGAAGATCGTCGACTACCAGACCGTCGAGGACGCGGTCGACCTGCTGCCCGGCCTCGCCCGCGCGGCGGCCGAGCGCAGCGCCGACGCCCGGCTGGGCATGCTCGAGCACAACGGCTGCGACATCCCGAAGATGAGCGGCTTCGACGACGTCGCGCCCTACCGGATCACCAAGGCCGCCTGGTCCTTCTACTACCGCACGACCGACCCGGACCTCGCCGACACCCTGGCGCACCCGGACGCGTGGGACCCCTCCGAGTACGACGGTGACACCAGCTTCATGTAGGTCGGTGGCGGGCGCCTGCGGCCCCGTCGCGTTCGCCGCCGTCCTCGTCGTGGTGTCCACCCACACCGCGATGAACCTGGGCGGGCCGCCCGCGGCCGCGTGGTACGCCGTCGCGGCCGGGGTGGTGGCGCTGCTGCTCCCGGCGGCGACGGAGCTGCTGGCCCGTGCGCCGTGGTGGGTGCTGCCCGTGCTCGTCGTGGCCTGCCTGGGGACGCTCACCACGGTGTTCGTCGTCGGCGTGCCCCCCGCCGACGACCTCGTCCTCGGGGTCGGCAGCGACCGCGCGAACGCCCTCGACGTGGCCCTGGGCGAGCTCGCCGCGGGCCGCTACCCCTACGCCGCGACGACCTACCTGGGGAACCCGATCACCCCGCTGCCCGGGGCGCTCGTGCTGGCGGCCCCGTTCCGGTTCCTGCTCGGCTCGGCGGCCTGGCAGAACGTCGCGTGGACCGCGCTGCTGCTGCCGCTGCTGCACGGCGGCTGGCGGTTGCGGCCGGGCCCGACCCTGGTGTGGCTGCTGACCGTCGCCGGCGGCCTCGAGGTGTGGCGCGAGTTCCTCATCGGCGATGACCTGGTCGCCGGGACCGTGCCCGCCCTCGCCGCGGCGGTGTGGACGCTGCGGACGGCTCGTCCCGACGGCGGGTCGGTGCGGCTCCTGACGGCGGCCGCGGTGGCGCTCGGGGTGGCCACCTGCACCCGGCCGCACCTGGCGCTCGTCGTCGCGATCGTCGCGGTGGCCGTGGGGCTGCGGGCGGGACGGCGGCGGGGGTTGCTGGTCGGGGGCGTCGCGGGCCTGGTGTGGCTGGTGCTGATCGTGCCGTTCCTGCTCGGCGGGCTCGCCCGGTTCTCGCCGTTGCACGTGGCGGCGAAGGTGACCGACGAGCGTGGGCTCTCGGTCGGCATCGTCGTGATCGGGCTCGCGGCGGCGCTGCTGCTCGCCGCGGCGCTGTGGTGGCTGCGGCCGGCGTCGGAGGTGGCGGTCGCGTGGTGCGCTGCGGCGGTGCTGGTGGCGCCCTCGCTGCTCTCGCTGGCCCGCGCGCTGGTCGAGACCGGCGCGGTGTGGAGCGCCGACCTCACGCTCGGCGCGGTCGCGGTGCCGATCGCGGCGTGGGCGGTGGTCGCGGGCGCGGAGGTCGGGGCGGACGCGGCGAGCGGCGAGGATCCGGTCGCGCTGGCCGCCTGAGGGTTCCGCGGCCGCGAGGAGGGCGAGGACGATCGGCCCGGTGCACGCCGTCGTGCCCCTCGCCGCCCCCGACAGGATCTTCCTGCCCTGGGGCACGTCGCACCTCGCCGTCCTCACGGTCACCGTGCTCGGGGCGATCGGGCTCGTCGAGCTCGCGCGCCGCGGCGACGCCCGGACGGTGCGGGTCGCCGGGCTCGTCCTCGCGGGCGCCCTCACCCTCGTCACCGCCGGCTACCAGGTCGCCGCGTTCGACCCGGCCCGTCCCGGGCTCACCCTGCCCCTGCAGCTCTCCGACCTCGCGCCCTACGCCGCGGCGTGGGCCGTCGTGTCCGGGCAGCGGTGGGCGACGGTGCTGACCTACTACTGGGGCCTCACGCTCTCCGTGCAGGCGCTGCTCACCCCGGCGCTGGGCGGCGCCGACTTCCCGGCGCCGTCGTTCCTGGTGTTCTTCAGCGACCACGTCCTCGTCGTGTGGATCGCGGTCCTGCTCACCTGGGGTCTGCGCCGGCACCCGACGTGGTGGGACTACCGGGTCGCCCTCGGCGCGACGGTGCTGTGGGCGGTGCCGGCGCAGGTCGTCAACGTGGTGACCGGGGCGAACTACGGCTACCTCGGCCACAAGCCCGAGACGGCGTCGCTGCTCGACGTGCTCGGGCCGTGGCCGTGGTACCTGCTCGTCGAGGCGGCGCTCGTCGTCGGGGTGTGGGCGCTGATCACGCTCCCGTGGGTGCGCCCGCCCGGCGGAACCGGCCGAAGCTGGTGGCCACGTCCGCGGTCGTCAGCAGGTTCGGCATCATCGCCGAGGGGACCTGCTCGACACCCTCCGGGGAGTCCTCCCAGTCCTCCCCCCGGCCGTGCGGGGTGAGGTCGAGCAGCGTCGTCACGAACGCGAGGTGCTCGATCCCGCGCCCCGTCGTCGCGTAGGTCCGGTGCACCGCGTCGCCGTCGCGGACGAACACGGAGAAGCCGAAGCCCTCACCGGCGCCGGTGTCGGCCGAGAAGGTGGTGCCCCGTGAGGAGACCACCGGCAGCGTCCACCCCCGTTCCCGCCAGTAGTGCTGCGCCTGCTCGAGCGGCATGTCCGTCACGTGCAGCCACGTCACGTCGTGCTCGGCGAGCAGGCGCGGCGCGCTGGCCGGGACGTTGTCCGTGAACCACGTGCAGCCGCCGCAGTAGGCGTCGGGCCCGCGGTCCATGAACTGGTAGACCACGAGCGTCCCGCGGCAGTCGAACAGGTCGAGCAGGGTCCGCGGGCCGGTCGGGGTGGTGAAGACGTGGTGGGCTCCGAAGGGCGTCATCGGCAGCCGCCGGCGGCGGGCCGCGAGCGCGTCGCGGGCGTGGGTGAGGTCCTTCTCGGCGGCGAGCAGGTCGGCGCGGGCGCGTTCCCACGCGGCGGCGTCGACGATCGGGGGCAGGGTCATGGCTCCTCCTGGTCGGTGGCATCGAGATGGTCGTGCAGGGCGGCGAGCGGGCCGTCCCAGTCGCGGGCCAGGGCGGCGAGGTAGCGCTGCGCGGTGCGCATGGGGGCGGACCGGACGCGGTGGCGGATGCGGCGCCGCTCCCCCGGCTCCACGCTGACCAGGGCCGCCCCGGTCAGCCGGTCGAGGTGCTTGGTGACGGCCTGGCGGGAGATCGGGAGCCGGCCCGCGAGGTCGGTCGCGGTGGACGGGCCGTGGGTCGCGAGGTCGGCGAGGATCGCGCGCCGGGTCGGGTCGGCGAGGGCGGCGAAGACCGCCTCGGCGGTGCTCTCGGCGGTCCCCTCGACGTCCCCGGGCTGGGCGTCCCCGGGCTGGGCGGCGCTGCGCTCAGGCGGCATGGACGGCGTCGAGATGGGCCGCGAGGTCTCCGAGCTCGTGGTCCCACCCGTCGGTGTTGCCGCTGTGCGCGCGGTGCTCGTCCGGCCCGAGCTGGGCGAAGCCGGTCTCCACGAGGTGCAGCCGGGTGCCCGTCGGGATCGGTTCGAGGGTGAACTCGACGTAGGTACGGCGCGGGTCCTCCCGGGGCAGCCCGTCGATCCGCCAGGTGAAGCCGAAGGCCGTGGGCTCCTCGACGCGCTCGATGCGCAGGTCCTGGTGGTGGCCCTCGGCGGTCCAGATGAGCGAGCCGGCGCCGCCGGGCCGCAGGTCGATCTCGGCCCGGTCGCCGAACCACGCGGCGAGGCCCTCGGCGGTGGTGATCGCGGTCCACACCCGCTCCGGCGGGTGGGCGAGCTCGATGGTCCGTTCGATCCGGTCCGGGAATGCCACGTCGACCTCCTGTCGCAACTGCTCGGTTGCGACCCAAACTATGGCAACCATGTGGTTGCGTCAAGGCCCGCGCCGAGACGTTTCCCGGCGATCGCGTGGCGCCCGACGGCAACGGGTAGAGCGGTCGTCGCGGACGAAACAGGAGGAACGCCCATGACCGTCGGCCCCCCGGATTCCCGGACCGCGGAGGACGCCACCGCCGGACCCGAGCCGGACGACCCGACCGACGAGGGCCGCGAGGACGGGGAGTCCTCCTCGGGCCAGAGCACGCTCTCGGTGGTCCTCGCCTTCCTCGCCAACGCGGCGGTCGGGGTCCTCAAGCTCGTGGCGGGTCTCCTCACCGGCTCGTCGGCCATGCTCGCCGAGGCCGCCCACTCGGTGGCGGACTGCACCACCGAGGTGCTGCTGTTCACCGCCCTGCGGCGCTCGGTGCGCCGGCCCGACCGGACCCACCCCTTCGGCTACGGCAAGGAGCGCTTCTTCTGGTCGATGATCGCGGCGGTGTCGGTCTTCGTCACCGGCGCGACCTACTCGATCTACGAGGGCATCACGACGATCGTCGAGAACCCCCGTGACCCCGCCGAGGAGCAGTACGCCTGGGTGGCGTTCGCGGTCCTCGGGCTCTCCGCGATCATCGAGGGCATCTCCTGGCAGCAGGCCGTCCGGCAGGTCTGGCGGGAGAAGCAGGAGCTCCGGCTGCCGCTGCGGCGCTACCTCGCGCTCTCCGACGACCCGACGGTCAAGAGCGTGCTCTTCGAGGACACCGCGGCGCTGCTCGGCCTCGCGTTCGCCGCGATCGGCGTGGCCCTGCACCGCGCGACCGGGTCCTCGGTCTGGGACGGCATCGCCTCGGTCCTCATCGGTCTGCTGCTCGCCGGCGTCGCGTTCTCGCTCGGCAGCTCGAACAAGGCGCTGCTCATCGGCCGGGCCGCGGAGCCGCGGGTGCTCCAGGCGGTCTACGAGCACCTCGACGCGGCACCCGAGGTCGTCGCCGTCGTGGACCTGCAGTCGATGCTCACCGGCACCGACTCCGTGCTGCTCTGCGCCCGGGTCGACTTCGTCGACGAGCTCACGGCCGGCGACCTCGAGCGGGCCTGCGTGCGTCTCGACGACGAGCTGCACGAGCGGTTCCACGACCTCGACCAGGTCTTCATCGAGCCGGTGCCCCGGACCGACCCCGACGTGCGGGCCGCCGTGCTGCAGCGCTACGGGACGACCCTGGACCATCTGCGGGAGAGCCGGACCGCGCCCGACCAGTGAGCCGGTGCGTCGCCGGGGGCGCGCGCCATGATGGGCGCCGACACCCCGGAGGGAGGGAGCCCGATCAACGACGCGTTCTTCGAGAGACGGTTCCCCGATGTTCCCGCGGGGTGTGATCCGGAACCCCCCTTTCGTCGGGCGGGGTGGAAGGAGCAGGGTCTCGGGTCGTGAGCGTGCACACCGAACCGGACGTGGCCCCCGTCCCGCCGCTGGGCCTGCGCCGCGACGGGCTCGACCCGGACCCGCGCGTCACCGCGCTGCGCGAGCACGACGGCACGTGCCCGGTGACGACGCTGGCGGGCCACCGGGCCGAGCTGGTGGCGGGCTTCCACGACGCCCGGACGGTGCACGGCGACCCCGCGTTCAGGTTCGAGACGGTCCCGCCCCCGCCGGGAATCACCGATGAGCTCACCGCCGCCGAGATGCACCGCCGCCGCAGCGGGATGCTGCTCGCGATCGACCCGCCGGACCACACCCGGCTGCGTCGGATGCTCACCGGCCGGTTCACGGTGCGGGCCATGAAGGCGCTGGAGCCGCGGGTCGCGGCCATCGTGGCGGACGCCCTCACGGCGATGGCGGACGGCGGGCCCCCGGCGGACCTCGTCGCCGACTTCGCGCTGCCCGTGCCCTCCCTGGTGATCTGCGAGCTGCTCGGTGTCCCCTACGCCGACCGCGGCGGGTTCCAGGAGCGCGCCGAGCGCACGCTGCGCTCCGACCTCACCCCCGCGAAGCGCTCGCAGGTCATCCGCGCCTCCCGCGAGTACATGGCCACCCTGGTGGAACGTGCCCGGCGCGACCCCGGCGACGACCTGATCGGCATGCTGGTCCGCGAGCACGGCGACCGTCCCGCGGCCGAGGGCGGGATCGACGGCGAAGAGCTCGCGGGGCTGGCCAACCTGCTGCTCATCGCCGGCCACGAGACCACGTCCAACGTGATCGCCCTGGGCGCTCTCGAACTGCTCACCGACCCGGACCAGATGGCGCTCCTGCGCGCCGCCGTCTCCGACCCCGACCCGGCTCCCCTGACCCGGGCCGTCGAGGAGCTGCTCCGTCACGTGTCCCCGGTGTCGGCGGGCTTCCCGCGGGTGGCGAGCCGCGACGTCGTCGTCGGAACCCACGAGATCCGGGCCGGCACGATGGTGACCGCCTCGCTGTGCGCCGCCAACCGGGACTCGGCGCTGGCGTCGGGCGACCTGGACCACCTCGACCTGTCCCGGGAGCCGCTCCCCCACGTCGCCTTCGGCTACGGCATCCACCACTGCCTGGGAGCGCCGCTGGCGCGCATCGAGCTGCGGATCGCGTTCTCGGCGCTCCTGGACCGGTTCCCGGGGCTGGCGCTCGCGGTCGACCCGGCCGAGCTCGAGTTCCGCCGCGACGCCCTCATCCACGGCGTGGAGGCCCTGCCGGTGACGTGGTGACCCCGGCCCTCAGCCCGCGGCGTTGAGCTCCGCGTAGCGCGCGGGCAGCGCGAGACGGACCGGGTCGGCGGTGGTGTCGAGGCCGGGCATCACCGGGTCGGGGATCGGGCGGTCGGCGGCGTCGAGGACCTCGGCCACCGTGGGGTACTGCGCGAGCTCGAGGAACGTGCAGTACTGCGGTGGGAGCATCGCGACGCTCTGTCCGGCGGAGCTCAGCGCGTCGTGCACGCCGAGCCACCCGGCCGCGTCGGACTCGGTGGAGCCGGCGGCGGCGTGCTGCCCGGCCGGGCTCGCCGTCACGAAGAAGAACGTGCGGTAACGCCGCGGCTCGAACTCCGGGGTGATCCAGCACGTCCACGGCCGGAGCAGGTCGGTGCGCAGCACCAGGGAGCGCTCGCGCAGCACGTCGGTGAACGCGGTCTCGCGGGCCTCGAGGGCCCGCCGCGCCTCGGCCCACTCCGGCCCGGAGGTGTCGGCGACGACGGAGGCCCCGTCCGGGCCGGCGAGCAGCACCCCCGACTCCTCGAACGTCTCCCGGATCGCCGCCGAGACCACCGCGCGGGCCGCGGCCTCGTCGAGACCCAGGCGCCCGGCCCAGGTCGACGGCGGCGGCCCGACCCATCTGACGTCGTCGGTCGCGTCCCGCGGGTCGACCCCGCCGCCCGGGAAGACCACCATCCCGCCAGCGAACGCCATCTGCGTGCGGCGCCGCAGCAGGAACGCCTCGACGCCCCCGGCGGCGCCGTCACGCAGCAGGATCGTCGAGGCCGCCGCCTTCGGCTCCACCGGCGCGGCGGCCCGGGCCCGGTAGTCCTCGAGCTGGTCGGCGAATCCCGGGGGCAGCGCGGTCGGGTCCATCACGGACCCATCTGATCACACGTGGACCTCGGTCCCTCTCGACCGGCGCGTCAGACGGCGGCGACCTTGGGCGCGACCTCGCCCAGCAGCTCGATCGAGTGCAGCAGGTCGGCGTGGCGCAGGCGCGGGTTGGTCATCTGCAGGTTGATCCGGTCGACCCCGCCCAGCTGCTCGGAGATGCGCGTCAGCTTCGTCGCCACCTGGTCGGGGTCGCCGACGACGTACGCGCCGTCCGGACCGCGGGTCGCGTCGAACTGCCGCCGGGTGGGCGGCATCCCGCCGCGCTCGCGGGCGATCGTCGTGAACATCGCCTCCCAGCCCGGGTAGAACGCGTTGGTGGCCTTCGCGACGTCGTCGCCGAGGAACCCGAAGCAGTGCAGCCCGACCTTCAGCTGCTCCGGGTCGTGCCCGGCCTGCTCCCCGGCCCGCCGGTAGAGGTCGATCAGCGGCGCGAACTGGCGTGGCTCACCGCCGATGATCGCGACCATGAGCGGCAGGCCGAGCGTGCCCGCCCGCAGGAACGACTCCGGCGTGCCGCCCACCCCGACCCAGATGGGGAACGGGTCCTGCACCGGGCGCGGGTAGACCGGCTGCTCGTGCAGCGGGGGCCGGTGCTTGCCCGACCACGTCACGACGGCGTCGTCGCGCAGCCGCAGCAGCAGGTTGAGCTTCTCGACGAACAGCTCGTCGTAGTCCTCGAACGCCAGCCCGAACAGCGGGAACGCCTCGATGAACGAGCCGCGCCCGACGACGAGCTCGACGCGACCGCCGCTGATCAGGTCGACCGTCGCGTACTCCTGGAACACCCGCACCGGGTCCGCGGCCGACAGCACCGTCACGGCCGAGCGCAACCGGATCCGGCGGGTGCGCGACGCCGCGGCGGCCAGGATTATCGCGGGCGCCGCGTCGTAGTACTCGGCGCGGTGGTGCTCACCGATGCCGTAGGAGTAGAGCCCGGCCCGCTCGGCCGTCTCGATCTCCTCCATCAGGTGCGCGAACCGCTCCACCGGCCCGACCACCTGCTCGGTGTCGGGCTCGGTCACCTTCGCGACGAAGCTGTCGACGCCGACCTTCACAGGGTGGCCGCCAGGCGCTGGGCGAGCTTCCCGACGAACGCCGAGGGCTCCTTGAGCTCGCCGCCCTCGGCCAGCAGCGCCATGTCGTGCAGCAGCGAGGCGGTCTCGGCGACGCCGGCGTCGTCGGGCTTCGCCTCGTGGGCGGCCTTGAGGTTCTGCACCAGCGGGTGCTTCGGGTTGAGCTCGAGCGCCCGCTTCTGGACCGGCAGCTCCTGGCCCATCGAGCGCATCATCTGCTCGAGCTGCGGCGGGATCGCGCCGACCTCGCCGACCAGGCACGCCGGCGAGGTGGTCAGGCGCGTGGAGAGCCGGACCTCGGAGACGTCGTCGGCGAGCGTCGTCGTCATCCAGGACAGCAGGTCGTCGAAGCCCTCGGGCTTCTCGGCCTCGTCGCCCAGGTCGACGTCGCCCTGCGAGATCGACGCGAACGGCTTGGCGTCGTCGCCCGTTCCGTAGGCGGGCACCGCGCCGACCCAGACCTCGTCGACCTGGTCGGTGAGCAGCAGGACCTCGTAGCCCTTGGCGCGGAACGCCTCGATGTGCGGGGAGTTCTCGACGCTCGCGCGGGACTCACCGGTGACGTAGTAGATCGACTCCTGGCCCTCGGGCATCCGCGCGACGTACTCGGCGAGCGTGGTGAGCACCTCCGGGTCGTGCGTCGAGGCGAAGCTCGAGGCCTCCAGGACGGCCTGGGCGTTCTCGGCGTCGGTGAGCAGGCCCTCCTTGAGCGCGCGGCCGCACTCGGTCCAGAAGGTGCCGTACTTCTCCGGGCTCTCGCTGCGCATCGTCGTGATCGTCTGCAGCACGCGCTTGACCAGACGCTTGCGGATCAGCTGGATCTGGCGGTCCTGCTGGAGGAGCTCCCGGGAGACGTTGAGCGAGAGGTCCTGCGCGTCGACGACGCCCTTGACGAAGCGCAGGTACTCGGGGACGAGCGCCTCGCAGTCCTCCATGACGAAGACGCGCTTCACGTACAGCTGCACGCCGCGCCGGGCGTCGCGGTAGTAGAGGTCCATCGGCGCGTGGCTGGGCAGGAACAGCAGCGCCTGGTACTCGAAGGTGCCCTCGCCGGTGAACCGCATCGTCTCGAGCGGCTCCTGCCAGTCGTGCGAGACGTGGCGGTAGAACTCGGCGTACTCCTCGTCGGTCACCTCGGAGCGCGGGCGCGCCCACAGGGCCTTCCGGGAGTTGATCGGCTCGTCGGAGCTCTCCTCGTCCTCGCCGCCCTCGCCCGGGTTCAGCAGGATCGGCCAGGTGATGAAGTCCGAGTAGCGCTTGACGATGCGCGTGACGACGGCCGGGTCGGCGTAGTCGTGCAGGCTGTCCTCGGCGTCCTCGGCCTTGAGGTGCACGGTGATGCTGGTGCCCTGCGGCGCCTCGGGCGCCTCGGAGAGCTCGTAGGTCCCCTCGCCCGCCGACTCCCAGTGCACCCCGCCCTCGGTGCCGGCGCGACGGGTCGTCATCTCGACCTTGTCGGCCACCATGAAGCTCGAGTAGAAGCCGATGCCGAACTGCCCGATCAGCTCCGCCGCGACCTCCTCGCTGCCACCCGCCTGGGCCTCCCGGAGCTTGGCCAGCGTCTCGGCGGTCCCCGACTTCGCGATGGTCCCGATCAGGCTGACGACGTCGTCCCGGCTCATCCCGATGCCGTTGTCGGTGATCGTCAGCGAGCGGTTCGCGGCGTCGGTGCGCAGCTCGATGTGGAGGTCCGAGGTGTCGACCCCGAGGTCCTTGTCCCGGTAGGACTCCATCCGCAGCTTGTCCAGCGCGTCGGAGGCGTTGGAGATCAGCTCCCGCAGGAACACGTCCTTGTCGGAGTAGATCGAGTGGATCATCAGCTGGAGCAGCTGACGGGCCTCGGCCTGGAACTCGATCGTCTCGGTCATCGCTTCCCTGCGTCCTTCCACGGCGTGCCAGATCGGTCGTTCACCACGATAACGGCGCGCCCGACCGGTCCTGGCGGCGGTGACGCACGGTGAGCCGCCGCGGCGGGCGGCGCTCCGTGAGCCGCATCTGCCTGGTGACCCTGGGAGCGATCGGGCGGCGGCGCGGACGGTGACCCTGGGTGAGAGACGTCGGAGGGGCCGCTCGGGCGAGCGCCGCCCACCGCCACCTACCATGAGCCGTTCGGACCACACGAGCAGGGAGCAGTGCGATGGGCGGGGACGGGACGGCGTTCGAGAAGCAGGTGCTCGAGGCCTCGGAGCGTCTCTCCGGTATCGCCGAGCTCACCCCGCTGCAGCAGAACCTCCGGCTGTCGGCCGCCTCCGGCACCAACGTCTGGTTCAAGCGCGAGGACCTGCAGGTCGGCCGCTCCTACAAGCTGCGCGGCGCCTACAACCTGATCTCCCAGCTCGACGACGACGCCCGCGCCGCCGGCGTGGTCTGCGCGAGCGCCGGCAACCACGCGCAGGGGTTCGCGTTCGCCTGCCAGGCCCACCGGGTCCGCGGCCGCGTCCTCATCCCCTCGACCACCCCGCGCCAGAAGCGCGAGCGGATCGCGGCCCTCGGCGGCGACATGGTCGACCTCGTGGTGCAGGGCGACACCTACGACGAGGCCTCCGCGGCGGCCACCGCGTTCGCCGAGGAGACCGGCGCGACGCTCGTGCCGGCCTTCGACGACAGCCGCACCGTCGCCGGACAGGCCACCGTCATCGCTGAGGTCGTCGAGCAGCTCGGGCACGCGCCCGACGTCGTCGTCGTCCCGGTCGGCGGGGGCGGGCTGCTGGCCGGCACCGCCACCTGGTTGCAGTCGGCGCACCCGCGAACCCGGGTGATCGGCGTCGAGCCCGCGGGCGCACGGAACGTCGCCGCCGCCCTCCACGCCGGCACCCCGGTGGTGCTCGAGGAGGACGGGTTCGACCGGTTCGTCGACGGCGCTGCGGTCCGCAAGGCCGGGGCGGTGACGTTCCCGCTGATCCGCCGCTCGGGCGCGCAGCTCATCGCCGTCGACGAGGGCCTGGTGTGCACCGAGATGCTCGCGCTCTACCAGACCGAGGGGATCATCGCCGAGCCCGCGGGAGCCCTGGCCGGGGCGGCGCTGCGGGCCGACGGGCCGGAGCTCGACCTGCGGCCCGGCGAGACGGTCGTCGCCATCCTCTCCGGCGGCAACAACGACGTCTCCCGCTACGCCGAGGTCATCGAGCGCTCGCTGCGCCACCAGGGCCTCAAGCACTACTTCCTCGTCGAGTTCCCCCAGGAGCCCGGCGCGCTGCGCCGCTTCCTCGACGAGGTCCTCGGACCGGACGACGACATCACGCGGTTCGAGTACGTCAAGCGCGACAACCGCGAGTCGGGTCCCGCGCTCGTCGGGGTCGAGATCGGGCGGCCCACGGACTACGAGCCGCTGCTGGAGCGGATGGCCCGCTCGCCGCTGCAGATCGAGCCGCTCGAGCCGGGCTCCCCCGCGTTCCGCTTCCTGGTCTGACGATGGGGCGCCTACCGAGCGTTCGCGCGGAGCGCGGCGTTCGGGTGCCCGGTTCGCGGATGTCCGCTTCGTCGGAACGCGGTGCGAACGCTGCGTGACGAGCATCGGGTCATGCTCACGAACACAGCGTCTGTCACACCACGCCCGACGATCACCGACCCCGCCCAGCTCGGCACCGTCCTCGGCGTCTGGGCCCACCCCGACGACGAGGCGTTCCTCGCCGCCGGCCTGATGGCCGGGGCCCGCCGCGCCGGCCACCGGGTCGCGTGCATCACCGCGACCCTCGGCGAGCGCGGGACCGACGACCCGCAGCGCTGGCCGCCCCGACGGCTCGCCGCCGTGCGTCGCCTGGAGCTGCGCGCGTCGCTGGCCGCGCTCGACGTCACCGAGCACCATCTGCTCGGCGTCGTCGACGGCCGCTGCGCCACCGAGTCGGCGCCGGCGCGGATCGCCCAGATCAGTCGGATCGTCGAGCAGGTCGCGCCGGACACCATCGTCACCTTCGGCCCGGACGGCTACACCGGCCACGAGGACCACCAGACGGTCTCGGACTGGGCACGGGCGGCGCGCGACCTCACCGCGCCGCACGCGCGCCTGCTCTTCGCCACCAGCACCGACGAGTTCGTGCGGCGCTGGTCGCCGGCCCGCGACGCGTTCGACGTCTTCCTCGCCGAGGGACTGCCGCTCGCGACGCCGGAGTCCGCCCTGGCCGTCCGCGTCGACCTCGACCCGGACCAGGTCGACCGCAAGCTCGTCGCCCTGCGCGCCCAGGCCAGCCAGACCACCGCGCTGTTCGACGCGCTCGGCGAGACCCGCATCCGCGAGTGGTGGTCCACCGAGGCCTTCGTCTCCGCGGACGACGCGGACGACGCCGACCGGGACGCCGCGAGCTGGGGCACGTGGCAGGTGGCGGCATGACCACCATCGCCTCCCGCCACCCCCGGGCCGTCCGCGCCGCGTCGCCACTGTGGCGCGGTCTCGCCGACGGGGCCGGGATCGTCCTCGCCTACGTGCCCTTCGGCACCGCGCTGGGGGCCGCCCTGGCGCGGACCGGGCTCCCACCCGGCCTGTCGTGGTCGTCCTCGCCGCTGCTCTTCGGCGGCGCCGCCCAGCTCGTCGCGGTCCAGCTGCTCGCCGGTGGTGCGCCCGCCGTCGTCGTCGTGGCCGCGTCCCTGGTCGTCAACGCCCGCCTGCTGCTCTACAGCGCCTCGCTCGCGCCCTACGCGCGGGGCTGGCCCCGGCGGTGGCGCTGGGCGGGCGCCTACCTGCTGGTCGACCCGGTCTACGCGCTCGCGATGGGCCGGTTCGCCGGAGCCGACGACGACGGCGAGCCGCGCGGCCGGCTGCGCTACTACCT
The DNA here is from genome assembly GCF_036497585.1 of Actinomycetospora sp. GTDB lineage: Bacteria > Actinomycetota > Actinomycetes > Mycobacteriales > Pseudonocardiaceae > Actinomycetospora. The sequence goes on along the minus strand of NZ_DASXJD010000196.1, from coordinate 23,306 downwards.
CGCGGCGGGGGCCACGATGTGGGTCGGGTGGTCCGTGCTCACCGGCGCCGGGGTCGTGCTGGGCGGGCTCCTGCCGGCCTGGCTGCCCCTCGGGCTGGCCGCACCCCTGACGTTCCTCGTGCTGCTGCTCCCGATGCTCGCGGGCCGCGCCGCCTACGCGGCCGCCCTGGTCGGCGGGGTCGTGGCGCTGCTCGCCGCCGGCCTGCCGCTGGGCCTCGGGCTGCTCTGCGGAGCCGGTGCCGGCGTCGTCGCCGGCGTGGTCGCGGAGGGCCGTCATGCGTGAGCTGGCCGTCCTCGTCGTCATCGGCCTGGGCACCTACCTCATGCGGGTGTCGTTCCTCGCGACTGCCGGGGCGGGACCGCCGCGACGGCTCGCGCGGTTCCTGCCCCACCTCGGCCCCGCCGTCCTCGCCGCGATCACCGTGCCGACCCTCGTCGCCCCCCGCGGGCACGTGGCTGTGGACGAGACGCTGCCCGCGCTCGTCGCCGCCCTCGGCTGCTGGCTGCTCTGGCGGTGCACCGGACGCCTCCCGGTCGCGCTCTTCGGCGGCCTCGGCCTCTGGTGGTTCGGGCTCGGAATGTTCGCGGTCCTGACGGTGTGACGTCTCGAATGTCCGGCACACGAAACGATCCGCGTGAGCACCCCTTCACGTTGGGTGAAGTTCACGGGATATTGGTCTGTTCGGTGGTGCAGACGCCCGGACGCACCTCGAAACAGTGACCAGGAATACGTACCGCGGGCCAACGGGGGGCGGCAGCGATGTATCACGGACCCAGGACGATCCTGCTCGCCGGAACCATCGACCGGGCCGCGGTGGGCGAACTGCTCGAGTATTCGCGCACCCAGGCCGATCAGGGCCGACGTCGTCTCGTGGTCGACATGGCCGCGGTGAGTCGTTGCGACGGCGACGGCCTGACCGGACTGGAGGAACTCGTCGCGGGATGGTGCGGAATCCCGGTCAACGTCGTCGGCGCGCGGTGGTCGCAGTTCCTTCCCGCGCTGCTCGCCGTCGACAACGAATGCCTCACGACGGAGCGCGAGCGGGTGCGGGCACTCGTCGCGCCGTCGGGGGCCCAAACGGCGTCGACCACGCCGTCGAGATGAGGCCGGCGCCTCAGCTCCCGGAGCGCGCGGCGTCCCGTCGTTCGGCGCCGACCGGGGTGACGGCGACAGCGACCAGCGGGGCCAGCGCGGCGACCGCGAAACCGATCGCGTAGCTGGTCCCCCCGATCAGCGCGCCGAGCACCGGCGGCGCCGCCGAGGCCACCACGTTCTGCGTGGTGTTCTGCACGCCGAGGGCCCGGCCGGACCACGCCTGGCCGGCCATCTCGGCGGTGGAGGTGAACGCGAGGCCGTTGTCGGCCACGGTCACGATCGCCCCCACCACGATCGCCGCCACCGCGATCACCGGCACCCAGGCCGAGCCGAGGGCGAACCCCAGCATCACCAGCGCCGAGGCGACGGCGAGCTGACGCATGGGGCGCAGCCGGGATCCCACCCGGTCCGACCACCAGCCGGTGGCGATCCGCCCGGCCGCCCCGAGGATCTGCGCGACGGCGACGAACACGCCGGCGACCCCCGCGGACCAGTGCTGCTCGCGGACCAGGTACTCCAGCGCGAAGGCCGAGATCGCGAACTGCGGCAGCACCAGCAGGGCCGACGCCGCGTGCAGCCGGTAGAGGGTCGGCGTCCGGTACGGGCTGCCGGTCGGCTCGTGCGGTGCCGGCGGTCGTCGTGGGGCGTCCTGCGCGACGACCACGACGAGCCCGGCCGCGAGCAGGCACGCGAGCCCGGTCCAGCCCAGGGCGACGAACGGGCCCTCGCTGCCGGCCAGCACCGGCAGGAGCAGCGCGGCGAGGGCGACCCCGAGGGGTTGGGCGGTCTGGCGGATGCCCATGGCCACGCCGCGCTCCTCGACGCCGAACCAGCCCATGATCAGCCGCCCGCTCGCGGCGTTGACCGAGGCCGCGCCCATCCCGGCGAACCCGAGCAGCAGCGCGATCGCCACGAGCGAGGTGGGCGGCGCCAGCGCGACCGCCCCGACGACCACGCCCGCGAGCCCCAGCCCGAGCGCCATCGGGAACCGCTCCCCCACCCGGTCGACCACGAAGCCCCACGCGACCAGGGTCAGCAGCAGACCCGTCGTCGGGGCCGCAACGACCACGCCGACCTGGGCGAGCGAGAGGCCGCGCTCGTCACGCAGCGTCGGGACCAGGAACGGGATGCCGTAGACGAAGGAGGACGCCGCGGTCTGGGCGAGCACCCCGGCGGCGAGGATCGCCCAGCGCCGGCGCGGACGGCTCGGCGCGACCACGGTCTCCGACTCGGCGCTCACGATCGTCAGCATGCCTCACGAAGCACCATCATGCGAGACGCTTCCCACATCGTGAGATTATGGGCGGGCGAGCAGCTCCCGGGCGGCCGAGTCCTCCGCGGCGCCCGCGCGGTGCCACTGCACGAGGAGCACGACGACGACGGCGAGCAGCGGCACGTCGCCCATCCCCCAGGCGAGCAGGGCGGCGACGTGCTGGTCAGCGAGCAGGTCGACGGCCCAGGGCAGGCGCAGGTGGGAGTAGAAGTCGGTGACGAACACCTGACCGCCCCCGCCGTCGGCCGCGAGGGTCGACGGGATCTGGGCGACCGGCCGGTCCGCCGCGAGCAGGATCACACCGAACAGCGCGTGGAACGGCATCGAGGCGACGAGCACCGCGAGGCGCGCCACGTGCGGGAGCCGGGCCCCGGGCGCGGGGTCCACGCCGACGAGGACCCAGAAGAACAGGTACCCGACGACGAGGAACCACAGCGAGATCGCGGGCATCAGCCAGCCCAGCGGCTGCAGCAGCGAGAACACCGGCGTCAGGTAGAGCAGGAAGGGTGAGCCCACCACGAGGACCGCGGCCACCGCGGGGTGCGCGAGCAGCCGCAGGGCGGGGGCGTCGAGCAGGGCCTCGAGCCGGTCGCGGGCGTCGCCCTCCTCGGGCAGCGCCCGCCGGGCGAGCGTCACCGGCCCCCCGAGCACGAGCAGCACCGGCACGACGATGCTGATCAGCATGTGCTCGGCGACGTGCGCGCTGAACAGCGCGTCGGCGTAGCGGCCGAGCCCGGAGGAGCTCGCGAGCACCAGCAGGGCGCACCCCGTGAACCACGCGACCGTCCGCCCGACCGGCCAGCCCGGCACGCGGGGCAGCCACCGGCCGTACACCAGGGCGAGGACGGCGGCGAGGGTCACCAGGACGACGTCGGGACGCCACGCGCCGAGCAGGGTCCCGATCGACGGCGGGTCGGGGATGCCGAACCCGAGGACGGCCTCGGTCGGGGTGGTGTGGAAGGGCGCCTGCACCGGCGGGACGGCCCGGGCCATGGCCACCGAGAGCCCGGTGACGACGGCGAGCAGCGCGATCTCGAGCGCGGCGGGCCCGATAGTAGCAACGGCACGATCCTGGCGTCCGACGCCAGGGAAAAGGGGAGCACGCCGATACGGCCGTTCGCGCATCGCGAAGCGGCGCCGCACCAGAACCCCCAGCACTACCACGGTCACCGCCGCCGCGAGGAGCACCAGCACCCCGTAGGCGGAGGCCAGCTCCCCCACCGACGGCACGAGGACGGCGGCCGCGAGCACCGCGCTCGCCACCGTCACCACCGCGCACACCGTCGACACCGTCCCGGCCCGCGCGGCGAACCGGGCCCGGGCGGCCTCGTCGTGGGGACACCCGACCAGCAGCGCCCCGATCGTTCCGAGCCACACCGTCGCCGCGATCACGTGCAGCCCGACGGCGGGGGCGCCGAGGTCCTTGCCGACCCCGTCGATCGCGTGCCCGGTCACCACCGGCCCGAGCAGCGCCAGGCAGGCCACCAGGCCGGCCCCGAGCGTCGAGGACCATGTCCGGGCCTCGCGCACCCACACCGCGACGACCGCGGCGCCCACCGAAGTGGCGAGCCAGCCCACCGGCGCCGCCCGCACCACGAGCTGCACCACCAGGTCGGGACCCGGCGCGGCGAGCCCGCCGGAGACGTCGGCCACCGTGAGCACCGCCGCCGCCAACGACAGCACCGCCCAGGTCCAGGCCGCCGTCGACCCCACCGCCCGCTCCCCCGTGGACGGGCCGCCGGCGCCGTCGCCCAGCACGACCGCCCGGACCAGCACCCCGAGCGCCACCGCGGCCGCACCGGCCACCGCGAGGCGCACCACCGGCAGCCCGAGCCGGACCAGCTCGCCCGGATCGGCCAGCCCGAGGACCGGGTAGGCCGCGCGGCCCAGCAGCAGCGCAGCGACGAGCACCGTCACCGCGCCGGCGACGACGGCGGGGACGAGGCGGCGGGTCACGGGTCCAGGCGTCCGGGGTACCGCGCCCGGTACTCGTCGAGGTGCTGGGACTTGCAGACGTGCTGTTCCTTCTCGTTGATGGCCTGGCGCATGCACTCGTCGAGCGTGCGGGCCTGCGAGGCGTGCAGGTAGGTCACCGCGCTCTCCAGCGTCGGCCACTCCACCGCGGTGCCGATGACGAACGCCACGAGCCCGACGACGAGCGCCGCCACCGGCTTCGCGCGCCCCACCGCACGGCCCGACCGGACGCGCATCAGCGCCACCAGCGCGGCGACGAGCGCGACCAGGCCGAGGACCATCCCGCCCCAGCCGGTCCAGGAGCTCACCAGCGCCATCACCGCCGCGACCAGCGCGAACGTCGCCGCCCCCGTCGCGCCGCCGGGGCTCTGTCCGGGCTCGCGACCAGGCTCCTCCGGCCCGGTCGGCGGCGGGCTCCCCGACTCCGACGCGCTGGTGCTGGTCACGGCTCCGATGGTGACACCCGGTGTGCGCGCACCCGCGCCGGGGGCGCACCATCGGAGCATGACCGACACGGCGGCGCTCGCCGTCGACGCGCAGGACCGCCCGGGCGCCCAGGAGCCCGCCGAGGACTTCCTGCTCACCGGGATGACCTGCGCGGCGTGCGCCTCCCGGATCGAGCGGCGGCTGAACAAGGTCGACGGGATCTCGGCGACGGTGAACTACGCCACCGAGCGCGCGACCGTGCTGCGCGACCCGGCGGTGGACCGGCGGACGGTCGTCGACGTCGTCGCGAAGCTCGGCTACGGCGCGACGCCGCTGCGCGCTCCGGAGGAGGGTCCCGACCGGGAAGGGCAGCACGCCGACAGGGGGGCCAGGGTGCCCTCCCGCGACGACCGCGTCGCCGACCTCTGGCGCCGCCTCGTCGTCGCGGCCGTGCTGTTCATCCCGATGGTCGACGTGCCGCTGGTGCTCTCCGTGCTGCCCGCCGCGCGCTTCCCCGGGTGGGAGTGGGTGGTCGTGGCGCTCGCGGCGCCGGTGGTCGGGTGGTCGGCGTGGCCGCTGCACCGCGCGGCGGTGGTGAACGCCCGGCACGGTGCGTCGTCGATGGACACGTTGATCTCGCTGGGGATCGTGGCCGCGACGGTCTGGTCGCTGGGCTCGATCCTGCTGGGGCACCTCCCCGATCCGGCCGCCGGTGGCGCGCTCTCGGTGTTCCTCGACCCGGTCGGGCCGCTCTACCTCGAGGTCGCCGCCGCGGTGACGACGTTCGTGCTCGCCGGGCGCTACGTCGAGGCGCGGGCGAAGCGCTCGGCGGGTGACGCGCTCGCCGCCCTCGCGGCGCTGGCCGCCCGCGACGTCGCCGTCCTCCTGCCCGACGGCAGCGAGACCCGGGTGCCGGCGTCCGCCCTCGCCGTCGGGACCCGGTTCGTGGTGCGGCCCGGCGAGAAGATCGCCACCGACGGCGTCGTGGAGTCCGGGGCGTCCGCGGTCGACCGCTCGATGCTGACCGGCGAGACGGTGCCGGTCGAGGTGGCGGCCGGCGACGCCGTCACCGGCGGCACCGTCGCGACCGGTGGGCGGCTCGTGGTGACGGCGATCGCGGTCGGGTCCGCGACGCAGCTCGCCGGGATGATCCGGCTGGTCGAGTCGGCCCAGGCGTCGAAGGCGTCGGTCCAGCGGCTGGTCGACCGGATCTCCTCGGTCTTCGTGCCGGTGGTGATCGGCCTCGCCGTGCTGACCGCCGTGGGCTGGTGGCTGGCGGGCGGCGACGCCGGGCAGATCTTCGCGGCGGCGCTGTCGGTGCTGGTCATCGCGTGCCCGTGCGCGCTCGGTCTCGCGACCCCGACCGCGATGCTCGTGGCCTCCGGCCGCGGCGCCCGCGAAGGCATCTTCCTCAAGAGCCACCAGGCGCTGGAGTCGAGCCGCACCGTCGACACCGTCGTGCTCGACAAGACCGGCACGGTGACGACGGGGGCGATGACGGTCCGCGCGGTGCACCTCGCCCCCGGCGAGGACCCGGTCCGCGTGCTGCGGCTGGCCGGCGCGGTGGAGGACTCCTCGGAGCACGCCGTCGCCCGTGCGGTGGCGGCCCGGGCGCGCGACGAGGGCGGGGTGCTGCCGCCCGTCGAGGACTTCGAGGCGCTGCCGGGACTGGGGGCGCGCGGGACCGTCGAGGGCGTGGCCGTGCGTCTGGGGCGGCCCTCGGCGGCACTCGGGCTGCCCGACTGGGCGCCGGAGCCGGCGGCGGACTCGACGCTGGTGGTCGTGGAGCACGACGACTCGGCGGTCGCCGTGCTCGAGCTGGGCGACGAGATCAAGCCGTCGGCCGCGCCCGCGATCGCCCGGCTGCGCGCGGCCGGGCTGCGCACCGTGCTGCTCTCGGGCGACCGGGCGGGCGCGGCGGAAGCGGTGGGCGCGGCGATCGGCGTGGACGACGTCGTCGCCGACGTGCTGCCGGCGGACAAGGTCGAGGCGATCGCGGCGCGGCAGCGGGACGGGGCCCGGGTCGCGATGGTCGGCGACGGGATCAACGACGGTCCCGCGCTCGCGGCCGCGGACCTGGGGCTCGCCGTCGGGGCCGGGACCGACGTGGCCCTCGAGGCGGCCGACGTCATCCTGGTGCGCGAGGACCTCGCCGCCGTCCCCGATGCGCTCGAGCTCGCTCGCCGGACGGCGACCACGATCCGCCGCAACCTCGTCTGGGCGTTCGGCTACAACGTCGCGGCGATCCCCCTCGCCGCGTTCGGCCTGCTCAGCCCGTTGATCTCCGGGCTGGCGATGGCCCTGTCCAGCGTGCTCGTGGTGTCGTCGAGCGTGCGGCTCCGCCGCGTGTGACCGGATACGGACGAGGCCTTGCCCGGCCGCGCCCGGCGTCGAACCCTCGACGGGGAGGGCGCCGACGAACTCCCGCGGCGGCCCGCTGATCCGGGGGACACCGTCATGGACGCGATCACCGACGACGAGCTCGCCACGCTCCTGCGGGACACCGACCCGCTCGTCCACCCGGTGGACCTCGAGCAGGCCGCGAGCCTCGCCCGGGGGCGACCGGCGCCCGCCTGAGCTCAGATGAAGCTGAGGAGCCCGACCGTCCCGACGATCGCGACGGCGCTGGCCAGGCCGAACGTCCGGTGGGCCCCGCGATGGGTCACGAGGAAGAACAGGCTGATCGCCAGGAGGACGGCGGCGATCACCAGCCCGACGACCGCCACCACGAGTTCCACATGGCCCCGCCCCGCGCCGCTCATGTCCACCGTCCCGCGAGATCCGCATCCGTCGGACGGTCCAACGCGGTGACCCGACCGGAGTGACGGTCGGGTGGAGACGGGTTCAGCCCCGCCCGCGGGCCGCCCGCTGCAGCTCGACGTCGAATCCCTCACGGCGCATTCGCTGGTCGATGTAGAGCAGGCCGGTGACGCCGGCCTGGAACGGCGTCGTCAGCGTCGCGCCGACCACGGTGCCGATCGAGGTGACCAGCAGCGGCAGCGGCGCGTACGGGTCCGTCTCCCCGATCGCGCGCCCGACCCCGGTCGCGACCACGCTGAACGGGATCCCGACGATCCCGGCCACCATCGTCACGATGACCGCGGTCAGCAGGAGGATGCCGAGGATCGGCCAGAACCGGCCGCGGACCAGCGCCGGGGACCGTCGCAGCGCCGCGACCACCCCGCCGCCCTCGAGCACGTAGGCGGGCGCGGCCAGCGCGAGCCCGACCGCGACGACGACGGCGAGCACGATCCCGGCGAGCAGACCGAGGACGGTCAGCGCCGCCGTCGCGCCCGCCGGGGCCCCGACGAGGGCCAGCACACCGGCGGGGACCAGCGGCACGAGGAACCCCAGCACCGTCGCCACCGCGACCAGGACGACGACGCCGAGCAGCCCCGGCAGCCGCGGCCGGGCCGCCTCCCAGCAGTCGCGCGCCACGATCGGCGCGCCCAGCACCGAGCGGCTGAGCACCACGACGAGCAGCCCCGTCAGCACGGTGTTGGCCAGCAGCCCGAGCAGCAACCCGACGCCGGCGAGGGTGGCCGCGCCGCGGAGCACCCCGCCCAGCTGGGCGAGGTCGGGGGCGCCGGTGCCGCTCGAGGAGGCCAGCCCCTGCAGCGACGCCCCGAACCGCGACTGGAAGGGCGCCTGGACCAGCACCGTGACCACCGCGACGACCGCCGAGATGCCGAGCACGACACGCGGGTGCGCGCGGATGTACCGGAAGGCGCCGTCGAGGAGCTCGCCGAGGGTCAGGGGCCGCAGCGGCACGATGCCCGGCCGCGGCACCGCCACCGGTCCCCCGAACCCCCACGGGTCCGCCGGCTTGCCCGGATGCCGCGGGGGCGGGGCGGGCGGCGGGGCGGGCGGCGGTGCGGGCGACGGGGTGGCGGGACCGTCCCCGGCGCCGGTGGCACGGGAAGGGTCCCAGGGCGCCACCGCGTCGGGGTCCCGGTCGGCGCCCCGGTCGTCGCGGGGACGGTCCTGCGGCTCGCTCACCTTCACCCCTGTGCTCTCGTGTCCGACTGATCGTCTTCGTCGGATCCGATCGTGCCACGATGGCGCGGTGGCCCCGATCTCCGCACTCTGGCGTCGTCTGGACGAGCCCCACGGTCTCGTGCACGGCGTGATCTCCGAGCTCGAGCCCACCCCGGACCACCCGGACGGCGCCTTCCTCCTCGACGGCGCGGCGATCGGCACCGACTCGCCGGACGACACCGGCCCGATCGGTGAGCAGGAGGCGCCGCGCCCGTGGTCGACCCGCTTCTCCGTGGTGGTCGACGCCGGGTGGCGCACCCGGTCGTGCTTCGTGGAGGTCCTCGGCAGCGACGGGCTGGACCGCGTCACCCTCACCGCGGACGCCCTGGGGCACTGGACGCTCGACGGCCGGGACTGGGCCGACCTCGAGGGCTGTGCGGACGTGGACGTGTCGATCTCGCCGTTGACGAACACGCTCGTCGTGGCCCGGCTCGGGCTCGACGTCGACGAGGAGCGCTCGGTGGACGTCGCGTGGCTCGACGTCCCCTCGCTCGCCGTCGCGCGGGTCACCCAGACCTACCGGCGCGAGCCGGACGACGCCGACGGTCAGCGGTACGTCTACGCCGACCCGACCTACGGCTCCTTCCTGTTCACCGTGGATCCCCGCGGCGTCGTCCGTGAGTACCAGGGCCTGTTCGCCCGGGTCGCCTGACTACCCTCGGAGGGGTGCGGAACCGGACGCGCGCGCTGCTGCTGCTCGGGGCGCTTGTCGTCACCCTGGTGGTGGCGCTCACCGTCCCGTTGCCGTCGCCGCTCGAGCTGCGGGACTGGGCGATCCGACTGGGGCCCACCGCTCCCCTGGTCTTCTTCCTCGCACACGCGATCGTCACCACCACCCCGATCCCCCGCACCGCCTTCACCCTCGCGGCCGGGCTGATGTTCGGGCCGGTGTGGGGGCTGGCCCTCGCGGTCGGCGCGTCGATGGTGTCCGCGCTGCTCGGCTTCGCGATCGCGCGCCGGCTCGGGGGGCGGGCGATCGCCCGGCTCGGGCCGCACCGGGTGCGGGCCCTGGAGGAGCGGCTCTGCGAACGCGAGCTGCTCACGGTGACCTCGACACGTCTGGTCGGCCTCCCGTTCGCGCCGCTCAACTACACCCTCGGGGTCACCAGCGTGGGCTGGCCGGCGTACATGATCGGCACGGTGGTGGGGCTCGTCCCCGGGACGGCGGCGGTGGTCCTGCTCGGGGACGCCGTCACCGGCGGGACGTCGCCCGGGATGATCGCGATCCTGCTGGTGACGGGCACGCTGGGCGCGATCGGGGTGATCGTGTCGGCGCGCGGGCGGCGGCGGAGCGCTCCGGCGGGCGAGGACGGGCCGGAGGCCGATCCGAGCTGAGGGGTCGACGTTCCGGCGAGGGGCGCCCCTGAACGGCTAGATCGACCGAAGGTGCCCTTCGCTCAGATCGGGGGCCGGTCAGGGATTCCGGCGAGGGGCGCCCCTGAACGGCTAGATCGACTGAAGGTGCCCTTCGCTCAGATCGGGGCGGCGGGGATCAGCCGCCCTGCGCCGCCGGGGTCCCGGTCTCGGCGGGGCCGCGGGTCGGGGTCGGGCCGGCGGCCGGGCGGGGCGCGTTCGACGGCTGCGGCGGCTGCACCGGGGCGGGCGTGATCGCGCCGGGGGTCGGGGCCGGCCCCGGGGCCGGGAAGCCCGAGGTGGAGTAGCCGTTGGGGCTCGAGGGCTGGTCCGGCGCCGGCTCGGCGGAGTAGGTGCAGCCCGCGAGCACGCCGGCCGCCGCGGCCGCCACGACTGCCACCGCTCCCACCTTGGCCGAGGACGCCGTCCGTCGGGTTCGCACGCAGTTCTCTCCTCGTCGCTCGACACGCGGTGCGCGAGCACCCTAGCGCCTGCCGGTGATCACGTCCGGGTGCGTCCCGCGAGGATGCCGCGCGGCGCGATCGAGCGGACCGGTTCCGGGGCCGCCCCCTCTTCACGCAGGACGTCGTTGGCCGCCAGCACCGCGGTGAGGGCGGCGCGCTCCATCAGCGCCGACGGCACGTCGCTGGCGACCCAGTCCCCCGCCAGGCGCAGCCCCCGCGCGTCGGTGAGCACGCCGGGACGGCGCGGGTGGTAGCCGGGGTCGAAGCCGGGTGCGTTGGTGTAGCGGTGGGCGTCGACGTCGAGCACCTCGAGCCCCGCGAACTCCGGCCAGAGCGCGGTCAGCTCGGCGCGCATGGCCGCCACCAGGTCGTCCAGCGATTCCTCGGGCGGGCAGGCGTAGGAGTGCAGCTCGATCACCGACCCGCCGGCCTGCCGTGCCCAGGCAGCCGACTCCGCCTCGAGCCGGTGGAAGAGCGTCACCGAGTCGAGCACGCGCTCCCGGGTGACGCCGGTGAACGGGGCGTGCGACGGGTCGACGTCGCCACGGCACCACAGCCGCGCCACCACGTAGGGCTCGCCGCCGGGGAGCTCCGCCACCTGCCCGGCCAGGCGCGGGGCTGTCGTCGCGAACCCCGGCGACCGGTCGAACAGCGCCCGCGTCCCGGGCACGTCGGTGGCGACGACGAGGTGCCGCGCGGTGCGCGTCGGGCCGTCCGCCACCCCGACCGACCACCCGGACGGGCCGTTGACGACGACGGTGGCCCGCGCCCCCGTCGTCACCGTCGCCCCGTGCTTCTCCAGCAGGCGGGTGAAGGGCTCCCACAGCGTCGTCGCGTACTGGTCGCGGGGGGCGTCCATCCCGAGGCCCTCGGGATTGCCGGTGAAGTAGAAGTGGCACATCGCGAGGAACTCCGCGGCGGAGTAGCGCTGCTCGGTGTTGAAGAAGGAGTGCGCGAAGACCTCGAAGAGCATCGCCCGGCCCCGCTCCGAGAAGCCCAGGGAGTCCAGGAGGTCGGCGGTGGTGCGGTGGTCGTGGCGGGTGAAGGTGGTCACCGGGTCGTAGCGCAGCATCTCGACCGCCTCGCGGCCGTCGACCTTGCGCAGGTCCCGGAGCCGGAAGCTCGGCGAGCGCCAGACCAGGGCGGCCAGGTTGGCCAGCGGCACCCGCGGCAGGTCGGTGAAGTCCTCGGCGGCCCACGCCGGGTCACGGCCCTCGATCGGGTAGCCGCCGACGTCGCGCAGGAACCCGAGATCCGGGTCGAGGCGGCGCAGGATCGCCCGCAGCGTGTAGTACTGCCGGAAGAAGCCGTGGTAGCCGTGCTCGACGGTGACCGGGCTGCCGTCGGCCAGCGTGCGCCGCCACGTCCCCAGCCGGCCCCCCAGGGTCGGGGCCGCCTCGAGCAGCTCCACCGGCACCCCGCGCTCGGCGAGGACGAGCGCGGCGCTCACGCCCGCGATCCCGCCCCCGACGACGACCGCCGACCCGCTGTCCTCCGGGACGCGCGACGGCAGGTCGGGGCGGGCGGCGACGACGGGGTGGGGGGAGAACGCCGTGCGGGGGGAGAACACGGCACCGAGCGTAAGCAGGAAGCCGCCCATCGGCGCGGCGCGCGGCCTCCCGGTGTGGGGGGCGGACCGACGGGGCACCTCACCGGCCGAACCGACCGGGCGGGCCGCGGGGTCGGGAGCGGTCGAGGGGAGCTGGAGCACGCCATGGGTGACGCCGCACGGGAGCGCCGGATCGTCGAGGAGGTCCCGAAGAAGCTGCTGATCGGCGGCCGGGAGCGCGACGCCGCGGAGGGGAAGACGTTCCCCGTCGAGGACCCGTCGACCGGCGAGATCCTCTGCGAGGTGGCCGACGCCTCCCCCGACGACGGCATGGCCGCGCTGGACGCCGCGCACAAGGCGCAGGCGCAGTGGGCGGCCACCGCCCCCCGCGACCGCGGGGAGATCCTCCGCCGCGCCTTCGAGATGGTCACCGAGCAGGCCGACGACATCGCGATGCTCATGACCCTCGAGATGGGCAAGCCGCTCGCGGAGTCGAAGGCCGAGATCACCTACGCCGCCGAGTTCTTCCGCTGGTTCTCCGAGGAGGCGGTGCGGATCTCCGGGGAGTGGAAGGTGAACGCGACCGGCAGCGGCCGGGTGCTCGTGATGCGCCAGCCGATCGGCCCGTGCCTGCTCATCACGCCGTGGAACTTCCCGCTCGCCATGGGCACCCGCAAGATCGGACCGGCGATCGCGGCCGGCTGCACCGTCGTCATCAAGCCCGCGGCCCTGACGCCGCTGACGATCCTCAAGCTCGCCGACATCCTCGCCAAGGCCGGGCTGCCCGAGGGCGTGCTCAACGTCGTGACCACGAAGTCCACCGGCAAGGTGATGGGCCCGCTGATCGCCGACCCCCGGCTCCGCAAGCTGTCGTTCACCGGGTCCACCGAGGTCGGCCAGAAGCTCATCGAGCAGTCCGCGCAGCAGGTGCTCAAGACCTCGATGGAGCTCGGCGGCAACGCACCCTTCATCGTGTGCGCGGACGCCGACGTCGACGCCGCCGTCGACGGCGCGATGCTCGCGAAGATGCGCAACATCGGCGAGGCGTGCACCGCGGCGAACCGGTTCTACGTCCACGCCGACGTCGCCGAGGAGTTCACGAAGAAGCTCACCGACCGCATGGGCTCGATGACGATCGGGCGCGGGGTGGACGAGGGCGTCGAGGTCGGCCCGCTCGTGGAGGCCGACCAGCGCGACAAGGTCGCCGAACTGGTCGACGACGCCGTGCAGAAGGGCGCCAAGGTCCGCACCGGCGGCCAGGTGCCGAACGGCGCCGGCTACTTCTACCCCCCCACCGTGCTCGCCGACGTGCCCACCTCGGCGCGGCTGGTCAAGGAGGAGATCTTCGGCCCGGTCGCGCCGGTCTTCACCTTCACCGAGGACGACGAGGCGGTCCGCGCCGCCAACGACACCGAGTTCGGCCTCGTGAGCTACCTGTACACCCGGGACCTGCAGCGGGCGATCCGGCTCTCCGAGCGGCTCGAGGCCGGCATGGTGGGCCTCAACCAGGGCATGGTCTCCAACGCCGGCGCGCCGTTCGGCGGCTGGAAGCAGTCCGGCCTGGGCCGCGAGGGCGGCGACGTGGGCATCGACGAGTACCTGGAGATCAAGTACGTCGCGATGAACGTGTAGATCCTCCGGACCCTGACCACGCAGCGTGGTCGAGATGATCCACTCCGAAGTGCAGTAGTGCACTACGGCATACCGGCCGGTGCCGCAGCGGCATCGTCCCCGGCGACAGGTGACGTGTGTCATCACAGGCCGGGGTCAGGGTGGGGAGGGCCGGGATGGGCCAGGATTCGTCGCCGGGCGGGATGAACCCGTCGGGGTGGACGCCGAGGTACTCGCCGCTGGGTGGCGGCGGAGGGGCGACGCCACCCGGGGCGACCGGGGGGTTCGGCGCGGCGACGTCGGCCACCACCCCGCACACGGCGCCACCCGTGCCGCAGCAGTGGGGCCCGCCGAGCGGCGGCATCCCGGGTCCGACCGGGCCCGGCGGGCCGCCGCCGGGGACGGGCGCCGGGACGCCGCCTCCCGCCCTCGGCGGGAAGCCGCCGCGGACGGGGCACTCCCGGGCGCGCATCTGGATCGCCGTCGGCGTGGTTGCCCTGCTCGTCGTCGGCGGCGTCGCCTGGTTCGCGCTGTGGGGGACCTCGAGCGCCCAGGCCGCCCAGGTGCAGCTGGAGGCCACCTCGACCGCCGGGCCCTCGCCGTTCACGGCCCCCGTCGGCCAGGACACGGCCGGCGTCGTCGCCCCGGCCAACGCCCAGGGGACGCAGCCGGGCAACACGGGCGGGCTCTACGCCCAGGACCCCGCGAAGGCGTCCTGTGACACCGCGTCGCTGGTCAACCGGGTCACCGCGGACCCGGCCAAGGCCGCCGCGTGGGCGAAGCCGCTCGGCATCGACGCGAACGGCGTCGGCGGGTTCGTCAACAGCCTGGACGCGGTGACGCTGCGGGCGGACACCGCGGTCACCGAGTACGGGTACGGCAGCGGGCAGTTCCAGCCCTATCCGGCGGTGCTGCAGGCCGGGACCGCGGTGCTCGTCAACAGCTACGGCGAGCCGACGGTCAAGTGCTACAACGGCGACCCGCTGGGCGCCCCGACCGCGTCGAACAACTCGGGCTCGTACGTCGGCCTGCCGTGGAACGGCTGGGTCAAGGAGCGCACGATCGTCGTGACGCCGGCCCCGGCGCCGCAGACCCAGATCATCGTGGTCAACCCGGGCACCAACACCCCGAGCCCGAAGCCGCTGCCGCCGAACCCGAACCCGAAGCCGAACCCGGGTCCGCCGACGACGGCGGGGGGCCAGCTGGTCCTCACCGCCACGCGCAACTACGACGGCACGGTCACGCTCTCCGACGGCCGCATCCTCGACGCCAACGGCAAGGTCGTGCCGCCGAAGGTCGTGGCCGATCTGCCGCCCAACACGCAGACCCTGCCCGACGGCGGGCACAAGCTGCCCAACGGCGTGATCCTCAACGTCGACGGGACCACGCGGAACCCGATCGTCATCAACGGGCAGATCGTGGACGGCCAGACGAAGGTGCTCAACAACGGACAGGTGGTGGTGTTCAACTACGACGGCTCCGTGACGATCGTGACGCCCGGCAAGGACGGGAAGGTCCAGATCCTCAACGCGAACGGGACGCCGCGGTCCACGACGACGATCCCGGCGGGCGCCGTGGTCGGGCCGGACGGCTCGTTCACCCAGCCCCCGAGCACCCAGGTGTTCAACCCGAACGGCACGCCGCGCGCCGACGTCGACCTGCCGAACGGTGGGAAGGTCGACCAGAACGGCAACAACACCCCGCCGCCGGACGCGAAGATCGACAAGACGTTCCAGAACGCGAACGGCACGATCGGCGGCGACGCGCAGAAGAACGCCCAGAACGCGCAGCAGACCGGCACGACGGGGCAGCAGGGTCACGGCACGGCCGGGCAGCCCGGTACTCCCGGCACGGCCGGGACGGCGGGCCAGACCGGGCAGACCGGCCAGACCGCCTGCGTGCCGGGGACCCCGGCCACGGCCACCACGCCGGCCTGCCCGGCGGTCCCGGAGAAGCAGACCGGGACCTCGACCGAGGGCAGCTCGACCAGCGGCACGGGCACCGGTTCCGGCACCAGCACGAGCGGCGGCGGGAGCGGCTCGAACGGCAGCGGCTCGTCCGACGGCAGTGGTTCGAGCGGCGGCTCCGGCTCGAGCGGCGGGTCGGGCAGCGGGAGCTCGACCTCGGGCGGCTGATCGCCGGTACGTCACGCGCGACGGGCCCCGGCACCAGAGGTGGTGCCGGGGCCCGTCGTCGTCTCCGGGTGCAGCGCGCGCCCGCCCTCGTGCGGGACGATGCCGGGCGTGAGCCCGGTCGTGACCGCCCTGCTGGTCGCGGTCCCGGTCGCCGGGGGCGCGACGCTGCAGCGCACCACCGGCCTCGGTCTCGCCCTCGTCGCCGCGCCGTTCCTCGTGGCGGTGCTCGGGCCGCAGGACGGGGTGTCGTTCGGGAACGCCCTGCAGATCGTGCTCTGCCTGCTCGTGCTGATCGGGACGTGGCGGACCACCCGCTGGGGCGCGGCCGGTGCGCTGCTGCTCGGCGCGGCGGTCGGGGTGCCCGCCGGGGCGCTGCTGGTGGGCAGGCTCCCCGAGGGGCCGCTGCTGGTCGTCGTCGGCGGTCTCGCGCTGCTGGGGATCGCGCTGGCGGCGCTGCCCCAGGCCGGGGTCGTGCTCCGCGGCTTCCCGGGCGCGGTCGGGGCCGGGGTCGCCGCGGGCTTCGTCAACGCCGCCGCGGGGGTCGGCGGCCCGTTGATCTCGGCCTACGGGATGGCCCGGCGCTGGGACCGGACCAGCTTCGTCGCGACGGCGCAGGTCGTGCTGCTGGCGATCAACGTGACGTCGTTGCTGGTCAAGGGCGTCCCGACGCTGCCGGTCGCGGTCTGGGGGGCCGGCGCGGCGGCGTTGGTCGTGGGGGTGGCGGCCGGGGGTCCGGTGTCGCGGCGCCTGGGCCCGGTCGCGGGCCGGCGTCTCGTGCTGGCGGTGGCGACGGCGGGCGCGGCGGCGACGGTGGCCCGCGGCGTGCTCACGCTCTGAGGCGGCTCACACGACGAACCGGGCCGCCGTAGCGGCGCCGCCGCCGAGATCAGGCGGTCGGGACTCCATCATCCGGCCACCACGGGGCGTTCGTCACGAATCGCCCTCAGCGCCCGAGCGCCCCCAGCCTGCGCACCACCTCGTCCGCCCCGAGCACCCGGGTGACCTCGTACAGGTCCGGGCTGCGCTGCGCCCCGGTGAGGAGTACGCGGATCACGTTGGCGGCGTCGCGCAGCATGCCCGGGAAGGCGTCCGGGTCCTTCTTGTAGGTCTTCGGGTTGGGCGCGAACCCGTGGCTCTCGGCGAGGTCGCGGATCTGCTGGAACCAGGTCGGCTGGTCGCCCTCGTGGGTGTAGCCGGCCGCGAGGTCGGCGGCGAGCGCGTGCACGATCTCGGGGGCGAGGCCGTTGAAGCGCTCGTCGGCGGGGTCGGTGACGTCGGTGAACAGCGCCGGGAAGAAGAATCCGTACGCGCTGCGGAAGTCCGACCAGCGCGCGAGGTCCTTGCGCGGGTTCTCCACCCCGATCCGCTCGACGTCGATCGCGGCCAGCGCCAGCGCCTCGTGCTCGTCGAGCACCTCGACGAGCTCGGGGTCGTAGGTCGCCGCCCATCCCCGCACGGCCGCGAGCACCTCGGGGGCGGGCAGCGTCGCGACGAAGTCGGCGCAGATGTCGGCGAGCTTCACGGTGTCGACCAGCGGGCCGGCCGCCTGGAAGTCGTCGAGGCGCAGGGGGGTGGCGAGCGCCTCGGGCACCGGGAGCTCGGCCAGACGCGCGTTCGCCAGGCCGCGCAGGTAGGCCAGGACGGCCTCGGCGGGGTAGCCGGCCTCGAGGTAGAAGTCGACCGAGGCCTCGGCGTCCTTGCGCTTGGAGAGCTTGCGCCGCGAGCTCCCTTCTTGCTTCATCAGCGGCGCGAGGTGGGCGTACTCGACCTGGGGGAAGCCGAGCGCGGCGAAGAGCTGCAGGTGGGTCGGCACCGAGGACAGCCACTCGTCGCCGCGCACCACCAGCGAGGTCCGCATGAGGTGGTCGTCGACGGCGTGGGCGAAGTGGTAGGTCGGCAGCCGGAGGCCCCCAGTGTCGAGGGTGGCGGAGGTCTTGAGGATGACGACGTCGTTGTGGTTGTCCTCGGCCTCGACGCGCCCCCGGAGCCGGTCGGTGAACGCCACCCGCTCGCCGACCCGGCCCTCGGAGCGGAACCGAACGACGTACGGGTCGCCGGCCTCGAGCCGGCGGCGCACCTCGTCGTCGTCGGCGTCGCGCCACGGGGCCCACCGGCCGTAGTAGCCGGTGGGCAGCTTCAGCGTCCGCTGCCGCTCGGAGATCTCGGCGAGCTCGTCCTTGGTCGCGAAGTCCGGGTAGGCGCGGCCCTGGCGCATCAGCTCGCGCACGAACGACAGGTAGATCGCGCTGCGCTCGGACTGGCGGTAGGGCGCGTAGGGGCCGTCGTCGCCCGTGCGCGAGGTCGGCCCCTCGTCGGGACGCAGGTCGAACGCGTCGAACGCCCGGGCGAACTGCGCGTCGGCCCCGGCCACCTCGCGGGCCTGGTCGGTGTCCTCGATCCGGAGGAAGTAGACGCCGTCCGAGGCGTGCGCGAGGTCGCGGGACACCATCGCGGTGTAGATCCCGCCGATGTGCACGAACCCGGTGGGGCTGGGCCCGAACCGCGTCACGAACGCCCCGGACGGCACGTCGCGGGCCGGGTACCGCTGCTCCCACTCGGCCGTCTCCGGCAGGTCGGGCGGGAAGAGGGAGTCGACGGCGGCGCGGTCCAGCATGTCCCCAGGCTAGTGGTCGCCCGTGGTCGGGCTCCCGTTCGACCCGGCGCCCGCGACACCCTGCGTGGCGATCGCCTCGGCCTTCGCCACCGCGGCCGCGATCTCCGGGTCGGTGCGGGTGTCGAACCAGTCGGCGACGTCGTCGTCGGCGTCCCCGGCGCGCTTCGCGGCGGTCTCGTCGTCGACCGGCGAGGGCTGGAAGCGGAACACCCCGTCCTCACCCGGGGCGCCGAGCATGCGGGTGAAGCCCTCCAGCGCCTTGCCGAAGTCGCTCGGCACTACCCACATCTTGTTCGCGTCGCCCTGCGCCATCTGCGGCAGCGTCTGCAGGTACTGGTACGCCAGCAGCTCGGGAGTCGGCTTGCCGGCCTTGATGGCCGCGAAGACCTTCTCGATGGCCTTCGCCTGCCCCTGCGCCTGGTAGTAGCGGGCGGCCCGCTCGCCCTGGGCGCGCAGCATCCGCGACTGGCGGTCGGCCTCCGCCTCGAGGATCGCCGCCTGCTTGGCGCCCTCGGCGTTGAGGATGGCGGCCTGCTTGTTGCCCTGCGCCTCGGCGACCGAGGCCTCGCGGTGCCCCTCGGCGGTGAGGATCATGGCGCGCTTCTCGCGGTCGGCGCGCATCTGCTTCTCCATGGAGTCCTGGATCGACGGCGGCGGGTCGATCGCCTTGAGCTCCACGCGGACCACCCGCAGGCCCCAGGGCCCGGTGGCGTCGTCGAGGGCGCGGCGCAGCCCGGTGTTGATGGTCTCCCGGGAGGTCAGCGCCTGCTCCAGGCTCATCCCGCCGACCACGTCGCGCAGCGTCGTCGTCGTGAGCTGCTGGACGCCGTTGATGTAGTCGTTGATCTCGTAGACGGCGTTGCGGGGCTCGGTGACCTGGTAGTAGACGACGGTGTCGATGGAGACCGTCAGGTTGTCCTGGGTGATCACGGGCTGGGGCGGGAACGAGACGACCTGCTCCCAGAGCGCGACCCGCTCGCGGATGCGGTCGATGAAGGGCACGAGCAGCGTCAGGCCGGGCTCGGCGGTGCGCTGGTAGCGGCCCAGGCGCTCGATGACGGCGGCCTCGGCCTGCCGGACGACGGTGATGCTCCTGGCGATCGTGGTGACCACGAGGATCACGACGAGCACCACGAGGACTATGACGACGACGGACACGTCCATCGCTCCTCCCCCGCTCTGCGGATGGTTCAGGCTTCGGTGGGGGTGACGACGGCCGTCGCCCCGGATATCTCGACGACGACGACGGCCGTGCCGGTCGGGAGGTCGTCGTCGTGCAGCGATCGGGCCGACCAGAGGGAGCCGCGGAGCCGGACGGTGCCGGATCCGGCGGCCACGGCCTCGACGACCTCGCCCCGCGTGCCGAGCAGCGCGGTGGCCCCGGTGTTCACCGCGTCGTGTGCCAGGACCCGCCGGCGGACCGCCGGCCGCGCGACGAGGACGAGCAGGGCGGAGAGCACCGCGAAGACCGCGAGGTCCGGCCCCAGGGGGACCCCGGCCGCGGAGACGGCCGCCGTCCCGAGGGCGGCGGCGCCGAGCATGAGCAGCACGAAGCCCCCGGTGAGGACTTCGGCGACGACGAGCACCACTCCCGCGATCGCCCAGATGAGCGGGATCACACCGTTAGTGTGCCCCATCCGGCGTCACGTGGTGACGAAGTCGATCAACTGCTCCATCGCCGTGATGAGCGGGGTCTGCAGGTCGTTCCAGGTCGACACCGCCCCGAGCACACGCCGGGCCCCGTCGCGCTCGTCGCCCCACCCCAGGGCCGCGCAGACACCCTTCTTCCACTCGATGCCGCGCGGGATCGTCGGCCACTCCCGGATGCCGACGGCGGCGGGCTTCACGGCCTCCCAGATGTCGACGTAGGGGTGGCCGAGCACCAGCACGTGCTCGGCGGCGGCCCCGAGGTCACGGCGGAGCCCCTCCGCGATCCGCGTCTCCTTCGAGCCTGTGACGAGGTGGTCGACGAGCACCCCGAGCCGGCGGTCCGGGCCGGGGGCGAACTCCTGCGCGGCCTCGACCAGCACGTCCGCGCCGTGCAGCGGCTCGACGACGACGCCCTCCACGCGCAGGTCGTGGCCCCACACCCGCTCGACGATGGCCGCGTCGTGCACGCCCTCGACCCAGATGCGGTGCGGGCTCGCGACCTTGGCGCGCCGGTCGTCGCCGCGGACCGATCCCGACGCCGAGCGCTGCTGTTCGGGCGACTCCCGCGGGCGCGGCGGGGTCAGGGTGGCGAGCCGGCCCTCGAAGAGGAACGAGGCGGGCTTCATCGGGAACAGGCGACGACGCCCGGCGGCGTCCTCGAGGACGACCTCGCGGACGTCGGCGCGGATCACCGCGCCGCAGAAACTCCCGGTGGCGTCCTCGACGACGAGGCCGGGCTCGGCCTCGACGGTGACGATCTCCTGCGTGGGACGGTGGTTCGTGAGGCCGGGGAGCCCGCCGGAGCGGCCGGCGCCGCTGGACGGGCCGCCGCTGCGGGGGCCGGATGCCTGCCGGCCCAGGCCTCCGGTCGTGCGGAAGCCCGCGTCGCCGGTGGAGCCGTTCATGCCGCGGCCCTGCGTTCTCGCCACGGGGGACGACGGTAGTGGCGGTCCGTACCCGGACGGCGGCGCGACACGCGTCCTCCGGCGGCCGGTGCCCCGGGCGCGGTGGTCGGCCCGCCGAACACCTGCTTAGGCTGGTGCGCATGCCTGCTGCGAGTGCCTCCTTGGCGGTGTGGGGCGCGGCGTGGATCGCCGGCGCGGCCGCCGCCGACGACGTCCTCGACGCGCTCGCCCCGTGGTCCGAGGCCCACGATGTCGTGGCCGCCGACGCGGGGGTCGCCGCGGAGACCGATCTGCCGACCCCGGACCGCGCGGGCGCCGGGCTCGCCGCACTGCTGGTGCTGCTGCGCCGTCGCTGCGCCGGGGGCGAGTTGGACGCCCGGGTCGTCCTCCCCGTCGCCGGGGACGTCCGGGGCCTGCCCGGCCCGGAGACGCTGCGGACCTCGGCGCTGACGGCGGGCGAGTGCGCGGTGTTCCCGGGCGCGGGCCTCGCCGTCGTCCCCTCCGTGGTCGCCGACGGGGTGCTGCGCTGGACCGCCCACGTCGTCGACGAGGTCCCGCCGCAGGCGCACCCCAGCCTCACCGACGCCGAGCACGACCTGCGCACCGGCGTGCGCGAGGCCGCCACCACCCTGGCCGAGATGGACGTGGCGCGGCCGCGCGCCGGGGTGCGCGACGAGATCGCGGCCTCGCTGCGCGCCCGTCCCCAGCCGACCTGGCCCGCCGGGACCCCGGGGCGCCCGCTGCGGGTGCTGCAGCACGCCGACGAGGTCGAGGCGATCCTCGTCGCCGCCTCCGGGGACGATCCCGGCGGCGCGCTCACCTCGGCGAGCGCGCTCGCCCGCACCGATGCGCTGCGTCCGCTCGCGACCGCCGTCCGGGCCGCGCGGGTGGCCGCGGTCGCCGAGACGGTCCGGGTCCTGACGGCGGCCTGAGCCCTCCCCCTGAGACGAGCGAGCGGCACTCTCGCGCACTGAGAAGCAGCGAGGGTGACGCTCGCTCGTCTCAGGTGGAGCTCGCCGGGCGCCGCCGGGCCGCGGGCTCGCAGCAGCCGGGCGCGCACAGCGTGCCGTTGCAGCCGACCCCGCCACGCGGCCCGTCCCCGAGCTCCCGCACCGCGACACCGTCGACCTGCTCCGCGATGAGCTCGACGATCATGCGGATGAAGCGCGGATCGGAGCCGGCGCTCGCCGCGCGGGCCATGCGGACGCCGAGCTTGTCGGCCTGCTCGGCGAGCTCGGTGTCGAGGTCGAAGACGACCTCGATGTGGTCGGAGACGAACCCGACCGGGCTCACCACCACGTCGGTCACCCCGTCGGCCGCCAGGGCGTCGAGGTGGTCCTCGATCTGGGGGTCCAGCCAGGGGATCTGCGGCGGCCCCGAGCGGGACTGCCAGACCTGGTCGTGCTCGGCGGCACCGAGCTCGTCGGCCACGAGCCGCGCCGCCTCGCCGACCTGCCGCGAGTAGCGGTGCCCGCCCTCCTCGGGCGGCCCCGCGGTCTCGTCGGCCGAGACCGGGATCGAGTGCGCGGTGAAGACGAGACGGGCGTCGAGACCGGCGTCGAGGGTCTCCCGCGCGGCCCGCACCCCGTCGGCGACCGCCTCGACGAACAGCGGGTGGTCGTAGAAGTGCCGCAGCTTGGTCAGGTCCGGCACCGCGGACTCGTCGCCCAGCCGCTCGGCCGCGGCGGCCCGGGCCCGCGCGATGTCCTCGTGGTACTGCCGGCAGGCCGAGTAGCCGCCGTAGGCGCTGGTCGCGAACACGAGCGCGTTCCGGACGCCGTCGCGGGCCATCTCGGTGACGGTGTCCTCGGCGAACGGGTGCCAGTTGCGGTTGCCGAAGTAGACCGGCAGGTCGTACCCGGCGGTCGCGAGCTCGCGACGGAGCGCGGCGATGATCTCGCGGTTGAGGTCGTTGATGGGCGAGCGGCCGCCGAAGTGGTGGTAGTGCTCCTCGACGGCGTCGAGCCGCTCGGGCGGGACGCCCCGGCCCCGCGTGACGTTCTCGAGGAACGGCCGGACCTCGTCCGGAGCCTCCGGACCGCCGAAGGACAGGAGGAGGACGGCGTCGAACGGGTTCGTGCTCACCTCACCATCGTTCCCCGGCACAGCGTTCCTGCCACGTGTGACCCCGGACTGCTCCGAATGGCCGATCGCTCGGACGAGTGATCGCCTTTACCTTTCATCACGGTGCGAGGGGGCTCTGCGCCGTTCAGGGGGG